>JANOWU010000308.1:0-42082 GCA_031418035.1 Acidimicrobiia bacterium
GGCAGGAGTTGGCGTCATAAACATGAGCTTCGGAATGGGGTCCAAGATCAATTCTCCGGCTCTGGCTGCGGCCATAAAGGAAGCCAGGGAGGCGGGAGTGCTACTCGTAGCTGCAGCGGGCAACGATGCCTCACGTTCGCCGTTTTTCCCCGCAGCCGACTCCGGCGTGATTTCGGTGGGCGCTGCTCGGACCGGGACCCGACAACTCAGCAGCTTCTCGAACTTCGGGAAGTGGGTCGATGTCGTGGCACCGGGCGAATACATCGTGAGCACCACGCCCGGGGGTTTCTCGACCTGGAGCGGAACGTCAGCTGCTGCCCCATTCGTAAGCGGGCAGGCGGCGTTGCTCCGCAGTGCTGCCCCTCGGGAGAAGGGCACAAAAATCCTTGAGTTCATCCGGACAACATCACGCAAGCTTGACCGACCGGCAGAGTTGGCGGCGGGCGGCGGTCTCATCGACGTCGCAGCAAGCCTTGATCGGGTGAAGTAGCGGGCGAGGGGAATTCCCTAAGCGGTGGTTTCGGAGGTTTGTATTTCCGGCGTCGGTCGCAGCACTGGTGAGGTGTTGGGCCGACAAAGGAGAGCAGATGTTTATAACGGCGTTGCAGACCGATTCCAGGAAGGGTGGGCCGACGCTCGTCTCGGTAGATAACACGTCTTCCGGCCAAATGCCGGGCAGCCGGACCCCGTCGGTCAGCATTGTTATCCCGGCGATGAACGAGGCGGGAAACCTTCCGTCGGTACTCCCCCGCATTCCGCTCTGGGTGCATGAGGTCATCCTGGTCGACGGGGGATCGACCGACAATACGATCGAGGTTGCCCAACTATTGCTGCCCGACATTCGGATCGTCCACCAAACCGGGAAGGGGAAGGGCGACGCGCTGGGCGCAGGATTTCGTGCGGCAACGGGGGACGTGATCGCCATGATCGATGCCGACGGATCAACTGACCCGTGCGAAATCCCGCGTTTTCTGTCAGCCTTGCGAACGGGCGCCGATTTCGTTAAGGGAACCCGGTACGTGCAAGGCGGAGGCTCGCAGGACCTGACACCGTTCCGGTCACTCGGAAACCGCGCGCTGACCGGTCTGGTCAACACGTTTTGGCGGACGAACTACACCGACCTTTGCTATGGCTACATAGCGTTCTGGCGGCACCACCTGAATGTACTTACGCCCGATTGCCGTGGCTTCGAAATCGAGACGCTGCTGTGCATCCGTGCAGCGGGGCGAGGACTGCGCGTCGCTGAAGTCGCCAGCTACGAATCAAGTCGCATCTCGGGATCGAGCAACCTACATGCAACGAGGGACGGGATCCGCATCTTCCGGACGATCATCTCGGAGTTGGCGAAACCGTGGTGACGGAAAGTTCGACAGATGGGAACCCGTCGATATCCGTAATAATATGTGCACACACGTTAGATCGATGGGAACTCCTCCGGTCGGCCGTGTCGTCGGCAGTTGCCGAGCGACCTGACGACGTCGTTGTCGTCATCGACCACAACCACGAACTCCTCACCAAAGCCCTCGAGCATCTCGCCACGCCAAGCGGGCCCGCCCGGGTCCGTGTGATCGCCAACTCGAACCAGTCCGGGCTGTCAGGTGCACGCAACACGGGGATCGCGTCCACCGACGCCACGATCGTGGCGTTCATCGATGATGACGCCGAAGTGATCCCCGGGTGGATCGGACATCTCAGCGCGCCGTTTTCCGACGAGTCGGTGGTGGCGGTTGGAGGTCGCGCTATGCCGGCGCGACCCGACCGCTTTCCGGCCTGGTGGCCGCACGAGTACAACTGGGTCGTCGGCTGTTCATGGACCGGGTTGCCCGACGCGCTCACCGAAGTACGCAACGTCATCGGCTGCTGTATGGCCTTCCGGCGTGTTGCTCTCGTTGAGACCGAAGGCTTTGACCCGGCCCTCGGCCGGGTCGGATCGAACGCCGCCGGCTGCGAAGAGACTGAACTTTGTATACGACTGCGCAAGAGCGGGGCCCGCGTCCTGTACGAACCCCGGGCCACCGTTCTCCATCACGTTGATGACCGGCGTCTGACGGCCCGGTACTTCGTGCGTCGTTGCTGGTCCGAAGGACGGTCAAAAGCCCGCATCAGCCGCCGACTCGGAGGCGCGTCACTCGGCCCGGAACGCCGCTTCGCCATAGAGGCTCTACGGCGGTCGGTCACCACGGGCGCCCGGGCGACTGTTCGCCTGGAATGGTCCGGAGTCGCCCGGGCCGCAGCACTGGCCGGAGGGCTCTGCACCACCGGACTCGGCTTTGCCTGGCCGGTTCGGGGGTAGTCGAGCGTGGCAACAGAAGTTTCCGTCCTCATCGCAACCCGAAACCGACCCGTGTCGCTTGAGCGCGCCATCCGGTCGGTACTGGCCTCGGAGTATTCGTCCTTCGAGATCGTCGTCGTCGACAACGCTCGCGACTGCACCGACACGGAACTGCTCATCACGACAGTGTTCGGGAGCGACGACAGAGTGCGGTTCGTCCACGAACCGATCGCCGGTCTGGCCCGGGCTCACAACACCGGCCTCCGCGTTGTGGCGTCGCCGTACGTGGCGATCACCGACGACGACGTGGTGGTCGACCCGCGTTGGCTCACGCACATCATGAACGCGTTCGCAACGACTGATCAGGTGGTTTGCGTGACGGGCGCAATCCGTGCCGCAGAACTCGACACACCGGCACAGCGCTGGGCCGAGCAGCATCTCGGTTTCCACAAAGGCGAACACCGGACGACATTCGATTTGGGCGAGCACCGCCCCGCCAACCCGCTGTTCCCCTACGTCGCCGGGTCGCTGGGGTCAGGCGCGAACATGTCGTTTCGCACCTCGTTTCTCCGGGAAATCGGAGGTTTCGACCCCGCACTCGGCGCCGGCAGCAAAGCCCGCGGCGGTGACGATCTGGCGGCGTTCTTCGAGGCCATTGTTCGTGGCTATTCGCTGGTGTACGAGCCAGCGGCGCTCGTCCACCATTTCCACCATCGTACGTTCGAACAACTCGAACGGCAGGTTTCCGGATACGGCGTCGGGCTTGGCGCGTTTCTCACGAAAGTCGTCGTCGACCGACCGACCCGCGTTTTCCCCCTCGCCCTCCGACTGGGAAGTGGCATCCGACATCTATACCTGATGCGTGACCGGCAACCCGGACCTGAGGGATCCGACTATGACTCCCGGTTCCGCGTACTGCAACGCCGGGAACGGATCGCAACGCTACGCGGTCCGCTGGCGTATGCGCGGTCGCGTTGGGCGACGAGTCGAGCATTGCCCGGAGGATCGACGTGACCCCCGTACCGATCCTGCTGTACCACTCGGTCTCCGACCAGGCGTCGCCGGCCCTTTCTGACTACACCCTCCGACCGTCGATGTTGGCCGAGCATGCAGCGGTGATCACCGATCAAGGCTGGCGGGTCTTGACCATCACCGAACTCAACCGTCGCATTGACGAGGGAAGGCTCGGCGACGCGCGCACACTCGCGATCACGTTCGACGACGGGTTTGCCGACAACGCCGAGGAAGCCGCCGGGGTTCTCGCCGACCACCACCTCCCTGCGACGCTATACGTTGCGAGTAGCACCGTCGGATCCAGTTGTGACTGGCTCGGTTCCGGTGGGCGTCGGCCGATGGCTTCATGGCAACAGCTCCGCGACCTCAACGCCGCAGGGTGGGAGATCGGCGCGCATTCCGTCACCCACCCGGAACTCGATGTCGTCCCCACACAACAGGCCTCACGCGAGATCATCGAGTCACGTGCCATCCTGCGCGACGGCCTCGGCTTGGGAATTGACTCGTTCGCATACCCGTTCGGATACCACGCAAACCGGACCCGCGCCGCGGTGATCGCTGCCGGGTTCGACAACGCGTGCGCCGTGCGGAACAGGGTGAGCAGTGACACCGATGACCGGTTCGCCCGATCGCGTTTAACGATTCCTTCGACGCTCACCGGTGAAGGCCTGGCCCAGCTTCTTCGACGGGTCGACCGACCGCAGCCGGTTCGAACAGTGGGAGGCCAATGCGCGAAACGCGCGTGGCGGACATACCGAAAAGTTCGCAGGCTGGCAGGAAGAGGCGTCCGTTGAATTCCGTCAGTACAACCGTTCCAGCGATGGCTATCACGACCACATCACATTCGCCGTCCATCGCGTCGGTGACGAATGTTGTGTCCCCGGCACCGCATGATGCGTGGCAGGCAGTTGTCGATTCCGACAGCCGGGCTCTTGTGACGCAGACCCCGCTGTGGACGACCGCGATGGTAGAAACCGGCGCGTTCCTCGACCGGAGCCGAATGTATGAATTCGACGACGGGCGGCGCTTCGTACTGCCCCTCGCTCGTCGCAGGGGCGTCGCCGGAGCCGTTCTCGGGGACCAGGGCTTTCCCAATGGCTGGGGAATCGGAGGATTGGTCGGACCTGGAGTCGACTCATCAGTCGTTGAGGCAGTCTTCGCCGAGCTCCGGCAAAGTGGTGCCTCACGGGTCCAGATACGGCCGAATCCGCTCGACGGCATCGAGTATCACCATGGAGCGCCGGCGAGTGCGGTTGCGTTGTACCGCCGTGCTCACGTTATCGACCTCCGCGAAGGAGCGGATGACGTTTGGCGGAGGTTCTCCAAAGCCGCCCGACGAGGCGTGCGCAAAGGCGAAAAAGCCGGGCTGGAAATCGAGGAGGGCCACGGCGAAAACCTCGTCCGCGAGTACTACGGGCTCCACCTCAAATCGGTCGAGCGATGGGCCGCTCAGCAGCACGAACCATTGGCCCTTGCCAAATTTCGGGCGGAGCACCGCGACGGGCTCACCAAGTGGATCACCATCGCACGCGTGCTTGGTCCACAATGTCGGGTCTACGTGGCGCGGCTGAACGGCCAGCCCGTCGGAGCGGCCGTCGTACTTTGCGGCCCGAACGGTCATGAGACACGAAGCGCGTTTGACCGTGAACTCATCAACGGGTCCGACCCCACGTATCTCCTGACCTGGTTGGGCATCTGCGAATCGGCTCGACGCGGCGCCCAGTGGTACCACCTCGGGGAAACGGGGACCTCCGCACGCCTGTCCGATTTCAAGGAGCGTTTCGCTGCGGTGGGCTACGACTACGCGGATTATCGGCTCGAACGTTTTCCGGTGACCCGGGCCGACCGGTTCGTTCGGGGCGTCGTCAAACGGGCGATCCGGTTCAAGGACTGACATGCGCTTCATGCACCGATCGCGGCGGATTGTCGTTGCGATGACTCTGCTTGCGTCCTCCATCGCTCTGCATCCCTACGACTACTCGAGCGCCTCGGGAATGACCGGTTCCCCAGCGTCGCGTGGTGCGCCGGCTTTTGCCGACGAGTTCAATGCTTCGCGCGTGGATACGTCGCGCTGGAATTTCTGCCACTGGTGGGGTCCGACCGGGTGCACGATTGCCGGGAACAACGAACTTGAGTGGTACACGCCCCAGCAGGTGAAGCAGGTCGGCGGGTCCTTGCGCCTCACCGCAGTGCGATCCGCGGTGAAAGGTTCGGATGGCAAGCGTTACGAGTACCGATCGGGCATGGTGACCACCGGCGCGGTACGTGAAAAGGGATCCGCCGCGAAGTTCGCGTTCCGCTACGGCTACCTGGAAGCGCGCGTCAGCATTCCCCGCGGGGCCGGGCTATGGCCTGCCCTCTGGCTCCTCCCGAGTACCAACCGTTCGCGTCCCGAGATCGACATCTTTGAAATCCGAGGTTCGCAGACGAAGGCGATGTCGATGCACCTCCACACGATCGATGCGAACGGGGACAGACAATCCTCGGGTGAGCGCTGGACCGGACCGGACCTTTCCGTTGGTTGGCATACGTTTGCGCTCGACTGGCAACCACGCTCGCTGCGGTGGCTGGTGGACGGGCGCGAAGCCTGGCATGTCGTCGGCGACGAAGTTCCGTCGGAGCCGATGTACATCGTCGCGAACCTCGCTGTCGGCGGCGACTGGCCGGGTCCGCCCACTTCCAGGACCCCGTTCCCGTCCACGTTCGCGATCGATTATCTACGGGTCTGGGACTACCCCCGATGACGGTGATCTCCTTCGCTCCCGCGCGACTCCGCAACCACCTCCGAGCGCCTGTCGTGCGCTCCGGATACGCCCTCATCATAAGTTCACTTGCTACTTCTGGGCTCGGCGCCCTGTATTGGTTCGTTGCAGCCCGCCGCTACGACACCGAAGCGGTGGGCATCGGCTCAGCGCTTGTTGCGGCGACCACCCTGGTCGCCGGTATCGCGAACCTCGGATTCAAGAACGGCCTGCTCCGGTTCATGCCGACGGCGGGTCGCAACTCCCGTTCGCTCATGTGGCGCAGCTATGCGCTCGCGGCGGGCGGCGCGGCGATTGCCGGCGTGGTGTTCCTGGCCGGAGTGCACGTCTGGTCGCCGCAACTCGGATTTCTCCGGGCCAGCAGAGTCTCGGTCGCGGTGTTCCTCGCGACACTGATGGCATGGGCGATCTTCGTACTCCAGGACAGCATTCTGGTTGGAATCGGGAAAGCCGGCTGGGTACCGCTCGAGAACACAGCGTTCTCGCTGGTGAAAATCGCTGCACTGGTTGCGCTGGTCAACGTCTCGGCGCAGTGGGGCATCTTTCTGTCTTGGGGCGTGCCCACGGTCGTGCTGGTTGTGGTCGTGAACGTGGCCATTGTCCGCCGCCTGCTGCCTGGGCATGTCGCCCGCCCGGTCTTCGCTCCGCCAACGGCTTTTGGTGGGGTCTTGCGGTTTTCGTTGGCCGACCATGTCGCCACGCTGTTTTGGATGGCGACGATTGACGGTCTGCCCCTGATCGTCCTCGGGCGGGCGGGGCCATCCGCTGCTGCGTTCTACTACCTCGCGGCACAGATCGCCTACGGGCTCTACGTGATGAGCGGATGCATCGGCGCGGCTCTGGTAGCAGAAGCCGCCCGGGAACCCGGCCGACTGGCTGACCTCAAAAAGCGTGCGGTTCGTCAGGCGTTCGGACTGGTCCTTCCTGCAACTGCGGCGGTCATCGCCGCGGCCCCGTATCTGCTGCGCATATTCGGGAAGGAGTACGAGCGCAACGCCACGTCGCTCCTGCGTCTTCTGGCACTGTCGGCCATCCCGTACACCGCAACCTCTCTCGTCCTGAGTGGGGCCCGGGTGCGTAAGTCCATGCGCGTCGTCATCGGTGGCCACGCCGCGATCTTTGTGGCTTGCGTCGGGCTGAGCATCTTGTTGGAGGGTCGGTTCGGGCTGACGGGCGTTGGGGCCGGAGTGGCCATCGGCCAGAGTCTCGTAGCGGCCTGCCTACTGGTTGTTACGTTGCTTCGTGACCACCAGCTATGGAAAGCACGATTCGTCGCGACGCTCGGTGAGATCTTCGGCTCCGCCCGTCGCGTCCGTGCCGCGGTCGGGTTGACGGAACGCGTGGCCGGACTCGGTTTGTCGCTCAGCGGCACCGCCAGTGCCCGTTTGTTGTCGGCCGTGAACGATGTTGCCGTTGCCGAACTCGTCGGATTTGACGGCCCTGCTCCCTCTGACGGACCTGGTCCCGTTGTGGTGAAGATCGCCCGCCGACAGAAGGCCATGCGAGCCCTAGCCGTCCATACCCGAACGCTAAAGACCCTCGAAGCCGATCGAACGCTGCAGTCATTCGTGGACGTGTTTCCGCACGTTCTTGCCGAGGGAGAGCAGAACGGGGAACGCTACGTCGTCGAAAGCTGCGTTCCCGGTACCTCGTCGAGCGGCACCCTTCACGACCCTGAACGGCGACCGGCGGCGTTTCGGGCCGTACGTTCGCTCATGTCGAACCTCCACCGGCCGACCGCACACCGCATCGTTGTCGATGATCGGCTTCTCGATCAGTGGGTCCATGGTCCACTGGCGTTGATCCACGCAGCGGTTGGCGATAGGTCGGAACGGTTCCCCGTGAACACGGACCTTCTCGCCGCCGAACTGTGCGAGGCGCTGCGTTCGACGGGCTTGGTCGTTGCCAGAATCCACGGCGACCTCACGCCCGGCAACGTGCTTCTCGACGACGCCGGGACCGAAGTCACCGGTCTGGTCGACTGGGAGTGCTCCACACCGGACGGCCTTCCGGGTGTCGATGCCGCCACGTTCGTTCTCGCGGTACGCCGCGAACGATCCGGTGACGAACTTGGCCAGCTGGTTCTCGACATCGCCAACGGTGGTGAACTCGATCCGGAGGAGTCGGCGTTGTTTACGTCGGCGGTCTACGGACGCCAGTCACTATCGGTCCGTCATCTTGTGCTCCTCGCGTGGCTCGGACACATCGCCTCGAACCTGACGAAGTGTGACCGGTACGCACGCAACCGCCGTTGGTTGCGTCCGAACGTGCTGGCCGTTGTCGACGGCCTGGGGTTTGCGACCGCTGTGTCGCAGCAGCCGGGCGATGCGTCCGCCATTCCGCTCGGGACCGAAACCGGTGTGACGCCCGTGCTCACGGGCGTCCGTTCGGTCGTGGTTTCGGTCGTGCGTTCGGTCGCCAAGCCGATCGTTGGCCTTTCGACCGTGCTAACAGTCATGGCCGTTTCGGCCCTCTGGTTCCTCGGGCTTCGACACGCCGATCCCCGGAAGATGACCGATCTCGGCCTGCTGTCGATTGTTTCTCCGTTTGCCTGGTTGGCCGTCGGGGTCGTGGCCGGGTGTTTCGTCTTCGCCGTGACCAGGCCGGTGCTCCGTGAACGGCGTCTCGCGACCCTGTTGATCGGCTACATCGTGATGATCCACGGCGCTACTCCTGTCGCGTATCAGACGCTGCGGTATTCGTGGGCCTGGAAGCACATCGGCATCGTCGACTACATCGAACGGTACGGCTCGGTGAAACCAGACATCGGGGCACTCGACGTTTACCACAACTGGCCCGGATTCTTCAGTGCCAACGCTTCGCTCGTAGACCTCGTTGGCGTCAAGAACGCGATCGTCTTGGCCCTCTGGGCGCCCGTAGCCGTGAACCTGTTGACCATGGCTGCACTGCTTCTTCTGCTCCCGACACTCATCCCCGACCGACGCGTCGTGTGGACCGCGGTATGGCTGTTCTTTCTGGCGAACTGGGTCGGTCAGGACTATTTCGCCCCGCAGGCCATGGCGTATTTCCTCTACCTCGTCATTATCGCTTTGCTGTTTCTCCACTTCCGACGTGATGGCGAGCAACGTGATCACGAGCCTCGCGGTCGCCGTCTCGGCGTCGTCGGGCTCGCCATCCTTGCGTTGATGATGACCGTGATCTCCAGCCATCAGCTGACACCGGCGCTGATGCTCGCGGTTCTTGGTCTACTCATCCTGACCCGACGCATCCGTGGGATCTGGTTGGCCGTGCTTGCGGTTGCGGGTCAGGTGCTGTGGCTGGTCGGCCCGGCCCGCGTGTTCACCCGAAAGCAGGCGCGGTCGCTTCTGGAATCGTTTGGTGCGCCGGTTGAGAATGCCGGCGCAACCCTGCGCAACACCAGCGCAATTGGAGGCGGGCAGCAACTCGTGTCGCTTGCCGGCCGTGCGATCGTCGTGCTCATGGCCGTGTTGGCAATCGTCGGCGTCGTCGTCCGTTTTCGACGCGGGTGTCGCGACCACACCGCCGTGTTGATGATGGGCGCTCCGGGACTGCTCGTCGTCGCAAACGAATTCGGGGGCGAGATCCTCTTTCGCTCCTTTCTGTTTTCGGTCCCCTTTGTTGCACTGTTCGCTTCGTCGGCCCTGCTCCCCTCGGGTGATGCCCGACCGGGCCGGTTTCGCACCGGCGCACTCGCCTGCACGTCAGCGGTGCTGATCTCGCTGTTTGCCCTCGCACACTTCGGAAAAGACAACGCCTACCATTTCACGAAGGAAGAAATCGCCGCTTCCACCTTCCTCGCCGACAACGCCGTCGAGCCGACGCTTCTGGTCGAAGGGACCGGAAACTATCCGGGGCGCTTCGTCAATTACGAGCGGTTCGTGTACGTGCCGATTGCCCTCGAACCACCCGAAAGCATTCGAGCGCTCGTCAAGGACCCGGCCGGTCGTCTCTCGCAGTGGCTGGCCGAACCTCGCTATAAGCGCGCGTATGTTCTCATCACGCGGAGCCAGAAAGCCGACCTTGCTTTAGGCGGATCGCTTCCGGCCGACACGCTCGACCGGATCGAACGTTCTCTGCGTGCTTCGGCGAAATTCTCGATCGCCTTCGAGAACCGCGACGCGGTCATCTTCACACTCGCGGCGGGTCAGTCGTGACGGTGAAGCCCGTTCTCGTTCCGGCTGGTCTGGCTGCTTCCACCGTGGGCGCCGTCGCGAGCATTCAGTTTGGTGCTCCGGTTCCGGTTCGCTTCATTGCCGTGCTTGTCGTGCTCGTTCTGGTCCCCGGCCTGGCGCTTACCTACCGCGTCAACGCGTACCGTCGCGACGCCGCCATCCGATCGGTGGGGGCCGTCCCGTTTGCCTTCGGCATTGCATGGCTGGTCCTTTCCAGCGAGGCCCTCATCTATGCCCGCTGGTGGAAGCCGGGAGCGTTGATTCCCGCGTCAGCGGCGTTTGCCGCGCTGATGGTGGCGACGTCGGGGAAGGGTGCACAACTGCAACAACGTGCCTCCCGGGACAGGCTGCGGATCTGGGGTATCTCGGCGATCGGATGCTGGTTCGTCGCGTTGTATGTCTGGTCGATTTACCGCACTCCGTACCGAGTCGAGGAATTGGGGTCGATTCAGACTGCGTGGATTCGCGCCGGGAGTACTTCTGGTCGGCCCGGCGGGGTGTCGGGGTCGGCAATGGCGCTCCTGCTCGAAGCGGTTGTCCCATTTCGACGGTCCACCTTCGGCACCCTTCTGGCAGCGCGATGGGTCGCCCTTGGTCTGTACGGTGTCGCCGTGGTGTTCGCGGCAAAGTGGGGTCGTTCCCTTGCGAATGCGCGGAACCTGCCGCTGGTTTTCGCCGCGCTGGTGGGAGCGTCCAGCATTTTTCGAGTGGACGTGCTGTCCGGGGTCACCGCGGTGTCCACCCCACTTCTTCTCGCCGCGGGACTGTGCCTGGCCGGGGGGAGTCGGTTGCGCGGGCACTTCGTTGCGGCCGGAGGGCTCCTGGTACTCGCTGGTGTAAGTTCGCTTACTGGTTTGGGGGCCGCGGTTGGAATTGGGTTGTGGCTCGCATTTGATACGAGATCATGGCCCACGATCCGTGGCCTAACCCGCAACCGGCTCGGCGCGCTCGCCGCCGGTCTCCTCAGCATGCTGATCGTCACAATCGTATGTTCACATATTTATTCGATTCCCCTTCCCCTGCTGCACCGACATCCCGTTTCGTTGGCCACGGGAAGGATTCCGGGACTGAAGGCCTACGGATCGCTGGTTCTGTTGGCAATGGGCGTGCTCCTTACCGATATCGCCGCTTCCTGGTCCACCCACGCGCGTCGTCAACGGATCAGACGGCACCACGCACCGCTGCTGACCCTCATGGGCGCCGCACTCGGAGCTTCGCTCGAAGGTCTCCCGCTCCGTCTGGTCGCGCCACCCCTCCTGCTGCTGTCGATAGTCAGCATCACGGGCCTCGTGTTTTCGTCCGAGTCGGGTTTCGCGTTGTTGGTACGAAGTCACCGGGCTGTCACCGCCGTGAAAGCAGGGGCGGTGAAAGCAGGGGCCGTGAAAGGAGGGGCGGCTGGAGGTCGCCTCAGCCGGTTGGGTCTCGTCGCGCTCGTCCTGCTTCTCGCCGGTCTCCAGACCACTCGGGTGGCCAGGCTTTCAAACCGGCAGCAAACCCGCCAGATGGCGTACATCCTGGAACGGACCACCGCACGCGATGCGGTCTACGATCCCTCGGGGGAAGTCGGGGTGCTCCGCCCAAGGGTTGACCAAACGGCAATCGGTCGTGCCGCTTTCGCGGTCGTGCCCGACGGTGAGACCATCCGGGACCGGGCACTCCGCAAGACGCTTGTTGCCGCCGGATACGCCAGTACAACGCAGCCGGGCGTGTGGGCTGCGGTGCTGCAATGGTCCACAAACCCTCCAATCGCCATCCCTTCCAATGAGGCGCTGCAATGGTCCACGAACGATCCAGTCGCCGTTCCCTCGGATGAGACGTTGCAATGGTCCACAAACCCTCCAGTCGCCATTGCTTCAGATGAGACGCTGCGATGGACCACGAACCCTCCGGCCGCCATTCCCTCGGATGAGACGTTGCCTGATGGTTCCAACAACTCCCTCGAGTGGACGCCGCCGGTCCCGGCATTCAACGAGGCCCGCTCGGCCGAGCCGGGAGGAAGCTGATGACCGTTACGGAGAACGCCGTCGTACGATCCGGCCCTTCAGCGGACGCGATGAACCCCAGAACATCGTTCGTCGACACCAATGCGACACTTGACTGGCGGGTTGATCTCCTGCGACCCGTCGAGGAAATGGTCGACTGTCTGGTTCTCGAGACCGGATCCTCGTCGTATCTCAATGCCTTTCTTCTGGCCGTTGCGATCCAACAGGCGGTGGACGATCAACTTGCCTCAGCCTCGGTGGTCGACCGCGCGGTGGAGTATCTCGGGAAGCACAATTCGGTGACGGGGACAATCGCAAAAGCCACGCTGGGTCCGGTTTCAAAGATGTCGCATCGGATCACCGGTGCGGCGCTCGGGCGCCACGGACTCAACGAATGGCGTAAGACAGTCGACGAGATCGTGCAGGACCTGGCGACCATCGTGGTCGAAGGCCATGACGGTTTCCGCCACACGCAGTTGGAACCACGATTGGTAGCGCTCGCCGCATCTGCGCCCGAGTTACCACGCGCTGTCCGCAGCGCGATCCCGGTGCTTCCAAGCTGTTTTCAGACCTTTGATCTCGGGATCGACGACATCCGTCGCCTGGCGGGTCGCGTGGACGAATCCATCTCCGCCACTCCCGTTCCCGTGATGGTCGTGGGTGTTCGCACCTCGGGGAGCTATCTCGCGCCGCTTATGGCGGCCGTGCTTCGAGCTCGCGGTCGCAGCGATGTCTCGACCGTCACGCTGCGGCCCGGGGTGCCCTTTCAGGGCCGCGCCGCCGATCTGGTCCGGGTGGCCGCCCGGGCTGGCGCCGCGTTCGTAGTCACCGATGACCCCCCGGTCTCGGGTTCATCGCTGGCCCGTGCCGTCGATGAACTCCAACGGCTCGGGGTCGCGAAAGAATCTGTGACGGTCGCGTACCCGCGATTCACCGAGGCATCCACGGTTCTCACGCACCTCGCCGGGTACCGACAGGTGAGCCTGCCCTGGGCAGACTGGTCCGTACACACCCGGTTGGCCCCTGAGGCGGTCGGGTCGGATCTCGCCGCGCTCCTCGGGAACGCGGTCACCGTGAAATCGGTGCGGGCGTTGGAGCACCGGGCGCTCAGCCGGTCCGAGGCCCACGTCCGGACAAGATATCTCGTTCACGTCGTCGACCGGTCTTCCTCGGAGGAGCGCACCCTCAACGTCGCCGTGCAGGGCGTTGGTATCGGGTATTACGGCGAGCACGTCGGGGTTGTCGCAGGAATACTGGCCGCGTACGCGCCACACATGTACGGACTGCGTTCTGGACTGCTGTACCGCGAATGGCTTGATGACGAACAACGAGTCATCACTGCCGGCGAGCCCCGGACCACGGCCATGGCGCTGGCCGGGTACGCGGCCGATCGTTCCCGCTGTCTGCGCGTTCCCGACGACCGGAGCCTCCGTTTGGCAGGATCTCGACCGGCATGGGAAGCCGCTGCCGTCGAGGTGAGTCACACGTTCGGTAGGGCATGGCCGTTTGCCCAACTCTTCGCCGTGAATCCAGTCGTGCGCCAACTCATGAAGGTTCACTGCCCGACCGTCATCGACGGCACCATGGATCTGGAGAACTGGTTCACCGCTGATCAGGAAAACCCTGAGCAGCTCCGGTCGGTTGGGCTGCAGCGCAGGGCCTATTGGCACCACGGCCTCAGCAGCTACGACCCGGTCTTCGACCTCGCCGGCGCGATGACGGCGGACCTCGACGTTGTACTACCCGGGCCGATGCTGGCGGAATATACGGCTCGGACCCGAGATGTCGTGAGCCCCGAACGGTGGATGCTTCTACGCCTCGCGCAGTTGTGGGGTGCTCGACGACGCCGCGCTGATCCGGCGGCCGCTCGCAGCGCGGGAGCACGGGTACTTCAGGAGTACTTCGCGCGGGTGTTCTTCGCCGACGTCGACGCTGCGCCCGCTGACGGACCGGTATGCGCACTGGATATCGACGGGGTACTCGAAACTGACCATCTCGGGTTTCCGTCACTCACCGCATCGAGCGCCTCCGCCCTGCGAGCTCTGCGGATGCACGGTTGCCGTCCCGTACTCGTCACCGGGCGCAGCCTCGACGACGTCCGCGAGCGGTGCGTGAACTACGGACTCGTGGGAGGGGTCGCAGAGTACGGATCGGCGCTCTACCTGGCGTCGGGCGACACCGTTGTTGACCTCGTTCCCGCCGACGCGCGCACTGAACTCGCGGCGCTGCGGTCCATGCTTGCTTCGGTACCGGGTGTCGTGGTCGATGAGCGATACCGGTTCGGCGTGCGCGCCTGGACCAAAGGTGCTCGAGCGACCAATGGTCTGCCAGATCAGGTCATCGATTCAGTGACCGCCGATTTCCCCCATATCCGTGTAGTCCCCGGAGAGGGCCAGACCGACTTCGTCGCGGCCTCCATCAACAAGGGAAGCGGGCTACGAAGACTCATGGTTGAGTTGACACCGGCGGGCGCACCGAGCTCAGGGCGGACTCCGGGCCTGGCGATCGGAGACACCGCGTCCGACGCTGCGATGCTGGCTCTGGCCCGGCAGGGCGCCGTACCCGGACACGCCGTTTCGATGCTCGACGGCCCGGGGACCTGGCGGTCACGACATCCATATCAGCACGGTCTCGCGGACATGGTTGACCGTTATCTCGGCCACTCGAACGGCGGAAAGCTCAGGTCGCTGACCGGATCCCGGGCTGCCCATTTGGACTGTGACACGTGTCGACCTCTCGATCTCGATCGGCCCCGGGAAGCGCTTCTGGCACTCCTATCGGCATCGGAGAGCGGGAGGTCCGGTATGCCGTTCCGGGTCCTCCGAGCTCTGCGGCTCGGGCGTTCACTGCGATAGCGGGCCTCCGATCTATGCCCAGCCGAACCGAAAATCCATTCGGGAAACGTCCGATCACCGCCATGCTGCGGGCAAGTCGAGCCCAAGCTTGTCGCACACTTCGGCGGCGACGGGGCGAAGGCTGGGCTCCAGCCACCCGGCCCGCTCTACTGCCGCGGCAAGCAACGCCTTCGCTTCAGAAGCACGATTGGAAGCAGCAAGGATGGCCGCGGCCCGCACCCGCAGCGCGGGGTCGAGAGTGCCCAGCCTTGTCGCTTCCTCGACAAGTGGAAGGGCTTGCGCGTCATCCCCGGCTCGGTGCAGCGCCCAGGCCAAAGCTTCGGCCGTGTAAATAGTGGCTCGAGCGTCGTAGGCGCGTCGGCCTGCCTCCACCGCCAGTTTTGGCTAGCCATGGTCAGCTTCGAACAGAGCTACTTCGAGATCAATGACTGCGCCGGCGGAGGCCTGAAGTTTGTGGATGGCCTGCACGAGTTGGAAGGAGGTTCGGGCGTCGGCGTTCTGACCGTCGAGTGCCTGGAGTTCGCCGAGGAACCGGGCAGCGGCGGGGTCGGGAAAGCGATCGACGGCCGATTTCAAGGTGAGAATCGCAAGGTCGCGCTGACCTGTGGCCTCCTGCACTTTCGCTTTTCCGAGGGCGGTGGAGGCCATATCCGGCGACAGTTCGAGAGCGGCGTCGAATGATCGACCTGCTGCATCGATTTCGCCGCGCAACAGGTGGAGTTCGCCGAGGAGGGTTGCAATGCGCGCCGTGTCGTAGCCCACGCCGGCACTCGCTGACAGTGCCTGGCCCATGGCGGTCATGGCGCCATCGAGGTCACCGTTAAGTTGACGGATGTACGAGACACGGGAGAGTGCAGCAAGGCTGGGCCGCAAATCGACCATGCGTTGCAAGGTCTCGGTGGCCTCACCATATTGAACTCCTCGCACTTTGCCAGCGCAACTAGGTATCTACCCTGCGAGGAATCAGACGAAACGTTCCCATGCGTCGAATCGTTCCGAGAGGTGCTGCGTCGGCCCAGAGTCACATATCGCCGTTTCCGAGCGCCGCAATTGCTTGCGGCATTGCTAAGCGCGCAGGTCGTATCGGACGACTTCAACCGAATCCTCGACGGCAGGGCTGCGGCGTCGCACTTCGCCAGCTTGACAAGCCCGGTGTCGGTTAGACGTGGACGCTGGCTGCTCGGATGTTGTTTGGTCAATCTGTGGGTAGGTGTACGTGATCGGCGATCATGATGGCGGTGGTGGTTGCCCACCGTTTTGTGGCAGAGGGTGTCGGTGACTGCCGTGCGACCGCTTTGCCGATCGACTCGATCGTGGTCCATAAGAACCGTGCTTCGAATCCGAGTTCTGCAGCCGAGTAGATGCGTGTTGACGATTCCGAAATGAATCGCGCAATTCGTTTGGCCCCGTCGGCGAGGAGTGCCGGGTTTAGGTCCGCGTTCGACCGGAGAAACACGTCGATATCGCCAACCGCGGTTCCGTACTGTGCAGCTTCTTCGGCCTCACTGGTGAAGAACCACACGGAGATCTCTATCAGCTTCCAACGGGGCGATCGATCGCTCCGATCAAGAATCGACTCGATGTGCGCCAATCCGTCGGCAAGATCGGCTTCGTGGACGGCCATGACAAGCGCGTGTTTGTTCGGGAAGTACTGGTAGAGGGATCCGACACTGACGCCCGCCTCGTCCGCGACTCGCGTTGTAGTGAATCCAAGCGCGCCTTCATCACGCAGAACACGAACGCTTGCATCAAGAATCCGACGCCGAAGCAGTTTCGAACGCTCCTGTTGTGGCAGTTTGCGGGGCTGGAACTCGGGTGACACTCCTACGACCTCTCCACGCGGAATGCGAATCGACAAATACGAATAATCCTTCATATTGTAGGACGAATGTTCGTTGCTTCTGACATCGTCACGGTTACCCGAGTGATCAACCCGTGTGCACTCATCGAGATCGGCGACGACGCTGTGCTCACCGACCCCTACTTCGCCAACCACGCGTTGTTCCCGATGCGTGAGTCGATCGGACTCACGCCCGAGCAACTCCCACCCCTGCGCGCGATCCTCGGCGGTCACGGCGCATTCGACCACTGGCAGTTATCTTCGCTACGAGGAGCAGTCGACCAGCAAGCCACCCCCGTCTACTGCGCGACCGCAGGAATGGCACGCCGCGCAACCCGAGCCGGATTCGAACGCGTCGAAGTCCTTGCTGCGGGCGACGAGCGAACGCTGTCTGCCACCATGACCGTGCGCTGTGTACTCGGAGCGAACGTGTTTGGCTCGCGAACGAACCACTACCTAATCACGACGCCCGCCGCGACAGTCTTCGTCGGGACCGAAGCACGCAACGTTGACGAGATCCAACGCTTCGTTCGTGACCACGCTACGCGAGTCGACGTCGCGATCCTCCCGATCGACGGGCTCACGTTCGCACACAAACGACTCGTGATGGACGCAGCGCGTGCGCTACAAGCAGCCGTGCTACTCGGAGCCACCACACTCATACCGATCCATTACTCACAGCGTTCCGCATTCGCCCTAGTCCGTTGCCCTTCGGGAATCGACGAGCTGGAACGACTGGTGAACAAACAACAGGCCCTGTGCCCCACCCTCCCAGCGGTGCAACATGCGCCGCCCGGAATCCCGAACCGCGTCAAGATAGGTGTTGCGTAATGAGCGCGAGGTCATCCTCGTGCAAGGCGCGGCAGCAACCCGACGAATCCTTCGCCGGGGTGCCCCCTACCGTCGGCTACACAGCTGACCACGCTGCTACAGCCGTATGGAGATCCTCGATGCGGCCCGTGCTCACCGTGCGGTGAATTGATTGTTCTCGAGCACCCGCATCGAAGCAATTGGATGCGGGTGCTGGAACCCGAAATCAAGTCATCCTGTAACGACGAAGGGCCCACTCAGCGCCGAAGAATTTCCTGGCAGGTTGATCGCGAGCACCTGAAGCCGGACCGACGTTCCCGGAGTTGGTGTCTGGAACGAGTAGGTCTGAGGCGCACAGAAGTTGTACGCGCCAATTTCGCACACCGGAATCGGATTGGCACCGTTGACGCTGACAAGGTAGCCGTAGGTACCCGCTGGAGTCGATGATGTCGCCGGCGGTGCATCCCACGTCAACGTGGTGATGCCGGACGTGGAGCTGAGTACGCGCAAGTTGGTCGGGGCCGGCGGAATCTCAAACTGCGCCGGGGTCGTGTAGGTCGCGGTGACCCATGCCGAGTTGAGGTTGGTGGGAACGAAGGTCCGAGCGTCATAGAACTCATTCGCCCTGACCCGGATGACGTACGTGCTACCAGGGCGACCCGGGCTCAATTGGACGATTCCAGCGATGACCCGGAGAGTTACGGGATTCGGGCTCGACACCGTTTGCGCCTCAAGCCGAATGTTCCTCGGGAGGGTGAACGTATAGAACTGGACCAGCGTCTCGCCCGACGACCCGACGATGGTTGGTGCAGCAACGGTCGAAGGCGCCGGAGGCTTTGTGTTTCGGGAGTTCTGCGCCTGCGCTGCGTTGGCAGAAACGAGGGTTAGCGGAACGACGACGACAGCGAGGGTGGCGGCCAGGCGACCTAATTTGAACATGACGTTCTCCTATCGAGCCCACGGGTGCGGACTAACGACGAGAGCAATCTGACACGGGGGTCTCGCTGAGCGGCCGCGGACCCTAAACACACACACAGTTTTCTCAGAACGCCCTCGAACTCTCAGCAGCATTCAAGTGGCGGCCGTGCTACGGCGCTCAACAACGTCAGTGGCTAGTTTGCTCGTTGGAATCGGGCCTGCCCAGCGTCGAAACCCGCGCACCAAAAGACCACGGCTCGGGAATATGGAAATCTATCTCGTACTATTCGATCCGTGCCTGTCGGTCATTCACCTCGACATAGCTTCGACTGGTACGACCAGTCGAGCTGGCCGTATCCGGCTCACGTTAGCGACCGTCTCTTCGTGCGCTGCGAAGGTGGGTCGAATCTCAGTCGCCTTGAAGAGTTCCCACCGCGCCTTGAGATCGTTGAACCCGGCGGGACCTACGTGCTGAGCGACGTGGGGCCCCCGCACGACTGGGTGTACGTCTGGATTCCAACGGAGCGATAGTCCTGGCTGACCCCTGCCCTTGATCGCCGGAAACGTGTGCGGCTGTTTCCGATGGTTCCGAACGGTCTGCGCGCTTATCAATGCCCTCGGTGCCCCCGCCGAAGATAACAGCCACCTGGCGTTCCGGGGCAGGTACTGCTTCGGTCGAAATCTGGGGATTCGCTGCGGTGTTCCAACCAACGAATCGTGAGTCAGCGCGCGATCGTTTGGGTCAGCTTCTTATCGCCAAACTTGGGAAGCCAAGCACACTTATCGAATGAATGTCGCGCGCGGCGACTTCAGTCGCGGTTGGGTTTGTGCCAGACCTCGTCGTCGGCGAATGCGTTCATTGCCGAGTTCGATGCGTTTCGGACGCGTCATGGCGCACGTGGTCCCGACGAATGGGAGCTTGCATCACCCACGTGGGGAAGCGCGCCGGCGATTGCGCTCGCGAGGATCGATCGCCTTCGACACGCCCCAGCGGATCGTGATCCGGCAGCGACCGGTCGTCGTTTGGCGGCCGAACGGTCGGCGCTCGCGGAAGGCACGCGCGCAACGCTTTCCATTGCGAAGCGCGGGATCTTCGACCGCGCGATGCGGGCCACGGCTGCGTACTCCGCGCAACGTGAGGCCACGAAGGCAGCGTTCATGCGTGCCACATCGCCTACACGTGAGGCGCTCGCCGAGCTTGCCCGTCGTTCGCCATTCGACCATGCAGACTTCTTTCTACTTCGGTTCGAAGAAATCCGACCGGTGCTGTCGAATCTTCGTTCCTTCGAGGCGGTGATCGCGCAACGCCGCGCACGTCGTGACTTCCTCCAGGCTCGGGTCCCGCCGTTCTGGTTCGAAGGTCCACCTATCGATCCAACAACGTGGCCACTGCGGGCCGAAACCCGTGTCGTCGACGAGAACGAGCGCGTGATCACGGGCATGGCCGTTTGTCCCGGCACCGCTACGGGCCCGGCCCGGGTAATCACCGACCCATCGGATCCTCGCGGCATCGAGCCGGGCGACATTCTTGTTGCGCCCCTGACCGATCCCGCGTGGACTCCGCTCTTCCTCTCGGCTGCCGGCGTCGTGGTCGACGTTGGTGCGCAACAAAGCCACGCCGCGATCGTGGCGCGCGAGCTCGGCATACCTGCCGTGGTGAGCGCAACCGGTGCATCGACGTCGATCGCCGACGGGGCCATGATCACCGTCGATGGCTCCCGCGGGACCGTCACGGTGCACGGCCCGAAGTAGCCGCGAGGCGACACGTGGGAAGTCGATTCTGCCGTGTCCGCAACAGGCGACCGCCACGTCCGATCGGCTCGATGCGACGTAGTGTCCACGGGTCGTGGCTACTCGGAGCCAACCGGCGATGAAGAACTTGGCGTGGCCCGGCGACGCAATGGGGCAAGCGTTTCGACTGGATCCGTCGTGAGGAACTCGATGATGATCCGATTGCAGAGTTCTGGTTTCTCAACAAGCAAGCCGTGCGAGGTTCCCGGAACGACGGCCAGCTCGCCGACTGGGAGGGCCCGGTACATTTCGATTGCGTGCTCGAGTTGTACCTCGTCGTCATCGGCCACCATGATCAGCGTCCGGCAGAGGATCTTGGCGAGATCGTTTGACGACATGGTAGGTGCGACAAGGTGTTCGGCGGCCATCTTCGCAAGAACCGTGGGAAAGTGCTCAATACCATCGGGTGATACCTCGCCATACATGGTGTGCATGAAATCGGGTGCGTCCGTCGATCCATCGATGACGCCGCGATACCAACCGTTGTGATGTGCCGGACCGGCAATGACGACGAGGCGAGAAACGAGGTCGGGTCGACTGGCCGCGGCGAGCAACGCCACCATCGCGCCGTCGCTACAACCGAGCAGACGAACTGGGCCACCGATCACCGATTCGATGAACCCAATCGTGTCATCGGCCATATCCATGAACGTGAGGGGACCGTCGACATCAGCTGTGTGCCCGTGCCCCCGGCGCTCTGGTGTGTAGACCCGGAATCGTTCTGACCACGCCTCCATGTTCGGGCCGTACGCTCGAGCGTCGACGAGGCCGGGGTGCAACGCAACGAGCGCGTCCCCTTCGCCACACTCGTCGTACCAGAAGCAATGCCCTCTAAACGTGATCTCAGCCATGGTTCCTCCCAGGCATCAATGGGGCGATTCATCGAGCCGCGTGCCATTCGGCCGCACGCTCCTCGAACGATCGAGCCTGTGACGTAGGTGCCCAGTAGCGGCCGTCACCAAACACGCTTCTGTCAAGTGGTGGCGACATGGAACCGCTCTTCGCGAACCTGATACGAAAGGCGGCTTCCTTGCGCGCCCGGCCATCTTCTTCCGCCCCCCATGGTCGTCTAGCCGTCGGGACCGATGGGCGGCCGTTTGCTCTACACGCGCTGTGGAGACTTGGGGACTAGTCGGCTATCGGCTCTTCGCTGGACTCTTCGGGTGACTGGATTGTCCGCCCCGACAACTCCCCGGACGCTAGGAGATAGCACTGGTGTCAAAGCTTGTGCTTCCGATCGCCGGAGCAACGGTCCTGAACGCCTCCACGCGGTGACCGACGCGGCTCGCCCACGCCGGCGCACCGGCTGGCTGATTGCGATCTCGGCGGCGCTCTGCGGGTCATTCCTTCGTGCGGATCCATCGCACAACTTCCCGCGCTATTCGCGCCTGATCGCTCGAGAACGCGGAATGACAGCTGCGGTTGAGGAGGCGACCATAGTCAGGTCCGCCTCTTCGGGATGGCCCATGCGAGACGTACAGACTTGTGTGCCTGTTCGGGTGCGTCGCCGGCGTCGATGAACACTGCTGCGGCCATTGCCGGCGCGTGACGGCGGAGGTCGGCGACAGAAATGACACCGGTGACGGCAAGCGACACGATTCCGTGTCCGTCGGCCCAGTATCGAACCGCAATATCGGCCGGGTCGTTGTCGAGCGAGAATCGTCCTGCGTCGATTGACCGGCGGGCTGCCGCCACGAGGTGACTGAACGTCTCGTTCGCAGCGACCGGATCCGGAAGGTCGAACGACGCGTCGAACATGACCCGGAAGAGGTTTGGGTGGGCCAAAGCATGTTCGACGTAGGCCACGCCCAAGGACGCGAGGTGACGCACGGGGTCTCGGTGAGGTGCGATCGATCTGACACGGTCGGTGAGTCGTCGAAACCCTTCCTGGCGGACGGCTCCCCATAATCCGGGCATGCCCTCGAAGTAGGTGTAGACAGCCATCGTGGATACACCAGTACTCGCCACGAGGGAACGGAGCGTCACGGGCTCGCGCTGGGCGAGCAACGCGGCGGCGCGGTCGATCAACAGCGAACGGACTTCAGGTGAAGGGGATCTCGGCATTGTCATCGAAGCATAGCAATGCTATGCTTCGTTTCGTGGATCCATTCCGGATCCAGCTCAGGAGGCCCCGAATGCCAGTCAACGTGTTGAACCCCGAAGGTCTACCGACGCCCGATATGTACCGCCAGGTCGCAGTCGCGACCGGGTCACGTCTGGTGTTCATTGCCGGACAGATCGCGCGTACAGCCGACGGAACGGCCGTCGGCGCCGGCGACCTTGCCGCTCAGACCGAACAGGCGTTGCGGAACGTTGCCACGGCGGTCGAGGCGGCCGGTGGCCGTTTCGCTGACATTGCGAAACTGAACGTATACGTCGTCGATTGGTCGCCGGACAAGATGGCCGCACTCGGCGAAGGCGCATTCCGAGCGATGGCATCGGGCGACATCGACATGATGAAGCCGATCACGCTCATCGGCGTGGCCGCACTCGGCGAACCCGATCTCCTCATCGAGATCGAGGCCACCGCCGTCCTCGCGTAACCCTCGCTCAGTCGCCGGATCAAGCCCGACGCCTTGTTCTTCGATATCTGTTTTCGCCACAACGCCTTTGGCTTGGAGCTCGGCGATGGCGGTGTGAATGTCGTCGCGCGTCGGCGAGGACTGGTACTGCGTCAACTCCGGCGGGCCCCAACGGTTAGAACTCACGTAACGGGGTCAGCACGAAACCCGTGGTGACCGTTGTTGGTCCGGTTAGCATCGATGTTCCTCGTGACCGCCATCACGTTCGCGCCGGTGATCGTGAAGAAGCGCCGACGCCGCCTGACGGGCCCGAGTGATCCTCCACGTACCATCGTCGGCACGAGCGGTTTGCGGCTGCGATGATTACCTCGTCTTCAAGGAGTCTGTTGAGACTGGTTATTTCGGGATGGCACTGGGTGGTTCAGTCGCTTGCTCCTCGATGGGGCGCCCGAATGTGACGGCGTCGAGGACGGAGGTGGGAGCCTTGGAGCGAAAGGCCGCGTCAGGTCGCGCGCCGAGTGACGCGTTCACTGTGGAGAAGGCGATGCGCAGCGCGATGAAGACGGTCATCGCAAAGATCTGTTCGTCGGTGAAGCCTGTTCGTCGGAGAGCGTCAACATCGTCGGGGACCGTCGCGGTGCAGTCCTTGGTGATCGATCGTGCCCATCGGGCCATGGCGCGTTCGGTTTCGGTCAGGTTGGTGTCGTCGCCGTGGAGCACTTCGGCCGCGATGTCGTCACCGATGACTGTTGCCAGTCTGGATCCCCATGCGATCGAGCAGTACGAGTCGCCGAGCGTCGATGCGGTTGCGGTGACCAACACGCCGCGTTGGCGCGGCGTCAGGCCTCCCGCGACGGCGGTCGCGTGCAGCAGGTCGAACAGTCCGGTCATCGTGTCGGGTTGGAACGCCCACAGCCGAGACGCGTTCATCACGAATCCGATCTCGCGGATGTCGTCGGTGAAGATTGTCTCGGTCGCAGCTGTGTCAGTGGTTTGGTGCAGGAAGTGCCGGTCGGACTGGTCGACGGGGCCGTTGGTGTTCATCGCTGTTCACGTTCCGAGTGCGTCGAGGTCGTGCGTTTTGCACTATCAGTTGTCGGCGGTTTCGTCGCCGTATATCCGACAACGTCGATCGAGGCTCGAAGGGGGAGCCCGGTACGCAGGTGTGACTCGGCGCCAGCTTCTGCTGCCTCGAAGAAAGCTTCCTTGCCAACATGTTCGATTGCTTCGAAGGCTGGCCCGGTCGACGCGATCGCTCGGGCGAAATGTTGCGGGTCGGCGAACTCCATCGCGAACGGAATCGTCGTGCGTTCGATGTTCTCGAATCCGTAGCGAGCGAGAAGTTCCTCACCCGCTCCGGGTCGTCCGAGGGCGACCATGGCCGCCTGATTGCTTACCTTCGGCGCGGCTGCCATCGACAGCGGCGCAAGCGCCCACGCTCCCGCGGACTTCTTGATGTGACCCCACACAGTGATGCCGATCCGACCGCCGGGAACCAGGACTCGGTAGGCCTCACCGACGGCGTCGGGTGTCGTTGCCCAGATCCCCCGGAAACTGGTGACGGCATCGAAGGTGTCGCCTTCCCACGGCAAGGCATTGATGTCGCCGACGCGAATATCCGCCCCGGGGTTGCGATCCTGGGCAACGGCGACGAGACGGTGCGACGCGTCGATACCGGCACATGAGGCGCCTCGGGCCCGGGCGAGTTCGATGGCGAGCCCGGCCCCGCAGGCGGTGTCGAGCAATCGGTCGCCCGCGTCGACGCCGAGACGATGATGCAGGGCGACATATTCGCGGCAGTTCGATGGCTCGCTCAACGTCGCAAAGTCGGTGGACTGGTGCCCCCATCCGTGATCGACCACCGTCCAAGCCGGCCGGTCACTCGGCGGCCCAGTGCGAGGTTCGGTTGTGTTCATGGTTGCTCCCGTCGGTGGCGCTCGACGAGCCGGTGAAGCGCCGGGTTGTCGACATCTGCAGCGAGGAGCCGGGCAGCTTCGAGTGCTCCTGCATCCCCGAGTCGCCAACGATGCAGCTGTGCCCGCACGACGAACTCGGCCATGTCACATCTCGCGGCGAGCGCGGTCAACGAACCCGTCAGCTGGAGCGCTCGCGCCCCGTCGCCCGTGGCAAGCGCGACCTCGATCATCGAGTCGAGCACATAAGCCTTCACCCAGAGATACATGTCGGACACCGACTCGCAGCGGCGCAGTGCAGCATCGAGCCAAGTCATCGCCGAAACAAAGTCGCCGCGTTGCGCACACAGCAAGCCGAGAACCCGAGCCGTCATCCCCTCCCAGCACGGATCACCGAGCTGACATGACAGCGCCCACGCCTGCTCGATCTCCTCAGTGACAAATTCGGCAGATCCGCCGACAAGGTCAAGCTCGGCCTTCAACGCCAGCGGCCACGGACGGAACGCAACCCATCGCTGACGGTCGACAAGTTCCAGCGACCGGTCAACAGCCTCAACGGCCTGGCCGCGCTCGTCGCGCAGCATGTGAGCCCGAGCGAGAATTGACAGCGACCACGCCTGCTGTCGAAGGTCGCCGCATCGTTCGGCGAGCGCGACCGACTCGCTGAGCAGCTTGATCGCCTCGGAATACTGTCCAGCGTCGGACACGTTCATTCCCCGCACACCGAGAATCGACGCACGGGCATCGTCATCCTCGGCGAGATCCGTCGCCCGTTGCAACCACTCAGTCGCCGTTGGACGATGCCCGGCTTGGACCTCGATGAATCCGAGTTCTCGACACGCAATCGTGACCGTTCGGTGATCACCCACCGAGCTCCCCACGCGGACCGCTTCGTGCAACACGATCGCACCTTCACCATCCTGCCCCCGGACGCCATGGACCAGCGCGCCACCAAGAGCGACGAGCGTTCGCCCATGCAATCCACCATCGGTTCCCTTGGCGGCCTTGTCGACCGCGCTATAGAGACAATTAAGCCCCGCCTCCATCGCCCCCGCAGCGACCGCAGCGCGACCCGCCTCCAGCAGGCTGTTGACCTCGGATCGGTCGCACAACGAGAGTCGCCGGCCCGAGTCACGCGACCGCGCAGCAGCCCTCAACGTCGGCGACGCCGCGACACCGAACTCGCGACGCATCACGTCCTCGCACACCGCCACTTGGCGGGCCGCACCGGTCTCATCGCCCGATCCGGCGAGACAGCGGACGAGCAGCTCATGATTCGCCTCATCCAACACATTCCGAGAGACCGTCTGAGACGCGAAGGCGATCGCGTCGTCGAATCGTCCGGAGGCGATCAACCCGATCGCGGCCAGACGCAACCGGCCCTCGATCGCTGCTGACACCCGATATCGCTCGACGGTGAGCCACGACTCGAAGACGGGGCATCCATCGACGCTCAAACCCTCGAGCAGCTCGCCGCGAAGCGACAGCAACACCGACGGATCACTCGTGCCGATCGAGGCCACGTCGATCGTCACGCCACTGAGTCCGACCATCACCGGATCGCCCCGGAACGCACCCGGCGACCCGATGCTGCGGCGCAGCTCCGCGAACGTCCACCGCAAAGCGCCCAACGGGTCGTCGGCCTCGCTGAACAACAACTCTGCGAGCTGACGGCGCGAAACCTGCCGGTCATGCAGCACCACATAGGCCAACACAGCCCACGCCTTTCGGCCCCGCGGTGGAGCCACCACCTGACCCTCGCGTTCGATGACCGGTAGGCCGAGCAGACGAATGTTGAGAGCCACGATCGTTGTGTCCTTCCCCTCGACCCCTATTGTCGTCGATCGCACGCGGCCATGGGTCTCGCTGATCACATCGGCGCCGAACACCTGCCGACGCGCAACCGACGACAACATCACGAGCTGCTCCGTCAGCCGACAGGCAAGCCAGCAGCCAACGCCTTGACATCGGCAGTGGACAACGGACGACCACCGATACCCCAATCGCCGCTGGCGACTTCCTCGACGATCACCCACGTCACTCCGCGCATGTTCTCACCCTCGATCGAAACCATCGTGTCGGTCAACTTCTCGATCATCTCGTGCTTCTGGGCGTCGCTGAAGACGCCCTTGATGAGCTTCACATTGATCATTGGCATGGCACTGTCCTTTCACAGTTGGAGCGGCTCTCGCCGCTGCAGTGCAACCTAGGACCGGACCGTGTGAAGCACCGTGTGACACCGGCGACCGCACGGGGCCGACCTGATGCCTTGCAGCGGCCCGGCCCCTGCCCCAAAACGCCGGGTCTGAGCGCACCGGTACTGAGAGAGCGTCGGATCAATTACTATGCGCGCAGAGTGTTATTCGATGACCTTCGCCGGCACTTGGCCGGCAGATCCGCAACCACAGGTGTCGACGAGGCAGAGTGGCAGGTGTTCGGGCAGGTCACGTCAAAGGAATCTCTCGGGCGGGCGCTGCACCCGAGTGTCAGGTCAATGTGTCGACGGTGATCGGGTTCCGTCGCACCGCGAAGGACGTCGCGCTGGCGACGTTCGCCGCGCGCCGCCTGGTCGGCCGCCCGGTAACGGAAAGGTGGAATCAGCTCGACGGGTCAACGTGCCACCCTCATTCTTCGCTGCTGAAGAGAGGAACAGGTCCGATAGCCTGACGAGCCTGGGCGTGGCGATGACGGTGTTCCCGTGTCGACCGCACCCGGGTGAGGACCCCCAGATGACCACGTTCCTGCTGCCGCTGGACCCGATCGTGTCAATTGATGCCTACCTCGCGAGGGGCGTCGCCGGGTCCGGTATCCGCCGTGCTCACGAGCTCGGTCCGGACGCCACGATCGATCTGGTGGCGCGGTCGGGGTTGCGGGGCCGGGGAGGCGGTGGGTTCCCCACGGGTCAGAAGTGGGCGGGCGTGGCCGCTCAGACGGGCGGTCGGAGGTATTTGGTCTGCAATGGGGCCGAGGGGGAGCCGGGCACGTTCAAGGATCGAGCGTTGTTGCGTGCGAATCCGTATCAGCTGGTGGAGGGATTGGCGATTGCTGCGTTCGCGATTCGCGCGACGGAGGCGTTCATCTGTCTGAAAGCGAGCTTCCAGCGCGAGATCGAGGCGGTCACACGCGCCGTGCAGGAGTTCCAGACGGCGGGCCTTTGTGGCGACTGCAAAGTCACGATCGTGGCCGGGCCGGAGGAGTACCTGTTCGGTGAGGAGAAGGCGATGTTGGAGGTAATTGAGGGCAACGAGCCGTTGCCTCGATGGCTGCCCCCCTACTTGCACGGGTTGTTCGCAACGGCACCGCAGCTGGGTTGGCAGTCCCACGACACCCAGACCGGAGGGAGTGGCGGCGGTGGTTCGAACCCGACACTGGTCAACAACGTCGAAACCCTCGCCGCCGTTGCGCACATCCTGGCTCGTGGGGCCGAGTGGTTCCGTTCGATGGGTACCGTCGAGTCGCCCGGCACGATCGTTGCGACCGTCGTCGGCGACGTGGTCGCCCCCGACGTCGGCGAGATCGAGATGGGCACGTCCCTGCGCGACGTGATCGACGCCGTCGGGAGCGGGCTGTTCCCAGAACGGTCGGTCAAGGCAGTGTTCTCCGGCGTCGCCAACGCAGTTGTGACCGCGTCGGATCTCGATGTGGCGGTGAGCTACGAGGGGTTCCAGGCGATCGGGAGCGGCATGGGGTCAGCGGGGTTCATTGTGTACGACGACACGACCTGCATGGTCGATGTCGCGTATCGCTTCTCGCGGTTCTTGTCGATCGAGTCGTGCGGACAATGTCCGCCGTGCAAGCTGGGTTCGAGCGCGATCACCGAGCACCTCGAACGCATCGAGACCGGCGTCGGCAACGCCAGGGATCTGGATGCGATCAACGGTTGGGTGGGTCATGTCACCGATGGGAGCCGCTGTTACCTCGCGATGGAGGAACGGGTCGTCGTGTCGAGCATCCTGCGAGCGTTCGCAGAGGAGTTCACCGAGCACCTCGAGCTCGGCCGGTGCCCCCGTCCGCGTCGCCTCCCGTTACCCAAGCTGATCGACCTCGCAGATGGTCGGGCGGTCTACGACGAGTCGTTCTGGCGCAAGCAGCCCGATTGGACGTACGCCCCGGACCTTGGGGCAGATGACGCAACGGAACGTCGGTCGTGATGCCGTCGCATCCCACATGAAAGGCGAACCTGTTGATGGCGTCGAGGTCAACAGTCAAACCAAAGACTTCACCACCCGGCGATGGGTACGGCACCTGCGGCGGCGTACAGCGTCAGTCGTCCAGGTGAGAACAGCCGATGTGCTGCTCTCGGCCGGGCGGCTGCTCGCCGTTACCCGCACGCACATCGACTTGTGTCCGAACTTCGAGCCCGCCAGCGCCTGAGATCGTGATGACCGTCAGCCGCTTCCACATCGCCGCCATGGACTGCACCGCCGAGGAGCAACTCGTCCGCATGGCGTTGTCCGACGTTGATGGCATCATCCACATCGAGTTCGCCAGCGACCGACGCGACGTCGTGATCGAGCATCAGTCGATCCCCGGCTCCATCGATGCTGCCTTACGGTCCCTTGATCTGGGGGCGCGTCACATCGACGACACCAGCGAGATCGGTCCGACAACCGAGCCCGGTCGAGAACGAAAAGCGCTCTTCCTCGCCTTGATCGTTAACGCCGGGTTCTTCGTCGGAGAACTCACTGTTGGATTGATCAGCCGCTCGATGGGCCTCATCGCTGACTCCCTCGACATGGGTGCCGACGCTGCCGTTTATGCGCTCAGCATTGCGGCAGTCGGCACCGCAACCACCCGCAAGAAGCAACTCGCCCGTGCGAGCGGATACTTCCAACTCGGGCTCGCGTTGGTCGGACTCATCGAGGTAATCCGCCGCTTCGCCGTCGACACCGAACTGCCAGACCCGACGTCGATGATCGTGATGTCCGCCCTTGCGCTCACCGGCAACATCATCACCCTGGTCGTGCTGCATAGCGTCAGATCCAGTGAGGCACACCTGCAGGCAAGCTGGATCTTTACCGCCAACGACGTCAAGGTGAACGCGGTCGTCATTGCCGCTGCGATCGGCGTCATACTCACCGACTCCGAGCTCCCCGACCTCGTCGCCGGAGCCCTCATCTTCGTCGTCGTCGCCAACGGCGCCCGCCGCATCCTCCGCCTCAGCCGGTAGCAACTCGCCGCCGCTCGGGAACGGCTCGGTTGATATGCGCGCAGATTGTTACCAACTCCAGGTTGGTTGCCGACCGGTGTTCACTTGACGGTGAGCCCTCTCTGACGAGCGCTGTCCATATGTGCGCTGATCATTGTGAGAACACGTTCCAACACTTGTGCCGCAGGGCTTCGTCATGCTCCTGGCGCACAATGCGCGTTGGGTGCTGAGGTGTCGTATGGTCCGAGATTGTCGTTTCGACGCTGGGGCGGAACGGATTAGTAGGTAGGAATCGACTCGGACGTACAGTCGATGCATGATCACTCGCCTCCGAAGTCTCGGACTTACATCCGATGTTGCCTACCTGCTTGGTTTCGCGTCTGTAGCCGCAAGCATCGCTATCTGGAACAACAAGAAAGGCGACGATGAGCCCCATGCCGAACGATTCGGCATTTTCGTTGGTCTCTGGGCACCCACATTCTTCGCCATCGGAAATGGACTGGACGCGTCGGAGCGAATCGGGATGAAAGCGTGACCGCGCCAATCGTCCACCGACGACACGTGAAGAACTGCTCCCCCCAACACGCGTTCGACGCACCGGTGTCGACATGGAAGTGAACGAGTCCTTGGCACCTCCTGACAAGCGGGATGTGCTCAAACTCGTCCTCGCGAGCCCCCTGATCCGAGCGAAACTCCTCTTCCTTTTCGCGAGCTTCATATCTTTGGTGCTGTCCGTCTCGCTTTGGTTCTCGGGCCACGAGATGCAAGGCGTGTTTGTTGGCCTTTGGGTTCCGTCGATCCTTTCTGCGGGCACATTGATTCTCAGCGGTGAAACCGGGCGTCCGTGAGTGAGACCCTGCTGTTCAGCATCGGGGTCGGCGTCTTTGCCATCACGGTTGTCGCTGCGATGGTGATCGGACGCCAAGTCTTCAGCCGGCTTTATGACGCCCAGGTAGCCGACGCCAAAGCATTTGCACTCCGAACCGCCGCTGCTTCGGCTGTCGTAACGGCGGGTGTCGACACGGCGCCGTAAACGCCATCCACACCCTCACCGGTCCCGCCGGGTCGACGTTCACGGAGGCCGCCACATCGCTCATGACGGCGGCCGATGCGCACTTCTGCGCCAGGCGACCCGAGCACGCTCAGACCGGCACTTTCGGTCGGGGTCGAGCCGGCTGTTCATCGACTACGACGACTTCGGTGTGGGCGTTCGTCCGAGGATCTTGAGAAGCCGATCGGGGTAGGCGGTATAGATGCCGTCGACCCCAATGTCGACGAGGTGCCGGAGGGACTTCGGGTCGTTGACCACCCACGTGAGGATGGCAATCCCGTGGGCGTGGGCCCAGGCGAGTGACGCCTCGTCGACGAGCGTTCGACCCCCGAATCGGTAAGGCGGCTGGTCGACGGAGACCGCGGGAACGAAGTTCGGATCGTTGCTCGCGCGGGCGTTTTGTGACGCATACACATCGACCATGGTGGCGCTCGTCCGAACTCCTGGACACTGTTTGCGGAACTGCAGGATCTGCGTGTCGCTGTTCGAGCCGACAAAGACGTCGTTCGTACGACGGAACCTGGTGAGCAACGAACACAGGGGCGCATTCATGTCGATCGATTCATCCTTCAGATCGAGTGACAGTAGAACGGTCGGAAAGCGCTTCAGTATCGACTCGAGCGACGGAATGCCGATGCGCTTGTCGCGGAACGGATGATTCTTTCCCTTGCCGAACGACCACCCTGCGTCGAGCTTCGCGAGTTCGCTGAACGTCGACGCCCTGACCGTTCGGGCCTGGCCCGTGATCCGCGTCGTGGTCGGATCGTGGAACGCGATGAGAACTCCGTCCTTGGTTTTGCGGACGTCGACGTCGATCACGTCCGCACCCATGGCCATGGTCTTTTCGTACGCGTACATTGTATTCTCGGGAAAGAGGCCGTCGCCGCCTCCATGGGGAATGACGAGCGTGCGACCGGTTCGGAACGGGTTCGGAGGGGGCGTCGACGCTTTGGCCGCCTTCGCCGCTCCTCCCGACGGCGCCGCGACGAACAGAGCCGCGGTACAAATCGCGGCCAACGCCCGTCTGGTAGTGGGCTTCGTGGCCACGGGGACGACTGTACCCGCCGAACATGGCCAGTAGCATTGCGCGATGGAATCCGTCGTATTCGCGTCGACCGACGATCACTTCGCATTCACCCGCCGCCTGTTCGGGGCCTATCAACGGGCAGTCGCGGAGTTCGCGTCCGAGGCGGAGATCTGCGCTTGATTCGATGACTTGGCTACGGAGCTCGTGCAGCTCCGGACGTTCTACAAATCACCGAGCAAAATCCTGCTCGCCTTCGACGGCGATGGTGTTGCTGTCGGTGTCGTTGCGTTGCTCGTGACCGGATCGATCGGAGAGATCCGCCGCCTGTATGTCGTTCCGGGGCAGCGCGCCAGTGGTCTCGGTCGACAGCTCACGGAGACATTGATCGGAGTTGCCCGCGGGCTTGGGTTGGAGCGTCTGGTGTTGACGACGTTGCCGACCATGGTCCATGCGCAGAGGCTCTACGAATCTTTAGGGTTCATCACCGTTGAACCCTATGTGGACACACCAACCGACGGAGTCCTGTACTTCGCTCTCACACTGTGATAGCGCTGTCGAGCAAACCGGTGACGATGCGGAACCTCCGAGTTCAGACGGCACCACTCCAGATCTAAAGGATGTCGGCAATTGATGTGGCAAAGCTCGGCAGCGACGCAAGGCCGGCGACGGCGATGAGGATGCGGCCACCGAGCATCAACCGAGCGTCGCTCCAGACGCGTCGAACTGCGGGCAGCGTCGATATGGCGGCGCCCGCCAACACAGCGACCACGACGACGCCTCCGACAAAGACCGCGGGCACGAGGAGCAGCAATGGCAGGTACGCCACCACCACGCTTTTCCTCGCCGCAAACAGCGGTAGCGACCGACTCACGCGTGCCATGACCGCGACAATCACGAGGGCGTGAAGAAACACAAGCGCAGCAAAGACCGAAACAGCGAGCCAGGCCGGGGACACCAGATCGAAATCCGGATTGTTCGACCGGAGAGGCTCGACGCGGCTGCCCAACGTCACCAGAAAGAGCCCACCCAATGCGAGTCCACCGACCGAGCCATTCGGCAGCCATTTGCGCAAAAGCAGGTAGATCACCGCAGAGACGAGACCAGCGAACAGACCACCAAAGACGACGAAGCCAATCGTGCCTCCGACCGTGATCTCACCGACGACCTCATCGGCTTCGGTGATCTGACCCTGGGCGCTGTCGCCAGCCGTCGCAGCCAGCAGCCGCATAGCAAGTCGACCGCCGACGCCCGCAGCGAGGAGCCCGCCAACCACGCCTCCAATCAAGCCGACGTCTAAGAACCACAGTCCACGCTTGGCCTGCTCCGCGAAGCTCGCCTGCACGGCCGGTGGTGGGGTCACGAAATCGAGCCGCCCCCACTTCACGGCCAGCCCCATACCCAGCATCAGCAACGCTAGACACACGACCACGACCGGATGCATCTCTGTACAGTAGACCGGGGAACACGATCGGCGCTGGGCGACCGCTTTCCGCCGAGTCGTAGCGACCAGCAGTTCGTCGTGTCCGAGTCGCCATACTCGCCCGCGAGCTACAACGCGACCATGTCCTCGGTCGTCCGCAGCATGACTGAGAGGCTACCTAGGTTCGCCTCACGATCCAGACGGCGGATCCGAGTCGAAGCATGAACCTGTCACTCTCGGCCTACAGGAAGAAGTTCCACGTCCACCCACAACGCAACAGAGCCTCGTCAAGCGTGAGTCAGCGCCTCGCTGAGGTCGGCGACCAGGTCGCAGGACGATTCGATTCCGACCGAGAGGCGAATGAGGTTCGATGGCACCTCGAGCGGCGAGCCGGCGGCCGAGGCATGCGTCATCCGACCGGGGTGCTCGATAAGACTTTCGACTGCGCCCAGACTCTCGGCGAGGGTGAACACCTTCGTGGCTGCGGCGACGCGGAGTGCAGCATCTTCTCCGGCCCGCAACGTGAAGCTCACCATGCCTCCAAAGTCCAGCATCTGCCGCGCTGCAGCTGCATGCCCGGGATGATCGGGAAGCTGCGGATACAGCACCCGATCGACCGCCGGATGGCTGACGAGCAGGTCGACCATCGCCCGGGCGTTTGAACAGTGCCGTTCCATCCGGACAGCCAGCGTCTTGACGCCACGGAGTACGAGATAGCAGTCGAACGGGGCGGGCACCGCGCCGGCCGCGTTCTGGGTGAAGCGCAACTGCTGGCTCAGGCCGTCGTCATCGAGTGCCAGGAATCCGCCGACCACATCGCTGTGACCGCCCAAGTACTTGGTCGCCGAGTGCACGACGATGTCGGCCCCCAGCGACAGGGGTTGTTGGAGGTACGGGGTGGCGAAGGTGTTGTCGACGCACACTTTCGCCCCATGCGAATGAGCAAGCGCACAGATGGCCTCGATGTCGAAACAACGCAACATCGGGTTGGTCGGGGTCTCCAGCCAGACCAAGCGAGTGTCGTCCGGCCAGTCGGCGGCCAGTTTGTCGATATCGAGGAGGTCGACCGCTGTCCACTTCAGCTGCGTGTGCACTTTCGAGATCAATCGGAACGTGCCGCCGTATGCGTCGTTGCCGAGGAGCACCCTGTCGCCCGGTTCGAACAGCCGCAGCACGTTGTCTTCGGCAGCCAGGCCGCTTGCGAACGCCAGCCCGTGCGCACCGTTCTCCAACGATGCGACGCAGGCCTCGAGCGCTGAGCGCGTCGGGTTGCCGCTGCGCGAGTACTCGAAGCCCTTGTGCTCCCCGACGCCCGACTGTTTGAAGGTCGAACTCAGCGTGATCGGCGTGACGACAGCACCGGTGGTTGGGTCGGGTTCCTGGCCGGTATGAATAGCCCGGGTTTCGAAACCCCATTGGTCCTGCTGCTCGACGTCACCCATTGCTCAACACCTCGAAATAGGTCAGAAGATCGGTCCGTGTCAGTACGCTCAGCGGTCGCCCGCCCGATAGCACGAGAAGGGCATTGGCCGAGTCGAGCAGCGCGACCGCAAGAGCCACTGTCTGTCCGATGCCGATCGTTGGCAGTTTCGGCCCCATGACCGACGCGACTGGCATGTTGATGACCTTCGGATCACGAGAGATGGCTGCGAGCAGATCGAGTTCGTCGACCGACCCTGAAACTTCGGCCGCTGCGAAGGGAGGCGTGTTCTTGCAGACGGGGATTTGGCTGATGCCGTTGAGTCGCATCAGCTCGATGGTCTCTCGCACCGATGTTGACGGGTTGACGTACAGCAACGATGGCGTGTCGCCGCGGGTCTCGAGAACCGACGCGACGCACTCGTCGCATTCTCGAAGGAACCCGAAGTTGGCCATCCATGTGTCGTCGAACACCCTCGACAAGTATCCGCGGCCCGAGTCAGGGTTGAGGACCACGACGACGTCATCGGGTTTGGCAAGGCGAGCCACCCTAATTGCCGCTGCGACCGCCATTCCGCCCGAGCCGCCGATCAGGATCCCCTCCTCGCAGCTGACCTCCCTGGCCGTGCGGAAGCTCTCCTCGTCGCTGATCGGAATGACCTCGTCGTACAGATCCGGAGACCATGCGGCAGGAAAGAAGTCCTCTCCGACGCCTTCCACCAGATACGGCCGACCGGAACCGCCGCTGAAGACCGAGGCATCGGGGTCGCCTGCCACAATGCGAATGTTGGGGTTCTTGGATTTCAGGAATCGTGCCGTGCCGGTGATGGTCCCGCACGTCCCTGCCCCGGCAACGAAGTGGGTGATGCGACCATCGGTCTGACGCCACAGTTCGGGACCGGTGGTCTTCTCGTGGGCGAGCGGGTTGTTGGGATTTGCATACTGGTTGGGTCGAAATGCGTTGCGCTCGACCGTCAGACGCTCTGCGACCTTGTAGTAGCTCGTCGGGTCCTCGGGGGCTACTGCGACAGGGCAGACCACCACCTCGGCACCGTATGCGCGCAACAGCGACACCTTCTCCGGTGCGACCTTGTCCGTCATCACGAACACGCAGTCGTAGCCGCGCTGCGCAGCCACGATCGCCAGGCCCACGCCGGTGTTGCCGCTGGTCGGCTCGACAATCGTCCCGCCTGGTTTGAGCAGACCCTCTCGTTCGGCGGCCAGAATCATTTCCAGCGCCGGTCGATCTTTCGATGAACCGCCCGGGTTCGTAGTCTCCATCTTCATCGCGAGGACACAGTCGATACCGTGCATCTCGCTGATCCGCTTCAACCGGACGAGCGGCGTGTTGCCGATGAGGTCGAGCACGCTCGCCGCGATCTGCATGCCCGCAAGCCTGTCGTCGGTAGGGCCAGTCATCACCGCACTGTACCGTAGGCCGGAGTGCGAAGTCCGATGTAGCCATGGTTGCGTAGCGGCGCTGCGTCTCGAACTTCGCGAGATGGGGTTCGCCACGAGACTGGAGTCGACTTGAAGACCGATATCAAGGCAAATAGCGCATTGCCGCCGCAGGGAGCCACCCGTCGTAGCGGGGATCAGACCACACGACGATGACGCGCCGACGGGCCAGGATCGTCACCCTCGACGAAGTGTCATCGACGTCGCGTCTGGGTCTGCAACGCTTGGTACATGACGGGCCCGAGTGTGTTGCTGACCACCGATCGACTCGTGCTTCGACGGTTCACGCTCGACGATGCCGACGAGCTGCTCGCGCTCGACAGCGACCCGCTGGTGCGGCGATTCGTGGAGGACGGCGAGCCGGTCACCCGCGACAACGCGGTCGAGATGATCGAGCACTGGTTGGGATACCACGAACGGTCCGACCTCTTCGGCTTCTGGGCGGCCATCGAGCGGGCCACCGGACAGTTCCTCGGTTGGTTCCACTTCCGGCCAGGCGACGGTCACGGCGACGACGAGCCCGAGCTCGGGTACCGGTTGATCGCATCGGCATGGGGTCAGGGGCTTGCGACCGAGGGATCGATCGCGCTGATCGACCGGGGTTTCTCGACGGGGCGCATACGCCGAGTGCTGGCCGAGACAATGGCGGTCAACGTGGGGTCGCGGCGTGTGATGGAGAAGGCCGGCATGCGCCTCGTGCGCACCTTCCATGCCGAGTGGCCGGTTCGCATCCCTGGCGACGAGGAAGGCGACGTCGAGTACGCCATTGCCTTCGACGAGTGGCGGGCCGACCAAGGTTGACCGGCCAGGCTGGGACACGGCGACAGGCACAGATGAGCTGACTTCGCAACTGGCCCGAGTTCCCTCGATAGTGGCGTACGTTCCTGATCCGAACCCGCAGAACGACGCCACGAAGTCACCACGCCGCAAAGCGAAACTGCGAGCAGTAGTACGCGCGCTTTGTAATGACATGTCGATCGTTGTTGTGGAACTTCCTTGAGGGTTGTGGACGCCACAGCGCACGAGGAATGCCACGAGGGCACGCGGAAGCATTCGACTTCGGGCTTGATCGTTCGAACTCGACCGAGCAGTCCGTCTGCTTCCACACTTCGCGGCCTTGCGTCCCGTACATCTTCAGGAAGGTAACCCTGTCGGGCACAACTCGAATGAATACGTGTGCAACAAGCACAGGAACGGTATGTGGCCGACCGTCTGGTCGCGTTGTGGCGACAAACGCGACCTGCCCGAGCCGCTGTGCCTGTGTTGCTGCCTTCGACAATTCCATTTCGGACCTCCCGGCGTCGAGGCCAATCCTCATACCGCTTCCCGGAGATCTGAACCTAACGGAAACCCGCTCGACAGACCGCCGAATAACCCCAATCGAGGTCACGGTAGAACGCGACCTACCACCCGATAACGAGCGACGGTTTGACCCGCAGAATCCAGCCAAAGTTCAGCGCTCGACGATCCCGTGATCAACCGGTTGAAGACGGTCCCCGGGATCGTTGTCACCGCCACCGCGATCGTGACTGCGATTGGGGACTTCAAGCGGCACTGTTGCGTTGTTGTGACCGGCGAAGTTCTGGTCGCTAAACTTGCTACGTGCACTTAGATTCTCACGGCTAGTTCGTCGAATGCCGCAGCGACGCGAAGATGGCGGTTCGCTGTTTCGACACCGAGTTCGTAGTGTCCGCGTCGACGGTGCTGGATGAACCCGTGACAGCGAATGATCACCCGCGCGGGGGCATTGGTTTTGAGTCCGCGCATCGGTCGTAAGCGCGCTTTCAACTGTCCGTGGTCACACTCGACACGATTGTTCGGACCTCCACACGCCAGCGACCTTCACGTACGTTTCGTCAACGAACCACGATTCCCTACTTGATGTCGGCAGGGGCGGGCCGCGTCGGCGAGCAGCGGTGTGAATCTTTGCACCCGCGGGAATCGAAACCCATCGAAGGCCGACGGCACCCGAACAAGAACACGGCGACGACGACTCATCGAAACAGCCGTCCACGCCCAGCCTTAACGCAACACTGCCCCTCATCTCCATCCCCACCGCCCATCTACGCCGTTACCGCCCTCACCGCCGCCTCCGGCCTGCTCGCAGCCGCCCGTATGCACGAAACCCACCAGCCACGCCCCCGGGAGCACAGCAACGCCGCACGCTCCCCAGCATGTGACCTCACCAACCGCGGTCGGGCGCCTTCGTCGCATCCAACCGCGGTTCCGGCGGCCCGTCACCATCGCGGAGCCCTTCCGCAAGCGGGGCTGGGGCCACCAGTGGAAGCCCGGCACGCTCCCAACCGCGAATGCCGTCGATGATGTCGGTGGCGTCCACGAACCCGATCTCGTGCAACGCAACCGCGGCCAGAGTCGACGAGTAGCCCTCGTTGCACACCAGCACCAGAAGCCGCTCCAAGCCGCCGATCGCGGGATGGGCCCGCGGACTGGTGGGGTCCACCCGCCATTCCAAACCGTGCGGGGCAGATGCAGAGACCCCGGAATAACCCCTTCACGCTCCCGATCCGTCGGGGTACGGATGTCGATGATCAGCGCCGCCAGACACTGCGAGGCCGCCCAGGCGTCAACGGGCGCGAGCGCTGCAATCGGGCACGGGCCTCGGCCAAGACCGTGTCGATGCTGCGTCGAGGCCTGGCGCACTGCTGCACGTCCATTGTCCCCCAGTGTCCCCGTGAAATCGCACAACGCGGCGGGTGAGTAGATCAAATCATCCTCATTCACGCCGGGAAACGCAACGGAACACGCGAAGATCCCGTTCTACGTGGCGACAGGAGACGCCCGTCGGAAAAACCGCAGAGTTTCAACGTTCTAGGTTCCCGAACTGGCCAGAGGCTCATTCGGTCCGATTTGCAGCGGACCCGTCCTTGCCGGTCGATCTCGGCGGTCCACTCGTGGTGAGGTTGATGCCCGACAGCGCCATTGGGGTCTTCGAGACAGAGGTACAGCGTTTGGCCGGGGCCGCTCGTGTACCGGTTGCCGCTGTTCGCGGCGGGGGGATACTCGACTCGGCTCCCGGGTGGGCGTGGGTCGTGATGGATCTTGTTCCGGGTTCTCCTTTGCTCGGCGGTTTGTCGGCGGTGGCCGCGGTCCGCGAGGTGCCCCGCCTCTGGCACCGCCTGCCTGAAGTTCTCGCCGCCGCGTCGTTGCGGGTGCATCAGTGTCCTGTCGACGGGTGGGATGAGCGGCTCGCTGCTACCGGGCGTCGACCGGGTGTTGACGCGTTCCTTTCTCGGTTGGGCGCGTCGGCCGAAGAGCACGGACGGACTGAACTCGCCGCAGCTGCCGAACGACTCAGGGAAACCACGTTTCCAGAGACGTCGTTGTGTCACGGTGACCTGCATCCGTTCAATGTGTTGGTCGACGGCGATCGTTGGACGTTGCTCGATTGGTCGACCGCAGTCCTCGCTGACCCGCATTATGACCTGGCATTCACCGAGTTGATGCTGTCGCATTCTCCGCTGGGTGGCCCGGCACCGGTGCGACGTATCGGCCAGCTGATCGGATCGCGTCTCGCAACACGGTTCCTGCATCGCTACGCGCAGCTCAGCGGAGACCCGATCGATCCGGTTCGGCTCGGCTGGGGTCGCCAAGCCCACGCTCTTCGCGCCCACGTCGAAATAGCTGGGTGGCGGGTATCGGGCAGCGAGGCCGCTCACTCCGGTCATCCGTGGCTCGCGCTCGAACCAACCCTGCAACGCGAACTCGCCAGAGGAGCGCAACGGCGATGAGTACCAGCAGCCCCGCCACTGGGGACTCGTCGCCCGATCACGGAAGGTGGACGATCGACGAACTCGCACGGCTCGCCGACCTACCCACTCGAACATTGCGTGAGTATCGCCGTCTCGGACTGCTTCCACCTCCAGGAAGACTGGGTCGTGTCGGTGTCTACGACGCCGCCCATCTCCAGCGGCTGCAACTGATCGCGCGCTTACAAACCCGCGGGTACTCGCTTGCAGGCATCGCCGACCTCATCAACGCTTGGACCGCCGGTGAATCACTCGAAGCAGTCCTCGGTGACCAGGAACTCGACGAACCGGCCCAGGCGTTCACCCGGGAAGGCCTCATTGCCGCAGCAACATGGCTCGCCGACCCAACCGTTTTCGCTGCCGCATCCGACACTGGCTTGCTACAAAGCAGCAAGGACCAATGGTTCGTACGAGCACCTTCGCTCCTCGCATTGCTAAGTGACGCCGTCACCGCCTCGCAACAACCATTCGACACAGATCCAGCAAGACCGATCGCGCTAACGAGGTCGCAAGTTTCGTCGACCGCCTCAGCGTCCACACCGTCCAAGGTCGAGGTCCCAAAACCACTCCAGCCCAAAGAACGAGTTAGGACCGAATGAAATATGACCTCGCACCAGAACCATCCAGAAGGCTCACTGGATGGGCGCGTTACCGTTCCCGGCAATCGGGATGCCCAAGCGGTCCGGTCGGGCGACTCTTCGGACGAGTCATGGTCAAGGCCACTGCGGCCGCCAACGACGCTGCGATCGCTGCACTCAACCTGCATCACCACGAAGTGGTCCTTGAAGTCGGTTTCGGGAAAGGGCGAACTGTCGCGATACTCGCAAACGATGGACACCAAGTGATCGGCGCAGACCCATCTCCGACAATGGTCGCCCAAGCGCGAGCCCGTAACCGCCGAAGCGTCCGCGCCGGTGCAGTCCGGCTCGAACTCGGAGATGGCGTACGCATCCCATTCGAAGACGGCGCAGCCGACGCAGCCCTCACCGTTCACACCATCTACTTCATGACAGATCCAGCGACCACCTTCGCCGAGATCGCTCGAGTGCTACGCCCCGGCGGCCGACTATCGCTCGCCTGCTTCGTGAGCGACGACGGCATCGACCCCTGGAAAGACCCCCACATCTACCGAACACCAAGCAGCGTCGAAGTCCTCGAACTTCTCAACCGGGCCGGCTTCAACGAAATCGAACATCGACGACTCGACCACCCCTCCAACGTGCACCTCCTCACTGCCCGCAAACCCGAGTCGTGAAACTGAAATAGATTGCTCGGAAGTGGAGCGGGTTCCTTGGCTCGCTTCGCGTTTTCGTTTCACACTGTCGGGACTGGTCAGAGGCCCGTTTCGGGCCTCTGACCAGGGGACATGCTTGGAGCGGAAGACGGGATTCGAACCCGCGACCCTCACCTTGGCAAACGTGAGGATGACTGTCCAGCCAGTCCACCACCTGCGGTTACGTGCTCCTGTGTCCACATTTTGTCCACCAAATACGCCCCAGTCCAGGCAGTTCGCAGAGCAGTCTACGTAAGTGCGCTTACTATCGTGTCCAGTTCGAGGCCGACCGACCTCAGCGAATTTTCAAGGCCGTTCGATCAACCATTGCTCGAACGCTGCGGGCGCGATTGTCCGAGGTTCCTGCTCCACCAATCGAGAAGACCGTCGTCGCCGGTGACGATCCACACAGCGTCGTGTTCTCTGGCCAACGCAACCAAGTAGTCATCGTCGGCATCCCGAGTCACAACAGCAATCTCCGACGGGTCAGGTACTTGGCTCGGCAGAGCCGAGATCGTTCCGACGAACTCGCGAGCGTCCTCAGCGCTGATTCGTTTACGCAGACTCGGACGATCGAGCACATCACTGATCTCGCCGATCAACCTCGGACACACGATGACTTCGAACGAAGCATGGCCCGACATCCACTGGTCGACCAGTCGCGTTGACGGACCGCGCCCGATCG
>JANOWU010000309.1:0-2472 GCA_031418035.1 Acidimicrobiia bacterium
GCACGCACAATCCTCCACGACCTGAGTCTCGGGGTCGGTGCCCAAACCGATTCTTCGCACCAACAGCTGCGAGCGCGACAGGACCGCGTCGCCAAGCCCGGTTCCGACCGTGATTTCAGCCAGCGCTACCGCATGAACGTCTTTGGCCGCCTTCTTCCAACGGTGGTACCCGACGCGCCCCTCGGGATAGGCAGAACGGTTGACGGTCCAGCGACGAAGATGATGCGCCCGGGCCGCAATCCGCACGGCATCACTCGCCGCCGGATCAAGGCGTTCCAGCCACAACGAGGCCCGTTGACCCTGCAGGAGGGCTAACGGGTACTCGTTACCGGAAAAGGAGATGACGTTGGGATCGAGCGCGTTGGCTGCGTCGACCGCTTCGATCGCGCGAAGTGCTTCTGGCGACGCGACGCTCAGGCGCATTCTGATTCGCCGAGTGCGACGGCGAAGGGGTTTGATTCATCCCAGTCGACGTACACATCGGGGGTCTCGGTGGGCGACTTCACGTCGTCGAGGTCCTTGAGTCCAAGCGCGATCTGCTTCGCCCCTCCGACTCGGTCCATCCAGGTCCGGAATGCCTCCCCTGGTTGACGCTCGTCGACGAAGCGTCGTACGACACGCACGACCGCTTCCGGGCCGCTCTTTGCGGGGAGCCGCATCGCTCGATCACCGTAATGGACCATTTCGGAACCGACGTAGCCGCCGAGGAGCAGTTGGTACCCCGGAAGTGCGACGCCAGCGACACGACGTTCGGCGCCGAAGAACCCGATGTCGGCGGTGTGGTGTTGACCGCAGGAATTCATGCATCCGGAGATGTTGACCCGTAGCCCCCCGACTTCGGCGAGGCCCTCGTCTTCGAGTCGTTCGCCGATGGCGCGGGCCAGCCCGCGTGATTGCGTTACGGCCAGGTTGCAGGTGTCGGCACCCGGGCAAGACACCACATCGCGCAACAGTTCGGCGCCGGGCTGGGCCATACCGATCGCTTCTAAGCGCGCATACAGTTCTGGAAGCTGGGCTTCGCTCAGGTTGCGAAACACCAGGTTCTGACGATTGGAGAGGCGACATTCGGCGTCGAAGTCCCGTTGGATCGCCGCAAGCTCGCGAAATTGCGCAACGGTGATGTCGCCGAGGTGCGCCCACGCATACGCCGATACGGTCCCGTTTCCAGTGCCTCGAACGACGTTGGCATCGAGCCAACGGTCTCGGTTCGGCTTCTGTCCGATGCTGATCGGGGTGCCCTGACCCATCGGCGTCGGCGTAACGCCTTCTCGGCGACCGGCAGGAGCATCGCCGAATTCCGAAACCTGGGCCGGAATACCTCCGGGCCACGAAGAAGAAGCGAGGAGGAGGCGTCGCTGGGACAGGATCCGTCGTTGCACCTCTTCCCATCCGAGGGTGTCGACGAGCCACTTCATGCGAGCTCGAATGCGGTTATCGCGATTGCCGGCCTGCTCGAATACGCGCAGCGCCGTCTCAATGGTCGGCAACAGGTCTTCTCGGGCCGTGAACTCTTCGAGCGCCAATGCCGGGTGAGGATTCGCGCCGAGACCGCCGGCGATGTACACGCGAAATCCTGCCTCGAGGCTGCCGTCGGGCAACGTGCGACTCACCGCAATGACGCCGACGTCGTTGAACATTGCTTGGCCGCAGTCCGTTGCGCAGCCGGAGAAGTTGATCTTGAACTTGCGGGGGAGGCGCTGCCCCAAAGGATTGCGGAGCAAATGCTGATGCGTCGCCTCCGCCCACTGGGTGATGTCGAGCACCTCATACGGACATGCTCCGGCAAGGTGACAGCCCTGCACGTTACGAACGGTATCGCCGCACGCCTCTCGCGAGGTCATGCCAACTGCGCCCATTTTGCGCAGCACGTTCGGAACATCGGTGAGTTCGACAAAGTGGAACTGGATGTTCTGTCGGGTGGTGATGTGCCCCCAGCCTCGCGAGTTGTTCTCTGCGATGTCGGCCATGGCTTCGAGTTGTTCGGGGGTCATCTTCCCGTAGGGAATCTTGACCCGAACCATCTGGGCGGTGCCACCCTGACGTTGACCGTAGATACCGTTGGCGAGACGGAACACTCGAAACACGTCGTCGTCGATTTGGCCGGCCTGATGTCGGGCCAACATGATTTCGAACTTTTGTATGTCCGCTTCGATTTCGGGATCAATAGGTCCACTGAAGAGTGCTGGTTCGAGTGTTTGGCTCATGAAAAGACCTCAGGTGAAAGGAATTGGACGACAGAGTCGAGGGAGGACGTGACAGTTGGTGGAGTTCGAAGGTCGAGACCGGCAACTGCACCGATCACGATCACGGACGGGTTGGCGACCGGTTCGACCCCGAGTTCGGACAGCACCAGGCGCAGCTCACGCATCTCCGGGGTCGTCGCGTTCGTAATGATGGCCACCGGCATGTCTGCGCGCATACCACCGGCGAGCAAACGATCCCGAAAGGAAGAGGCGCGGGCGGCGCCCATCA
>JANOWU010000310.1:0-6305 GCA_031418035.1 Acidimicrobiia bacterium
TTCTTTTTTTGTTTGTCAAAATTTCTGTTTGGTTACCCGGCTTTTGTTGTGGGTACTTCATCCCCGGGTTGTTGCTGGGTGGTCGGAATTTTTGCCCCAACAAAAATGTGGCGGCCGCCCCGCAAACCCCCCGACGAGTGGAATCGCGGGCGTCGACGGGTGGAATCGCGGGCGCGCCGGAGGATTGCAGTTTGCGTGGTTCAGCTCGCCAGCGACGCAAGCTCGTCGGCGAGCGGGCCGAGAATCGCCGGTGAATGCGGCGTGGCCATGTACAGCACGATGACATCGAGGCCGGCGTCCTTCCACGTCGCACACGACGCCGCAACCGCTCCGGGGTCGGCATCGGGTGTGACCCATACGTTTACGGAGCACTCGATCTCTGACGGGTCGCGGCCGACGTCGGCGCAGTGGCGATGCAGCACGTCACGTTTCGCGCGCCAGTGATCGGCGTCGGGCACGATTGCGTTCCTGTGCTGCGCGAAGCGCGCGACCGTTCGTAGCGTGCGCTTCTCACCGCTGCCGCCGATCGCGATGGGCGGATGGGGACGCTGCACCGACTTCGGTTCGAACCATGCGTCGCGCAGTTGGACGTGGCGGCCGTCGTAGTTCACCTGCTCGCCGTCACCGCTCGAGAGGAGCCGCACGATTGCCTCCACGCCTTCGTCGAAACGATCGAAGCGTTCCTTGAGCGGAGGCAACTCGATGCCGAGCGCCGTGCACTCATCGGCGTTCCATCCGGCACCGAGTCCGATGACGAGGCGACCACCGCTTGCGATGTCGATCGTCGCCGCCATGTTGGCGAGCACCGCAGGATGGCGATACGGCATACCGGTGACCTGACACCCGAGTCGGATGCGCGACGTCAGACCCGCCATTGCCGCAAGCATCGTCCAGCCTTCGAGGCATGGGCCTGACCGGTCGGAGAAGATCGGCTCGAAGTGGTCGAAGTTCCATGCCGTGTCGTACAGCGGGATTCGGTCGGCTTCCTGCCAGACGTCGAGCATGGCCTTCCACGTGGTGTTCATCGGTGCCGTCTTGATGTCGAAGCGCATGTTTGTGTTCTAGCAGGGTGATGAAAATCCTACTTTTCGACCATTCCGCAACCACATATTCGCTGGTCGCCGAATTGGGCTGATGTCGGAGAGGAGGTTTTTCAGAACCCTGCTAGTCGCGTTCGAGACGTGCTTTCGGCGTTGGGTGTTTGTTCTGCGCGGCGACGCTTCGGCCATACTGTGCGCCATGGGACGGAACCTGAAGAGTCGCTACGACGTTGTTATCGTGGGCGGTGGGATCGGGGGGTCCGGTCTCGCCACTGTTCTCGCCCGGCGCGGTATCGAGTGCCTCGTGCTCGAAGCAACCGAGGTCTTCCCCGATCGGACCAAAGGGGAGTGGATGGCGCCGTGGGGAGTGCTCGATGCTCGTCGCATCGGTTTGGAAGACGATCTACGTGCGGCGCGTGGTCACACCATCCACCGCCACATCTCCTACGACGAGACCCGCACCCGTGAACAGTCCGAAGCCGAGGTCCTGCCGATCTCCGCACTCATGCCCGGCCTGCCCGGACCGCTGACCCAACGCCACCCCGACGCATGTCAGGTGCTCTTCGATGCTGCGAACACGGCGGGCGCCACAGCATTGCGACCGGCGAGCAATATCTCGTTCGTGGCCGGTACGCACCCACAGGTCACCTTCACTCACGATGGCCAGGAGCACATGGTGCAGTGTCGTCTGATCATCGGCGCCGACGGCCGAAACTCGATGGTGCGTCGCCGACTTGGCCTCACGTTGCAACGTGATCAGCCGCATCACATGTTCTCCGGGCTCCTTGTCGATGGAGCATCGGAGTGGCCGGAAGATCTCCAGGCCATCGGCACCGAAGACGATGTCCACTACCTTGCGTTCCCTCAGGGCGACGGGCGGGTGCGTCTGTACCTGGGATGGTCGCTCGAGAACAAGGAGTGGCTGAGCGGACCTGGTGGACCGGGCACCTTCGTCGAACGTTTCCGCGGACTCAACACACTGCCGGGAGCCGAAGTGCTCGGCAGCGCCACGCCGGTGAGCCCATGCGCAACGTATGCGAACGAAGATTCCTGGCTGGAGTCACCAGTCGCACCGGGTGTTGTTCTCATGGGTGATGCCGCCGGCTGGAACGATCCGATCACCGGTCAAGGACTCTCGATCACGATGCGCGACATTCGCGTGCTCTCGGAAGTGCTGCTCGACTCAACTCCTGCTGAATGGACCATGTCGACGTTCACACCGTATGTGACCGAACGCGTCGAACGCATGCGTCGCTTACGAATTGCGGCTCACATCACCGCGGTTCTGCAGAACGAGTTCGGACCCGAAGCGCGAGAGCGTCGTATGCGCGCTCATGAACGTCTGGTCGCATCGCCCGAGCTGGGTATGACTCGGGCCATCGTGATGATCGGACCCGACCTTGCACCGCCCGACGCATTCACCGATGAGCGGGTCCAACTGCTCCTGAGCTGAGCTCTCTTCCGGAGCGGCACCGCTGAGCGGTGCTCGATACGATGACGTCGTGGCTGAGCCGAAGACCCGTCCTACCGACATCGACGTCGCAACGTTTCTCGCAACTATCGCTGACGTCCGGCGCCGGGGCGACGCCGAGACGATTGACGCGATGATGCGCGAGGCAACGGGTGAGGCACCCGTTGTGTGGGGCTCGAACATCGTGGGCTATGGCGCGCTCGAGTATCCCGGGAGTAGCGGGAAGAGTGCATCGTGGCCGATCGTTGCGTTCTCGCCGCGTAAGTCCGAGTTGGTGCTGTATCTGAACACCGAGATCGAGCCGCAGCTGTTCGAGAACCTCGGACCGCATCGCCGTGGCGTCGGGTGTCTGTACCTGAAGAAGCTCGTGGCGGTTGACGCCGACGCGCTCCGGCGCATCATCGCCGCAAGTGTGGCGCTCGCCGTCAAGTAGGCACGAAAGAACCGTCGGGCTTTCGTAGTTTTTGTATCAACTCGGCTCCGTAGGCCTCTGATCATGTACAGCGACTTGCTGGACGTGCCCAACATGGAGGAACGATGCCGCAAAGTACACAGCTACCCGATCCGATCCTCGAGCTCGAGGACATACCCGGATTTCCCGCCGAAACCTTTCCGCCGCTGCGAGATCGACCGGCGTTCGAGATACCCGAAGGACTTACGGATCGCCGTGATCTGGAAGTGAAACTGAACAAGCCCGAACTCAGCGCGACCGCCGGTGAAAAGGTCATTTCAACAACCTCTCTCGATCCGGTTGTGAAAAGCCTCTTGGGCGAATCGTTCACGTCGATCGGCGCCCACAGGGTTCAGTCGAAAGAAGGCGCAACGACAACGATGGTGCTCTTCTATTCCTATACCAATCAGTGGGCCGTTGAAGCGTTGGTGACGAAAGGCAAAGTCTTCGCCGAAGTCTTGCGTTACCAGCCCTGCATCACCGACAAGGAACTCAACCGCTCCGTCGAAATCGCCAGCGGTGCTTTGTCGGGCCATGTTGACGGCCTCGACAGCGGTGCAATAGTAATCGAACGTATCGAACCCGACGACCCCTACGCCGGGCGTCGTCTTGTCGATGTCCGGTTCTTCGCAGCCGATGAACGACTCGCTCGATATTTCGCGGTGATCGATCTCGCCACCGACAAGGTGCTCGAAGCAGGAAGCGTGGCTGATCACCATGGCTGAATCCGGCACCATCGCATGGCCGACGAACGACCCGGTCTGGACATTTCGTTACACCCTCAACGACAGGAGCGAGCCCGAGGGACTCGCGATCCACGACGTCCGCTATCGCGGTCGAAAGGTCTTCTACAAGGCGAGCTTGCCGTCGCTGCGGGTGCAATACAACGGTGGTTGTGGACCGTACAAAGATCCCCTCACCTATGGCAACGCCAAGGTTCAGAACAACGGGCGTCGAGTCGCGGTATACGACTTCAACTGGTTCGGGATTCGCTTCCTTGCAATCGAGAGCTACCACACCATCGATTCCTATCGACTGCGACAGCGCTGGACGTTTCTGCCCGACGGCCGTATCCAGCCGAGGCTCTTCAGCGCGGGTTTGCAGTGCAACGACGACCATCGACACCATGCGTACTGGAGATTCGATTTCGATATCAACGATGCTGGCAACGACTCGCTCTATGAGTACAACACCACGACTCCAGACATCGGCTACGGGCCCGGTTGGCACAAGAAGCACAGTGAGACTTCGCGTGTGAAAAACCCCGGAACGAAGCGCATCTGGGCGCTAATGGACGACACCGCCGCAAACGGCTACTTCATCTATCCCGGATCGGGCGACGGCAGCGCCGATACATTTTCGACGCGAGACATCTGGGTCACGAAGTACCGCGGTGCCGAAGATCGGCGTGGCAATCAGGGAAGCGCAGCGGACGACGGACTGAACGCCTATCTCAACTTCGAAAACATCGAGGCGAGCGACGTCGTCCTCTGGTACTGCGGGCATCTCTCCCATCACGCCCACGACGGTAGCGACGAGTGGCATGCAACCGGACCTGATCTGGTGCCATTCCGCTGGTAAGTGCATCCGAGGTGGTCCACGTCGATAACTTCGGCGCGGACCACTCGCTCGGGGCACGGTCGCTGGCGCACGAACCTCCGCGGAGTGGGCCGCGGCCTCACACCGCAAGCAGTGCTTCGATGACCGACGTTGGCCTTCCGTCAACCGTGGCGATGCAATGGTCCGGGAATTCCTGGGTGAACTGAACCTGCATGGCCTCGAGCCGGTCCAGTAGCTCCGATAGTCGATCGACGCAGGCTCTCGGCGTGTCGTGCAATACCATCACTGTGTGCGGCATCGACTGGACGTGCTTTACCGCTGTGTCTACCCACCCCTTCGGGTCGTCCCAGTCGTGTGGCACCGAGTTCCACAGCACGGTCCTGTAGCCGCCCTCGGCGAGGTGCCATATAGCATGCGCGCTTAGTAGTCGGTGATCGAGGGCTCCACCGTTGCCGAACGGACGAAAGAGCGGTGGAGTGCTGCGCAACCCGTCGAGCAGTGACTCGCAGTCGTCGATTTCGGCGTCGATAGCCTGTGGGTCGTCGAGCTCGCCGAGCGCGATGGAATGGGTTGCGCTGTGATTCCCGACTCGGTGCCCTGCTGCAATCATTCGTTCACATAGTTGTCTTGCGCCGGGTCGAGCGAGAGATCGTCCGACGACGAAGAAGGTTGCCAGGATATGGCGGCGTTCGAGTTCGTCCAGTACTTGTTCGGTCACGCCGACGTAGGGCCCGTTGTCGAAGGTCAGCGCGACGTGGGGCCGTTCCATGACGACAAGCTAGCCGGGTCTGTGGACGCCGGCCCGGCGGGATGCTGCGTGCGGTGTGTGGGTTGCTGGGTGTGGGTTTGCTGGGTGTGGGTTGCGGTGTGTGGGTTTGCCGGGTGCGGGTTTGCTGCACCGGCGTCTGGCGGGCTTGCAGGTTCGGCAAGTGATGGAGCTGTCCGGTTCTGCGAACTGTCGGAAACCGACGGGCGAGATGGGTGTTTTGGCGGTTTTCGTCTGTTTTCGCTGATTTCTCGAACATACGTTCGTGGTCGGCTGATACAATGTGTACGTGGAATCGACGCTCGACCACTACCTAGCTCTTGCCGAGTCTGCGGCACTGTCGGCTGTCTCCTGCCTGCAAAACGGCGCGGTCGTCACAGCGGCGAACGTAGCGGCTGCACGGGCATTGGTCGACCGTTTCGAGACACTATGCACACGTATCGTTGTTCCGTTCGCCGACTCCCCAGTGATACGTGACGACGGATACCGCAACATCTCGGACTGGCTCGCCTTCAATACCCACGCGCGACCCAGCGAAGGTGAACAGCGCATCGCGCACGGCGAGGTGTTCGCGAAACTTTCCGGGTGGTCCGACGCGGTCGATGCGGGCACTATCGGTGTGTCCCACGTCAGTGTTATCGCGAACGCACTCACGAAAGCCCGTCTCCCGTTCCTGGTCCGCGACGCCGAAATGATGTTGGTGTGGGCACAAACACTGTCGCTGTCAAACTTCCGCAGGGCAGTCGCGTTGTGGGTTTCACATTGCGATGACGCGCTCGGTGACCCAACAGCTGAGAACGAACACGAAGAGGCCCGCAGAGTGCAGTTGTCGCCGACGTCGGGTGGAATGTGGATCCTGAACGGGCTCCTCGACGCACTCGGCGGCGAGGCGCTGTCGAAGGCCCTCGAAGCGGCCATGCCGAAACCGTGCGAGGGTGACAATCGGACCCCAGCGCAACGTCGACACGATGCACTCATTGATATTGCTCATGAGTCGTTGGCGAACGAAGGTCGCGT
>JANOWU010000311.1:0-39444 GCA_031418035.1 Acidimicrobiia bacterium
CACAAGCTGCTCGAGCAAGCAGAGATGTGCGAGCCGCCACTCAAGGTCAAGGTTCTCTCGCCGTTGAGTTCACTCTTGGGCGAGAAGCTCCAAACCAGCGACATCAAGGATCTCTCGGAGGAGGACCTCCTCGGTCGCCGCAAGATCGACACCGATCTGAGCAGCATCGCCGGGTACATCACCGGAAAGCGAGTCCTCGTCACGGGTGCCGGAGGAAGTATCGGCAGCGAGCTTTGCCGGCAGCTGCATCACTTCAAGCCAGAGCGGCTGGTGATGCTCGACCGCGACGAATCGGCCCTGCACTCGGTACAGCTTTCGATCGAAACGCGCGCTCTTCTCGACACTCCGGACTTGGTTCTCGCCGATATCCGCGATGCAAGCCGGATCCGCAGCGTTTTTGCTGAGGTCCGCCCGCAGGTTGTGTTCCACGCGGCGGCATTGAAACACCTGACCTTGCTTGAGGCGAACCCGGCTGAGGCGATCAAAAGCAACGTTTGGGGTACGCAGACAGTATTGGACGCCGCTCAGGCGGTAGGCGTCGAAACCTTCGTGAATGTCAGCACCGATAAGGCTGCGAGCCCGCAATGCGTGCTCGGCTATTCGAAGCGGGTCGCTGAGCGACTCACGGCGCACGCCGCAGCGACCGCTCCTGTTGGGACGTACGTGAGCGTTCGATTTGGAAATGTGCTCGGAAGCCGCGGCAGCGTGCTCACGACGTTCCGCAAGCAAATCGCGGAAGGCGTGCCACTGACGGTGACTGACCCGAACGTCACCCGCTTCTTCATGCTGATCGAAGAAGCCGTGCAACTCGTGATTCAGGCTGGTGCCGTCGGTCAACCTGGCGAAGTGCTGGTTCTCGATATGGGCGAGCCCGTCCGAATCGCGGATGTGGCTCAGACGCTGATCCGCCGCAGCGGGAGACAACTCGATATCGAATACACCGGCCTACGACCGGGAGAGAAGCTCCACGAGGATCTGCTCGGCGCAGAGGAGCACGACTCGCGACCCTCGCATCCGTTGATCACCCAGGCTCACGTGCCTCCGCTGGCCCCCGTCGCGGCAGCAGCGGTGAACGTCGAGGGTGAACGTCCTGTCCTCATCGAGGAACTTGCCCAGCTGTGCCTTGCTCCTTCGCTTTCGGCCGTCCTCTTCCACCATGGGGCAGCGGGTGCCATTGGCCCTCGCTCGATCTCGTCGCTGCCACTACGAACGACGGACCCCAAGCAAAGCGTTTCTGCTGCGGTGGAGCTTGTTGTGGCGGGTTCAGAATCACCTGACTCGCTCCACGGCACTGCGCACACCCCGTAGTCGCCAGTTCGAAACCCTTGCTGCGACCGGTTGGAGCTTTCCGAAGAAGGCGTTACCGAGCGTGCCGATCGTGGATGTCGGACACCGCTGCAATGACATCGTCGATGTCGCGGTCCGTCAGACTCGGATAGATCGGAAGCGAGATCTCCTCCGAAAACATCTTCGTCGCCACCGGGAGCGACGCGTCGGTGAACGCATATTTTTCACGGTAGAACGCGTGCCGATGCACCGGAATGAAGTGCACGCTTGTGCCGATGTTGCGGGCGGTCAGCTCGTTGATGAACGTGTTTCGGTCGATAGTCAGTGTGTCGAGATTGAGGCGAAGCGGGAACAGGTGCCAAGCGTGCTTCGTGCCGGATGCTTCCGTCGGCACACGAAGCCCGGGCTTCGGTGAGAACGCCGCGCTGTATCTGTCGACAATCGCTCGCCGTGCGCTGTCGAAGGCGCCGAGCCGGTCGAGTTGCACGGTGCCCAACGCAGCCTGGAGATCCGTCATGTTGTACTTGAAACCAGGTCGCGTCACCTCGTAGTGCCACGACGCACCGGCGCCGTATCGCTTCCAGGCGTCGCGTCCCATCCCGTGGAGACTCCAGAGCTTTGCCTCGTCGATGAACGATGGCGATCCGGTCAGTGCGCCGCCTTCGCCCGTGGTGAGGTTCTTGGTTGCGTAGAAGCTGAACGCAACTGCTCGCTCGACGGAGGGGTGGTCCACGTTACCGATGGGCGTTCCCTTGTACGAGGCGGGCAACGAGTGGGCGGCGTCCTCCAACACCTTGAGGCCGAACTCTGCCGCGAGTTCCAACATGGGATCGAGGTCGACAGGCTGGCCGGTGAAGTGGACCGGTAGGAGAACCTTCGGGGTCAAACCCGTTTTGCTTGCGGAATCAAACGCTTCGCGAACCGCTCGGTCGAGTTTCTCGGGGTCAAGGTTCAACGTATCCGGATTCACGTCGACGAGAACCGGAGTCGCACCCACATGCTCGATGTTGTGAACCGTGGACGCAAACGTCAGCGGGGTCGTGAACACCAGGTCGCCCGGACCGACTTTCCAACTCTCCAATGCGACGTGAAGGGCAGCGGTCGCGGAGTTGACGGGTAACGCCGCCGGCGCACCGACGCGTCGCTGGAACTTCTCCGCGAACTCTTGGGTACGCGGTCCGGTAGTCAGCCAACCTGAGCGCAGCGCGGAGACGACCGCGTCGATCTCGGTCTCGTCGATCTGGGGTGGGGAGAAAGGAAGAAAAGTCTCGCGCATTGAGGTCGTCATCTCTTTGTGAATCGTCGTGCGAGGCCCGGTCAATCCGGTCGTTTGCCTCGCAGCACCCAATCTACGAGGTGTAGGGCGGCAATGCCGTCCTCGGCTGTGACTGTCTGAGTACCGTGTTGAATTGCCCCAACAAAGGCCTTCAACTCTTCGGCGAGCGGTTCGTTGCGGTTTTCGATGAAAGGCATTTCGACCATGCCGCTTTGGCGGATCCGGGCGCCGCCATCAGACACATACTCGACATGCTGCATCCGGTGAATCATGACGTCCTGGCGAATCAGATCACCGGCCAACACCGCATCTTTTTCGGTGATGAAGATTCGTCGCAAACGCTGTTGGCTTATGCGACTCGCGGTCACCGATGCGGTGACGCCATTCTCAAAGGAGAGCAGCGCAATCGCCATGTCGGGGCCGATGGTATGAGGCGACTGTTGAATCGATTGGACGTTGCTGACCTCGCTGCGGGCCAGCATTCGGGCCAGATCCAGATCGTGGATCATGAGGTCCAACACGACGTTGTCCGAGACACGAGGAGTGAAGGGTCCGACGCGCTCGAGTTGCATGTGGATCGGGGACTGCGACTGGATATGGAGTTCTCGGACCGCCGGATTGAAACGCTCGATGTGGCCAACGGTGAGAACGACACCCGCCTTCAAGGCCCGGGCGGAAAGATCCTGCGCCTGTTCGATCGTCGATGCGATCGGCTTCTCAACAAGGACATGAAGCCCAGCATCGAGGCACTCGGCAGCGAGTTCATGATGGTAGGCAGTGGGTGAGGCCACCACGACCGCGTCGACCGGTGACCTCTTCATAAGTTCACCTATGGTTGAGGCATGATCAGCCCCACTCGTTGACGCAAGTGAACTGCGCTTCTCTTCGTCGATATCGACGACTCCCGCCAACACGAGGCCGGGTGTTCGCAGCGCAACGCGCGCGTGGTTTGCCCCCATGACACCCGTGCCAACGATGGCAAGGCGAACAGACTTTCGGGTCATGAGCCGACGACCTCGTGCATGGCCGCGATGATGTGGCTGACGTCGTCGTCGGTGAGGTGCTGATGAACGGGAATCGAGAAGACCGATGTCGCGAACTCTTCAGCCTTCGGGCATGCCACGGCTTCGATGTTCGGGTGGTTGCGATAGCAGTCGTAATCGTAGGCCGCCTTGGGGTAATAGATACCGCAGCCGACGCCCTTCGCTTGCAATCCCTCGAGAACCTGTTCCCGCGATACCGGCGCACCAGGGGCCAACCGAACCGTGTACTGGTGCCAGACGCTGCGACGACCCGCTGGTTCGAACGGGAGAACAACGGCGTTGAGATCCGCCATACCTTTGGAGAGCTTGTCAGCATTCGCGCGTCGTGCGGCTTCCATCGCCGGCCGTTTGTCGAACTGCGACATTCCGAGGGCGGCCACCAGATCCATCATCCGATAGTTGTGGCCCGGCATTTCGTATGCGTACCTTGCTCGCATACCTTGATTCCGAAGAATCCTCATCCGCTCTGCGAGGTCGTCGTCGTTCGTGGTGACAACGCCACCTTCACCGGTGCTCAGGTTCTTCGTTGCGTAGAACGAGAAGCACGCGAGCCCGTAGCCCCCCACAGGAGCACCGTTCACTTCGGCACCATGGGACTGCGCGGCGTCTTCGATGATGACGAGTCCGTGCTTCTTGGCGATCGCCTCGATGGCAACCATGTCAGCCGGAAGCCCGTAAAGGTGCACCGGCATGATGGCCTTGGTGTTCTTGTTCACGAGCGCTTCGATACCCGCCGGATCGATGGTGTAATCGTCGGTCACGTCGACAAAGCGGACGCGCGCTCCCGAGTGAACAATCGCGTTGACCGTCGCGGCGAACGTAAAGGGAGTCGTGATGACTTCGTCGCCCGGTCCAATGTTGTACGCCTGCAGTGAAATCTCGAGCGCGGTCGTGCCGTTGTTGACGGCAACAGCATGCTTCGTCTGCGTCATCGCCATGCATGCTTGCTCGAATCGAGCGACCATCGGACCCTGAGCGAGCTGGCCAGATCGGAGCACCTCCATGACGAGCTGCTCGGTTTCCGCATCGATGTGAACCTTCGAAATGGGGATCATGACGTCTTCTCCGTGTATTCGCATTCGCCGCAGGCGAAGTCGGTGGGGGGTTCTATTGACTTGCTGACTACTCGCCCGCAGATGCAGACCCAGCCGTGATGCCGAGCGGGACTGCCGAGAACAATCTCATGTGGACGTACGGTTTTCGGTACAACCGATCCCGCAGCGACGACGGCGTATTCACCAATCTCGATGCCGCATATCAAGGTGGCATTCGCCCCGATCGATGCGCCCCGCCGCACGATTGTTTCGGTGACGGTCCAGTCCTTGTTGAACGCCCGTGGATACAGATCGTTCGTGAAGACAGCGCTCGGGCCGACGAAGACCTCGTCTTCGATCGTGACACCGTGATACACGCTGACGTTGTTCTGGATCTTGACGCCGTTTCCGATGGTCACGCCGGAGTCGACGAACACGTTCTTGCCGAAGTTGCAACATGCGCCGATCCGGGCTCCGTTTCGAATGTGGCCCTGGTGCCAGATGTTGGTTCCTTCGCCGATTTCGACGTTGTCTTCGACACAGGCGGTGGGGTGTACGTACGACATGTTCAGACTTCCTTGGAAGAGACGATCGATGAGCGGCGACCCAGAACACTCCAATTGACGCCCGCGGCGGTGAAGGACTCGATCGATTCGACGGTGTTGCGCCCGTCGACCAACGCCGTGAGTCCGGGCAGCTGAGCTGGCAACAGACTGCGGTACTCGGAGTGATCGGTTTGCACGATCGCGGCGTTGATCGGATCCCCGAAGTGGTACGGCGAGATGCCGAGACCCTCGAGTTCTTGATCGGTAAAGAGCGGATCGTGAACGAGGGCGGTGGCACCTCGAGCGGCCAGTTCCGTCAGCAGGGGCCAGGCTCCCGAAAACGCTGTTTCCTTCACGCCCCCTCGATAGGCAAGTCCCAGGATCGCCACGCGTTTGCCCGTAAGGGATCCGGTGAGTTTCTCGAGCCGGTCAAGACAGTATGTAGGCATACGATCATTGACGTTTCGGGAGGTTCGCGGCATCTCCGCGCCCGGGTCGCCCTGCAAGTACAGGTGTGGGTACACGGGAATGCAGTGACCACCCACCGCAATGCCGGGTTGGTGGATGTGGCTGAACGGTTGGCTGTTCGACGCCTCGATGACCTGGCCCACATCGACACCGGTCGAGTCGCAATGCCTGGCCAACTCGTTGGCGAACGCAATGTTGATATCGCGGTACGTAGTCTCGGCCAGCTTTGCGAGCTCGGATGCCTCGCACGTGTCCATCCGCCACACGCCGTTCGGGCGAGCAAGGTCGGGACGCTCGTCGAAGGTCAGGGCCGCCGCATAGAAGGCGTGAGCGAACTCAGTCGATGCTTCATCGACACCGCCGACCAGCTTCGGATACCGAGAGAGATCTCGAAAGATTCGCCCACTCGAGACTCGCTCCGGTGAGAAGCATACGAAAAAGTCCGTGCCGAGCGTGAGGCCGGACTGCTCGGCGAGCGCTTTGGCAAAGCGATTGCGGGTCGTACCGATCGGAAGCGTCGTTTCGTAGGAAACGAGCGTTCCGGGCCGAAGTCCTGATGCCACCGATGACGTGGCGGCATCAATGGCGCGGTAGTCAGGAATCTTCGTGTCATGGTCGACGACGAGGGGAACGACGATGATCACCACATTCGACGCAGCGACGGCGTCGACGGTCGACGACGTCGCGGAGAAGAGACCGGCCTCGAGACTTCTCTTCAGGTAGAGATCGAGGTTTGTCTCACCCGGAAACGGAGGCTCGCCGCCATTGATGATTTCGATGACCGTCTTGTTGATATCGACGCCAATGGTGGAGATTCCCTGTTGCGCGAACTGGACAGCCAACGGCAGCCCGATCTTTCCCAGGCCGATCACGCACGCCCTGAATACCTCGGGGGGCTCAAATACCGGTAGGTCAGTAGGCATAGGGGTCTTTCAATCGCTTGCGGTCAGCGAGCATCGGCGTGCGGGACGAAATCAATTTCTGTGGAGATCAGATCGACCAAAAGCTGGTGATGGTTGAGGTCATTCGCGCCATGAAGTATCTGTTGGAACGATTTGAGACTAAGTGGTTCGACACGGACGTGGCTCACAAGCGGGTGAATTGGGCGCGCGTCGATCTCACCGGGACCAAAAAGCTCCTCGTGCATTTTCTCGTTTGGACGCAGGCCAACAAAGCGAATTTCCGCTGGGGGATCCACCAACGAGGCCATTCGTTGCGCAACATCGACGATCTTCACCGGTTCGCCCATGTCGAGGATGAGCACCTCGCCCGTCCGACCGATCGCTCCAGCCTGAATGAGAAGAAGCACAGCCTCTTCCACGGTCATGAAGTATCTGGTGATGTCGGGGTGCGTGACCGTGAGCGGTTCGCCTTTTCGCATTTGCCCCCGGAACGTCTCGAGCATGGACCCTCGGCTGCCGAGAACGTTACCGAACCGTACCGAGAGATAGCGACCGGAGCTCGTTTCGGCAAAGGCCGCCGTGAGTCGTTCGGCGACGCGTTTTGAGTAGCCGAGGACTGAGCACGGATTTGCTGCTTTGTCGGTCGAGATGTTCACAAAGGTCTCGACGCCTGATTCCTTGGCCGCCTCAAGAACGTTGAGCGTTCCCAGAACATTGCTCTTCCACGCTTCGGAAGGGTGCATTTCCAACAACGGCAAGTGTTTCAGGGCCGCTGCGTGAAAGACGATCTCCGGTTTGTGGAACTCGAAGATCTCCCCGAGTCGTTGGACGTCACGAATGTCTGCCACCACGAGATTCGGATTGTTGAGGAGCGCATGGCCCTCGATCGAAAGTTGCGTGGAATGAAGCCCCGACTCGTCACGGTCGACCATGATGAGCTCGCCCGGTGCGTAGGCCGAGATCTGGCGACACAACTCCGAGCCGATCGAACCGCCTGCGCCCGTCACGAGAATTCGCTTGCCGCTGAGGTAGTCGCCGATGGCGGTGGTGTCGGCCGTGACTTCGCGGCGATTCAAGAAGTCGACCTCGCGAAGGGGCCGAATGTCGGAGGCCCGCACGTCGTCGCCGTAGAGTTCGCGCACCGGTGGAAGCGTGAGTACCTCTATTTGCGCCGCTTTGGCCGTGTTGACGAGGTCGTTTACCTCGGGACTCCATGTTCCGGCTTCGGCCACGAGGATATGGCCAGCGCCGACCTCAGACGCCAGCTCAATCAATTCCTCGAAGGTTCCGAGAACCGGGATGCCCATGACTTGGCGATTCGCCCGAAGTCGATCGTTGTCGACGAACCCGACTGGTCGATACGAACTGTCGTGCTCGAGCATCATGGCTCGGGCCGCCTGTTCGCCGGTGCGTCCGCTGTTGACGATGATCACCGGTTTCGCCGTGGCGTCTGGGGCCAGATGACGTTCCCAACCCAGCCTCCAAACCATTCGCGTGAGCCCACTGACGAGCACTGCCACAAGCAGCGTTGCCTCGGCTACTGCCAAGTTTGTCGAGCCGCGATCACGGTCGAAGAACCGTATGGCGATCGTCGCCGCGAGCAGCGAGGCCCCGAGGGCGCCAGCAAGATGGACCGCTTCGGCAAAGGAGGCAACCGACCACCGATTGCGGTAGGTTCCCAAAAGGAATCCGGCGGCGACAAACACACCCACCAGCAACGGCAGAAGCCACACGCTGATCGAAGTGCCCGGGTGTGCGACCAACACGGCATAGGCCCAGCCACAAAGTAGACCGGTGCCGTCGACCACGAGGAGAAGCGTGTCACGGTAGGACTGCAGCCGAACGCCCAGGAAATCGAAGAATCGCTCCTGAGTTTGGCTCAGTTTTTCCGATAACCGACTCATGGTGAAGCGAGGACCCTTTCCAATTCAGACACAAACTGAACGAGGACTCACTGTAGCAGTCGGTTTCCGAAGAAGACCACTCTTTGTGACAAATTATGAGGATCTTTTTCGGAAATGAGTCGTTTTGACCGCTCACAGCGTTCTTGGTTGGTTCTTACAAACCGATCGCCGGGGCGGCCGGTTCAGCACGTTCGCCCTTTTCAATCGCCTCGAGAAGGTGCATCGCAATGTCTTGCACCACGACCTCATCGTTCCCGTGCCCTTTCACGCCATCATCCATCATGATGTAACAGAACGGACAGGCGGTGGCGACCCGGGACGCGCCGGTCGCGATGAGTTCACGAGAGCGATCATCGTTGACCTTCGTGCCGATGGATTCCTCCATCCACATGCGTCCTCCGCCGGCTCCGCAGCACATGCCTTTCGTGCCGTTGCGTGGCGCCTCGACGATCGAGATTCCCTTCAGCGAACCAAGGACCTTGCGCGGGGCGGTGTAGATGTCGTTGTGTCGTCCGAGGTAACACGAGTCGTGGTACACGATCCGCTCGTCGAGCGTCGCCAACGACAGATCGAGTCGACCGTCGGCAATCAGCTCTTCAAGAAGCTGCGAGTGGTGGACGACTTCGTAATGCCCACCCAGCTGCGGATACTCGTTGAGCAGCGTGTTGAAACAGTGGGGGCACTGGGTGATGACCTTCTTCACGCCCATTCCGTTGAGGCTCTCCACGTTGGCGAGGGCGAGCATCTGGAACACGTACTCATTGCCGGAGCGTCGCGCCGGATCTCCGGTGCACTGTTCGTTTGGTCCCAGCACCGAGAACGCAATTCCGGCGCGCTGGAGAAGTTTGGCGGTGGCCTCGGACACCTTCTTGTTCTTGTCGTCGAAGCTTCCGGCGCAGCCCACCCAGTACAGGTACTCCGTCGTGAGCGGCGAGCCCGGTTCGGCAACGGGGATCTCGAGGTCTTTTGCCCACGCAAGGCGCTCGTTCTGACCGATGCCCCACGGATTGCCGGAGTTCTCCATGGAACGGTACGCGTTCCCGAGCTCGGACGGGAAGTTGGATTCCATCAACGTCAGGTACCGGCGCATGTCGAGAATCTTGTCGAGGATCTCGATGTTTACCGGGCAGTTCTCGTCACACGCCTTGCAACTGGTGCAGGCCCAGATTTCCTCGGCGGAGATTCGTTCGAACACGCTCGACGACGACACGGTGAGCTCCCCGTCGATCGACACCGGAGGCGAAACCTTCGGGGACCCGGTCAGACTCATGACCGTTCCGATCTTCAGCACGATCTCACGCGGATCGAGTGGCTTACCGGTGGCATTCGCTGGGCAGACCGCGGTACAGCGTCCACACATCGTGCACGCGTCGGTGTCGAGCAGCTGCTTCCACGTGAACTCTTCGACCATCGAAGCGCCAAACGATTCCATCGTCGATTCGCCTGCGATCAGGTTCGGCATGGGCCGCATTGCGCCCTTGGGGCGAGCGCGGTCCTTCAGGTACATGTTCAGCGGGCTTGTGAACATGTGCCGCAGTTTCGTGATCGGCAGGATGATCAGGAAGGTCAAGAAGGCGACGACGTGCAACCCCCACATCCACTGGTGCCACGTCGAGGCGTTCACGTTCTCGAAGAGCGCCGAAATCGGATACCCGACCCAGCTGAACTTCTCGAAATCGGGACGGCCCGCCAACGCGATTCGGCTTCCCTCCGCCAAGAATCCCGACACGCCGATCGTCAAGAACATGAGGAGGATCACGGCGTCTTCGGGACGGTTCTTGATGCGAATGCGGTACGGACGCTGGATGTAGCGACGAAACATCGCCCACAGGATGCCGCCCGTGAAGACCACACCGGCCAGGTCGCCGAAGGCGCTGTAGCCCTTATACACACCGCCGTGCAAGAACTTCAAGCCATTCGGGAGCTGGTGGTCGATTTCCAACACGGTGGTCACCGCAAAGAGCGCGATGAACCCGAAATAGATCATCGAGTGCATGATGCCGGCGGCAGGATCGCGCATGAGGGTCTTCATATAGACGCCCGCGCGGAAGTCTTTCATTCGACGACCGGCATTTTCCTTGGTCGTTCGACGGTTGTCGGGGGTGCCGCGCTCCCAGTTCTTCACCCGCTGGCTGAACAGCCACGCCCCCGCCAGAAACATGACGGTGAGTGCCGTGTAGAACGCCGCCTGGAGTGCCGGCGGGATGTTTCCGAACACCCGTCGACTCACGTCGGACTCGCCGTGTTGCTGCGCGAGCGCGCCGATGACCCCGGAAACGGCCGTAATCGTGGCCATCACGATGCCTACCAACATCGCAAGCTGACTCGGCGAACGTCGCGTTTTCGCGGTTGAGTCCGGGGTATCGGTCGGGTGAGACACTGAAGCCATAGGCGTCCAAACTAGTTCGTGGCTGACGAACAGAAGTAGTGCAACCAAATTCATCGGCGGTCGCTACTGTTTCGTGGCTGACCGCCAAACCGGCGTGCAACCAAGACGTCGACGGTCGCTACTGTTTCGTGGCTGACCGCCACGCATCGCGCAACCAAGACGCCGACGGTCGCTACTGTTTCGTGGCTGACCGCCACGCATCGCGCAACCAAGACGTCGACGGTCGCTACTGTTGGCGGTGTGTTCGGAGGGGTTGGGATACTGCGAGGCCTCGTGGCCGCTCTTGGGGCTGCGCTCTTCGTCGGCAACACCATGGCGCTGCTCGCAACCCGTAAACCCTCCTCGAAGGGACCGACGTGGGCGCAACGTCAGCAGCGTCGCCCAGACCATATCCCGGGCGAGGTGCGCCGAACGCCACTCATCGTGATGTCCGTCCTCGGTCTCGTGATCTTCGTCTGGGCCGTCGCCTCAATCATCACGAACGCCTGACCTCTTCCGCCTTTCCCAGTCTTACAGCGGTTGTCGTCCGGTTGTCGTCCGGTTGTTGTCCCGTTGTTGTGCGGTTGTTGTGCGCGGGAGAGCGCCGAAATGGGTTCAATGGGCCATAGACTCACCACCCAGAGTGAACATAGACTCAACGTCCGATGAAACTTCTGGTCACCGGCGGTGCGGGCTACATCGGTTCGCACACGACGGCATTCCTCGCTGAGGCGGGTCACGACGTCGCCGTACTCGACAACCTGTCTCGTACCAACCGATCGGTCCTCGCGGGCCTTGCGGACATTTTGGGCCGCTCGGTTCCCTTCTTCCAGACCGACGTCAGAGACGCCAAAGGTCTCGATCGCGTGTTCGAAGGACGAGGCTTCGACGCCGTCTTGCACTTTGCTGCCCTCAAGGCCGTCGGGGAAAGCGTCCACCGGCCAGCGGCGTTCTACGACAACAACGTCGCCGGAACCGTCTCGCTGCTCGAAGCGATGGACCGCCACGGCTGTGATTCGATCGTCTTCTCGTCGTCATGCACGGTGTACGGCGAACCCGACACGTTGCCGGTGACCGAGGAGTCCCCAATCAAGCCTGCGACCTCACCGTATGGTGCAACCAAGCAGATGTGTGAACGAATTCTTGCCGACGTCGCCGCGACCGGACGGGTGCGATCAATCTCACTGCGGTATTTCAACCCCATCGGAGCCCATCCAAGCGGCAAGATCGGTGAACTGCTCGTCGACGGCCCTTCGAACCTCGTCCCATACCTCGCTCGGGCTGCCGCGGGAGCAACCGGCCCCGTGCCGGTGTTCGGAACGGACTATCCGACGCCCGACGGCACCGCCATTCGTGACTACATCGACATCATGGACCTTGCTGAAGCTCACGGTGCAGCCCTCGGCCGACTCGTCAGTCGCGTCGGGGCGTCATCTGAGGCCATCAACGTCGGCACCGGCACGGGTCGATCCGTGTTCGAGGTGATCGCAGCCTTCGAGCATGCGACTGGTGTGTCCGTTCCCACGAATCACGTAGCCCGGCGATCGGGAGACGTACCGGCGGTGTGGGCTGATCCCGCGGTGGCCGAGTCACTATTGGGCTGGCGAACAAAGCGCACCCTCGAACAGTCTTTGAGGACGGTGTGGCAGTGGCAGACCCGGACGACCCCCGCGGCCCAGCCCAGCGACGCGCCATGAACGCCTCACACGATCGTCCGTACAACAGCCGCGACTTCGCACAGCAGCGGGTGCTCATCACCGGCGGTATGGGGTTCCTCGGTGGATCCGTCGCCAAGAGACTGGTCGAAGCCGGTGCCGAAGTGACGATCTTCGATCTCGACATCGCGGGTCAGCGGTCGTCGATCGTCAACGACGAGATCGATGGGTTTGCGTCGCGTATGACCCTGATTCAGGGCGACGTGCGCAAGGAGGACGACATCGAGTCAGCCCTCAGAGAGCCGTTTGATTTTATTTTCCATTTCGCGGCCTACTCCGTCATCGAACACTCCACGGAACACCCCGTCGACACCATCGAGACGAACGTGCTGGGAGTGGTGAAGTTGCTCGAGGCGATACGCCAATCGCACTGGCGACCGAAGTCCATCGTGTTCGCCTCGACCGACAAGGTCTACGGCCAGATGGAAACGCCCTCGTACTCGGAGGACTCCCCTCTGCGAGGCATCGGCGTGTACGACGCAGCCAAGCTGGCCGGCGATGTCTTCGCTCGGACATACAACGAAGTGTTCGGTCTCCCCTCTGTGGTCCTTCGCCTGTGCAACATCTATGGACCCCATGACTACAACGTCACGTTTCGCTTGGTGCCCAAAGCGCTGACCAAGATCTTCGCGAAGTTCGTTCCGGAACCGCCGACGCTCTATTACGACTCGTTGAATCACTGGCGCGACTATTTGTTCGTCGATGATGCGGTCGACGCGTTCTTGCTGGTTGCTGCGCTGAGCGAATGCCACGGCCAGGTGTACAACGTCGCCGCTGCAGTGCATGCTCCGACGCCCGAAATCCTTCGCGACCTGATCGCCTGCGCGGCTGTCGTCGAGCACGAACACGACACCACGAGGAGCAACCAGATCGCGAACAACGGTATACAAGTCGAGATGCGCAATGGCCATTCCGGCGTCGTGGCGATCGACCGCCAACACCTCGATGGATCGAAACTATGTGCACTTGGCTTTCGGCCGAGCACGGCGTTCCGTGATGGGTTGGAGGAGACCGTGCGGTTCTACCGTCGTTACTATCGGTCCCTGGACTGACGATGACGTATAGCCATGGTCGGGTTCTGGTGACCGGCGGATCGGGCTTCGGAGGGTCGCACCTCGTTCGACGACTGACTCGCGACGGGAATCGCGTGTGGAACGTCGATATCCGCGCCCCCAAAGATCATGACGCAACGTACGTGGCCGGTGACGTACGCGATATCGAACTGTTGCGCGGTGTCTTGTCCAGCAACGCGATCGACACCGTCTTTCACCTTGCCGCACAGCCGTTGATCCCCCTCTCTATCGAGGCGCCATTCGAGACCTTGGACATCAACTCACGAGGAACGTATGCGGTGCTCGAGGCGTGTCGCACCGTCGGGGTCGCCGCCCTCGTTGTTGCCTCCAGCGGCGCCTATTACGGCACAACCACCATCGACGAACCCATCCCGGAAGGCGCTGCACCCCTGCCGGCGTCGAATCTCTACGCCGCGGGCAAGGCCGCCGCAGATCTCGCCGCGCAAGGTTACGCGCACACCTTCGATATGCCTGTTGGCGTCTGTCGATTCATGAACACCTATGGGCCCGATGACGCAAACACGAGTCGACTCATCCCGCAAGCAATCTCGTTGCTCGAGAACAACCGGCCATACACGTTCGGGACCCGTGACGATGGCACGGCTCGCCTCGACTTCGTGCACATCGACGACATGACGTCGGCCTATCTCGCCGTCGCCACGTTCGTGGCCGACCACGGGGGAAGGGATGCGGTCTTCAACATCGGCACCGGCGTGGCCACGCCGATCGCCGACGTCGCTCGACTCGTGAGTCAGGCCTATGACGGGGTTCTCCGAGAACCCATCTTCTCCGGTGCGAGACGCGAACCGGCGGTGGTGAAGTACCTTGACCCGACCAAGGCAAGGGTCCTACTTGGATGGCAGTCGTCGATCACCATCGCCGATGGCATAGCGTCGGTGATCGACGCAAAACGACGGAGCGTGTAGCGGATACTACGCGTACGTAGCTATGTGTGCCGCATGTACTACGCGTTCTGCGTGTGCCATGTCTGCCATGTCTGCTGCGTGTCCGGCTCCTGGTCACGCCGGGTGAAGCACGCTGAGGACGCGGTCGATGTACACGCCGAAGTCGAACTCGTCATCGGCGCGTTGGTACGCCCCGGCGCTGAGTCGAGCGTGATGCTCGTCATCGTGTACGAGCTTGTCGACGGCGTCGGTGAAGGCAGCGCAGTCTCCGAGCGGAACAACGACACCGCTCACGTCGTGTTTGTTGACCCACGTTGTTCCCGTGGGGAGATCGAAGCCGACCACGGGCGTCCCGAGCGCCATTGCCTGGGATTGGACGATGCCAAAGGCCTCTGTCTCGGTAGCGGAACTGAACGCAAAGACACGAGCCGCCTTCATGACCGAAGCAAGCTCCGCGTCGGACAGGTGCCCGAGAAGCTCGAGGCGTCCGGATTTGCAGGCTTCATGGTCCCGGACGAGTTGCTCCAGCGGTCCGGATCCAACGACCACGAACCGGGTCGTGGGGAGACCCTCGACAACCTGTAGGAACTCTGGAATCCCCTTGTAGTACACGAGTCGACCGACGAACAGCACGAACGGTTCGTCGGTGCGGACAGGACACGGCGTCGCCCCCAGGGCACGCCATCGGTCGAGGTCGATGCCGAACGGTATGAAGGCGATCTTGTCGACGTAACGCGACAGCACTTCGCTCGACGAAACGTGGTGTGGGGTTGCGGTGATGATTGCGTCGGCTCGATCGAGCAAGCGATGCATCAATCGCCGAACGAGCACCCACAGCACCTTTTGTCGTGTCACGTCGAAATGCCACCACACCACGATGCGTTGATGGGGCGTCCGGCGCGCGAGGGTGTACGCCAGCATCGTCATCACGGACGGTTCGTGAATCAGAAGGGCATCGCCAGGTTCAGTGCGAAGGCTGCGAATCATCGAAGGCGCGAACGGAACCGAACGAGCTCGAAGCAGTGTTCTGGAACGTCGAACACGGACCCCTTCTTCCATGTTCGATCCCGACGCACTTCCTTCGCCTGCCGCGATCACCGTGCTCGTGACGCCTCGCTGCGCCAGTCCGACCGCAATGTCGCGGATCACCGTCTCGACCCCGCCGATCCGCGGTGCATAGGCCTTGTTCGCTTGCACGATCGAGATCGTCTTGTCGCCTTCGGTTCGTGGGGCCGGGTTCATGGACGCAGAGTGTCGTGGTTTGTTCGCCGCCAGGCACCGGCGGACGTGCTCCGTAGTTTCGCGAGCGACGTCGGACCAGGTGCGCTCGTGATGAACGGACGATGCCTCAACTGTGTCTCGATCGAAGTCGGACCAGGTGCGCTCGTGATGAACGGACGATGCCTCAACTGTGTCTCGATCGGCGCGGTGTCCAGCCAAGCTCGCACACGAGAAGTGCTCGATGACGTTGCTCGCCCACAAGGCCGGTTCCTCCACTGATATGTGTACAAACGAACCTGCTCCGCCGTATCCGTCGAGCGTCGTCGCCGCCTCGATCTGGGCCGGGTCAGACGACGATATGACCGGACTTCCTGCCCGCCTTGCTTCAGCGACGGGAAGGCCGAACCCTTCGAGCAGCGATGGGCACAGCGTGACGGCCGCGTTCTCATAGGCCCAGCGAAGTTCGGCATTGGATATGTGCCCCAGTTCGACTGCGGAGCCGGCCGATACGAGCTCGCCGATCTCCTCGGTTCCCGCCACGGTCCCCCACCCGCGAGGTCCGACAATCGCCAGAACCGCATCCGGGACAGCCGCGCGCACCTCGGGCCATATCGAAGCCAAGAGACGCAGGTTCTTGCGGGGAGAGGGATCGCCAACGACAAGTGCGAAGCGCTTTCCCGTCAGTGCGTCGACCGGCGATGCGGTGATGTGATCGAGGGTACCGGCGCCGACCAGTCGAACGACTCGTGTTTTACCGACGGAGGACCTCACTCGGGCCTGCAGCCGATCCGCGGTTGCCTGGCTGACGGAGACAACGCAGTCCGCCTCATCGATCGAATCCAGATAGTGGCGCTTCAGAAGCGTACGCTTCGCCCAACCGAAGTCTTCTGGACGATCGAGAAGGATCGTGTCATGGACAGTAAGTACACGAATAAAAGCGCGAGAGTACTTCGGAAGAAGGTGCTTGACGCCGTGAACGACATCCCAGCGTTTGTGGAACAGCGGGTGCAGTGCATACCGCTCCATCAAGCTGAGCGCGAGCGTCGACGATGTGGGAAGGGTGTGGAGCTGACTGCTCGACAGCCCGAGTGCGGAGCTGAAGAACCTTCTACCTGCCTTCGTACACACCACGTGAAGCTCGATGCCCGGGCTCTCGTTCAGCTTGCGAATCAACTCGACGGTGTAGCGAACCATGCCACCACCGGCGCCGGTCTCATCGACATGGGTGGCCAGCACGAGCCAGCGCAGCGACGACGAACTCGAGGTCGAGGTCGGGGTCAAGGTAACGGTCGAGGTCGAGGAACTGCTCATGTCGGCTGGCGCGCACTGATGGTGCGTCGTGCCAGGAAAGGCAACGATGGGTTCGTACCTTCTCGCCGTAGCCATATCGCAGTGACGACGCCGAACACCAGTGCCGGCGTGGCACGTCCCGCGGTGAGATAGCTGTATCTCGGCAACTCGATGACGGCCACAACGGCGACCGGGTACAGGAGCAGACCGAGTGGACGCGCATCGTCAAAGCGTCGCCAGACGAGGCCGACCGCAAAGCCGAGGAGTCCGAGGAACAGCATTCCCCCGATCGGGCCGTAGTCGGTGAACGCTGCCGCAATCCCGCACGGGCTGTTGAACTCGGGGTTTGCGTAGGTGTCGAGCATGTTCTCCCAGCGTTCGAGACCCTCCTCGCCGGTGATTCGTCTGTACGCATGTGTTTGCCCGATCACCGGGGCGTTCCAAATCGCGTCGAGGGTGAAGTACGGCATGTGGGGAAAGTTGTCGTTGTATCGGGTGGTCAACAGGGCGCCGTTGTTGTAGCTCGTTGCGTAGTATCCGGCGAGTCGCTTCCCGACGAACTCCGGATACGACTGGTTCGAGAACTCGCGGTAGAAAACCCAACTGCGGGAGTGCTCGAACACGCCGAACGCGGTGACAAGCAGCGGTAGGGCGAACACTGGGGCCAGCACCAGTTGCCGTCGTTTCCGTGGGGTTCCGTTTCGCCACGCAAACGTGAAGCCGATCACCATGACGGGCACGATCACCTCGATCGTGGCGAGCCGCTCGGTGTAGAAGAACGAGCGGAATGCGGCAAGGGCCACAAGCAGGTAGATCCACCGACGGAAAGCTTTCTCCTTGGTGATCCGGAAGAGAAGCTCGCTCATGATTGCCACGAGGACGCCAACCTGAGACAGCGTCGTGATACCCGGAATGCTGGGCGCAAGATCCTTCAGCAGACCGTCGTAGTTCTCTCCGGAGAACAGAACGCGAAGGTAGCGGGAGGGTCCTGCGGTGAGGACCGCCACCCCGAGGTAGATGGCGTAGCCGGCCAGGGTCACCATCAGGCATCGGCGGTGCGCAATTCGTAGGCGCGCAATTTGTTGCTCAGAAAGATTCGGCCACGAGTCTGTGCCTACAGTTGCCTTACCCGACACTCGCCGCGGTCTCGCCAGGAACGTGCCGATCACGAAGGCAAGGAGGCCGAGGAGAAACATCCACGTTGTCGCTCCGTCGATGATCTTTTCGACGCGCCACAACTCTCGATACGACTCCGGTGAGACGACCGCGGCAATGATCAGGGCGGGGAGCGGTATGAGCGCGACCAGTCCCAGCGGGGTGAGCCACCGGGGAAGCGCCGATCGATTGGCGTCGACCCCGTCTCCAGACCGCTCGACAGTATGCGCACGTACCTCTGACGGGTTCACGGTGCTGCCTTCGACATCGCTACTCGGAACTGTCGTACGCAGAGCACCGCAAGAGACGTGAGCAGGAGTGAACTCGCTGCGGTCGAGGTCCACGCAAATGCGACGAAATGACCTCTCGACGCAAGGACGAACGCAATGGGCAGGTAGATGGCGACACCGACGGTCATCGCAGCGGCCGCCTGCCATGCCTTCCCGATCATCAGCAGCGTGTTCATCGAGAGCATCATCGACCCAGCGAGCGCGTTCCCAATCAGCAATATTGCAAAGAAGGTCTTCGTTTCGGTCGATCGATCATCGAAGACCCGCAGAATGACCGGTGCGAGCGCTGCCGCAACGACCGCCCCCGGCAAGAGCAGCGCGGCCAGGCGTCCCTGAAACCGCAGCAGAAGCGCCCGAAGCGCAGCGATGTCGCCGAGATGCCACAACCGTGCAATCGCGGGTGAGACGGCGTGACCGGCCAAACCGGCCGGAATTCCGAGCTGCATGGCCAAGAAGCTCGCGGTCGCGTAGTTCGCGGCCTCGACTCCGAGGTACCGGTTCGCCAACCACACATCGCCGCGAGCAATGGTGAAGAGACAAAGTTCGACCAGGACGAACGGAAGACCGAGCCGAACCGATCGCCCAAGGTTCTGAGGTCGTCGCCACGTGCCCGAAGGAGCGGCCCGGAGAGTGGCGTAGGCACCCACGACGAGGAGAAGCACAGACGATGCGGCAATAGAACCGAAGAACGCGACAGGGGTCCGTCCGTGGCCGAGCAGCACCAATGTGACGTACATCGCGAGCGAAGCTACCGTGCGGAGTTGATGACCAAGAGCAGCGGCCCACCCGGTTCGCTGGAGCGCAGCCATGATGTCGCTGAGCAAGAGACGCAGCGACTCCGCCAGCAGCGACACGAGGACAAGGGCATACACCCACGCCGAGGCACTCGATCCGAACACGACCCACGCGGTCGTAAGTGCACTGAATATCAAGGTGAAGGGGAGCGTGTCGACAATCGTCGAACGGATGGCCGTTCCCGCCGGCTCGGTCGCCTCTTCGGCGATGTAGCCCGACAACTCCCGCACCGCTCGTGACCCTGACCCAAACCTGGCAAGCAGGGGTCCGACGAACAAACCGCTGAGAAACACCACGAACTGGGCGAAGTCAACAGACGACAGGTGTCGGCGAGCCAAGACGCTGAGGGCAAGCGTCGCAATGCCTCCGACCAGAGCGGCGAGCGCGCGCCACACGAACGACCGAGAAGCTTCAGCAGATGCCTCCATGGTCCGGGTTGCTGAGGGGTCCATTGGAGCGGTGGGCTGTGCAGCTCTCGTATCGATCAGTGGACGCTTCGTCGTGGCGTCGATCATGACCTGTCCATTTGTTGCGGCTCGCAAACGATCTAGATCTGGATCTTGCGCAGCGTCGGAATAGCCTCTGCTCCCACGGGATCTCGCCGGGCATCCGACACAAGACTTTCCGCGCCGTTCACGACGACAATGCCCACGATTCGTGACGTGATGAGTCGCAGCGTGTGGAGCGCAGCGGCCAGTTCGGACCGGCTGGTTTCCGAGGTGTCAACAACGACAACGACGTCGCAGTCGCGTGCCCAGCGAAGACTCGCGCCCACCGTCGTAAGGGGCTCGGAGTCGAGGATCACCAGACCGTGGTCGCGGGCAATTCGTTCGAAGAACGCCAGCGCCGGACGTGGCAGAACGGTCTGGTCGAGATGGGTCCCATTTGCGATCACCAGGGGCTGATGACGATCGACCGCGGCCCGAAACAGCGCACCGAGCGTGTCGATCTCGCGGTCCGTCTCCGTCGAAAGCCCCGCCAAGTCGTAGTCGCGACGACGATGACCGGTGCCCGTGGCATCGAAGAGCACCGTCGGTCGATGAGATGCTGCGCTGGCGGCGGCCAACTTCTCGGCCACTGCGCTTGCGACCTGTCCGTTCGAGGTGCCGACAACCATGATGCGCTGGAGGTTCAATGCGGACAGGAGGTGCGAGATCCGTACCGCCTCCGACGCCGTCGAAACGGTCGCCTTCTGCACACCGGCAAACGTGCCGAGAACAGGAACGCCCGCGAGCTCACTGAGTGTTTCGCTCGTGGTCACATCGTCACGAAGTCGTTCACGAGCGACGGCCAGCGCAAGGCCGACCAACAAACCCGTGAGGGCCGCCAGAAGAACCAGATTCGACCCAACACGCGGTTGTGATTGGCCACCGATGTTGGTCTTGTCGACAACTCGAACCAGGTCCTCGCGCTGCACGCTTCGCAGCCCGAGCGTTGCTCGTGTCTGGCTGAGCGCATTGAGTTCGGTCGTGTAGGCCTCCCAGTCGCCGGCGCCGGTGGCGGCCTCGCCGGCAAGTTCTCGCAACTGGCGTGTGCGTGCGTCGAGGCGAGCGATGGAGACGGCGGTCTGGCGGCTGTATTGCTCGATGCGTTCGCGTGCGTAGATGTCGAGAAGGCTCTCGAGAACCTTGCTTGCGCCCTTCGGATCGGCACCGGTGACGGATAGATCAACGATGTCGGTGCCGAATCGTTGGATCGACGTTGTCGTGTACGTGCCGGTTACGCCGGCTTCTTTCTTTGCCCGCTGCAGCATCTCCTTGCTGCTCAGGACGGCAACTTCAGAGCGAAGGAATCGGTCGGCTTCGCGGAGCCGTTCGCTCGGCGCGGAACTGCCCGAGATCGAAATGTCAGGATCTGCGCCGATGACGATCGGTGCTTTCGCAACTGCCTGTGCAGGCAGGAGGACCGTGGCCGAGAGGGCGGCGAGCAGGCCGACGGCGGCTCCGGCGAGGGGAAGCGGTGCGTATCGGCGCAGGATGACGCTCAGTTGCTTCCGGGGAGAAACTCGGTTCCTCATGCGCTTCGTGCCTCTTCCTGGGTGACGATCTTCGGCTGCTCGGGGACGTTTCTCGGGGCCTTCAACGCCCCGAAGGTCTGAACCACAATCCGCATATCGGTCCACAGCGACCAGTTATCGATGTAGTAGTTGTCGAATCGAACACGATCGGCGATCGAGGAGTCGCCGCGGAGCCTGTTCACCTGTGCCCATCCCGTCAGACCCACGGGCGCCCGGAGACGTAGCGCGTATTGGTCAACGGTCTTCTCGAACTCCTTCGCAAAGACGGGTCGTTCCGGTCGCGGGCCGACGATCGACATTTCGCCGCGCAGGACATTCAGGAGCTGAGGCAATTCGTCAATGCTTGCCGATCGAATCAATCGTCCCACCGGGGTGACTCGGTAGTCCTCGTCGGCGCCCCAACGAACAAGGTCGTCGGATGCCTCGGCCATCGATCGAAATTTGAGTAGTTCGAAGGGTTTGTGGTCTCGACCGAGGCGCACCTGGCGGAAGAGAATCGGGCCGGGACCGGAGAGTCGGACCGCGATCGCCGTGAGGATGAGGAGCGGCGACAGGACCACCAAGAAGACAAGTGCGATGGTGGAGTCGAGAGCTTGTTTCAAGAGTCTCGATGATCGTCGGGCCAGACGACGGGGCAACCACACGAGCGGAATGCCCCAGGCGTGGTCCACCATGGCGTCCGTACTGGAACCGCCTCCGGCTTCGAAGAGGCGCGGAACCACGATGACGTCGACGTTGGGAATCTCGACCTGAAGTTTTCGAGCGATGACCTCTTCGCTGGCGATGCCGAACGCCACGAACACCTTCTGCACATCGTGTTGCGCGACGATCGCCGGAAGATTCTCGATGTCACCGAGGTAGCTCTTGGGGAGGTACGACCCGGATTTGTCGACGAAGCCAACGGAGTTCACGCCGAATTCCCGGTGCGCTCGAAAGATGTCGCGAAGGCGAAGTCCCAGGTCACCGACGCCGACGATCACCGCGTTCTCGACCAGGAGGCCGCGTCGGCGCAGCGTCCGAACGACGCCATAGGAGCACGACCGCGCGGCAATGACGGCGACGAGAACGCCGGCCGACGAGATCGCTGCTCTCGGGGACAGGGAGCGAAACTCACTGACCGCCACCAGGGAAAGGAGCGGTATCGACACGCGCCGCAAGACGTTGGGAAGTTGGGTGAGCACGCTCAGCGACACGCGGGCCCGCCCGTGGGCGCCGACGCAGATGACGAGTGCCGCTCCGGGCACAAGGTACCCATGAACCCGCAGGGAAGGGACGAGGACGAGCAGCGCGGCGCCGAAGGTGACGTCGAAGAGGCCGATGAGGAGTTGCGAGATGAGACGCGCCCGTCGACCCTTGGAACGGGTTCGCTCCGACGTCGTCGGCCCACCGCCCAGCGGAAGCGCTACGGATTGTTCACTCACAGTAGTTGATGCTACCAGTCGACCACGGTGCGTAGCAACGGGCTTTCAGAACTGAGCGGACGTTCACATTCATCACCGACGCCGCAAACCACACAGAGTTGCAGATGTTCCTCGCAGAACATCGAGCGCGGTCACCCCCCGCTCACCCCGCTCACGTTTCGACCATCCCCCTGCGCTCATTCGACGGCGAGGCGGTGATGAGACGGGGCGCACCGGTGATTGACTGGAGCGCGTGGACGTATGTGAGAGCTGTGGCAGACCCGACGAGGACCTCACGACCGTGCAACGGATCTACGTCGTGCCCGCCGAGCGCTCGGCGACAGGTCCGGGAGATCTGACCGTGAGCGCACCCATATCGACGCCCGGCGACATCGAGCGCTGGTGCTATTCGTGTCGGACGCTCTACAGCCACACGGAATTGCCGAGCGACTAGCCCTGTCCCTCGCCCACCGACGACACGGCCGCGTCGCCGGCCGGGACTGGCACGGTCGGGGCCGTTGCAATGACGTCGGGCACCGGCGGCGGCACCACCACCGTTTCCGCCGAACCGGAGGAACCCCCTGATCCGCCATCATCGGGCACGACCGTTTCCACGGCGTCGGCGCCCACCGATACGGGCGGCACAGAATCCGAGCCCGAAGCGGCGGCCGTTGTGGTCCGGCGCTTCCGAACCGAACCCGACGAACCCGACGAACCCGACGAACCCGACCCTGCCCGATTCGAACCCTGGAGCAAGTCACCGGGATAGGACTTCACCGTCGCAAACGCGCCTGTTCGCTTCGGCACCGCAACCGTCATCACCTTCGCGAACAGACGTGCCGGGAGCGTTCCCCCCGAAACTCGCACCCCGTGGACGTTGCTCATCGTGCGTTGTGCATCGGGGAACCCCATCCACACCGCGGTGACGCAGCACTCCTTGGGCGTGTACCCGACGAACCACGCATCTCGGTAGTCGTTCGTCGTTCCGGTCTTGCCGGCGATCTCGCTTCCGGCCACCGCAGCCGCCCGCCCAGTGCCCTTCGAAACCACACCACGCAACACATTCGTGATGGTGTCGGCCTCCTCGACGGAAAAGGCTTCGACCGCTGTCGGTTCGTCGACGGGAAGGGATCGACCGTCAGCCGTCGTCACCGAGAGGACAAACGTAGGTGTACGCCGCATTCCGTGGTTCGCAAAGGTGAGGTACGCGTTCGCCATCTCCAACGGCGACACCGTGGACGTTCCGAGCGCAATGCTCGGAACGTGGACAAGCTCAGATCTCACGCCCGCCAACTCTGCAGCCTCGGCCACTCGATCCGGTCCCACCCCGTCCGACGTCACCGCCTGCGCAAAAATGGTATTGATCGAAAGACGCGTCGCATCGATCATGTTCGTGGTTCCGTAGGAATCGCCGTTCGTATTGCGAACCACCCAGTCGACCCCACCGTCCTCGGAAGGAATGGTGAGCGACGACGGACCGCGAAAAGCCGACTCCAGGGAGTACCCGTTGCGGACCATCGCGGCAAGCACGAACGTCTTGAACGTCGAACCCGCAGGCCTTCCTTCACCTCCCCCGTCTGTGCCGAGGGCCAGGTTCACCTTCGAGTTCGCCCATGAGCGTCCGCCCACCAGTGCCTTTACCCGCGCCTGATGATCGAGCACGACGACGGCCGCCGACGGGTCGGTGGCATCGGGGAGCAACTCGCGATACGCCGCATCGTATGCACGCTTTTGAACGGCGATGTCGAGTGATGTTCGCACCTTGAGACCCTGCGTCTGCACCACCTGCTCGCCGTACCTGGTGACCAGTTCCTTGCGAACAGCCTCCACGAACCACTGAGTGCCGATCGTCGGCTGATCGTAGATCGTGCCGCGAATGTTGCGGGGTCGCACCCCACCCTCGCCCACGAATCCAGATGCCATCGCCGCATCCGCCTGACTCTGGGTGATCGTCCCGGTGGCAACCATCGCCGTGAGCACCGAGTCACGTCGACGTTTCGCCACATCCGGAGCCTTCAGTGCGTCGGTTCGCTCCGGACTTCGAATCAGCGCGGCAAGATAGGCCGCCTGCGGGAGATTGAGCTTCGAAACACCAACGCCGAAGTACGCGCGTGATGCGGCCTGCACGCCGTAGGCACCGCGCCCGAAGTAGATCGTGTTGAGGTAGCGCTCGAGAATTTCGTCTTTGCTCAACTTCTGTTCGAGCTTGACCGCAATCGCTGCTTCTTTGAACTTGCGGGCCATGGTGGCATCGCGTCCGACGTAGACGTTCTTCACGTATTGCTGCGTGATCGTGGACCCGCCCTGACGTCGACCACTGTGGCGGACGTCTTGCCACAAGGCGCGAGCGATACCCAGTGGATCGAGCCCGCGGTGCTTGTAGAAGCGTCGATCCTCCGCCGCCACGACGGCGGATCGCAACACCACCGGGATGTCGGCAATCGGCAGCACCTCGCGATTCTCACCCGCCGAGATCGCGGCGATCCTCTGCCCCTTCGCATCGAACAGGAACGACGTCTGAACGGGAAACCGGTCGGGCGGAACAGGAGCAAAGCGCACATACAAATACCCAACACCTACAAGCACAACCAGGAACACAAGGCCTGTCAGAACCAGACGGCGTATCAGCCGGCGAACGAATCCCCGACGCGGACGTCCAACGTGCTCGTCGTCGCCTCTGCGACTCCTACTTGCCACTCGCCCGTCCGAGTTGGAACAGCTTCGACAGGTGATTCCATCGGCAGTTCGTACACACTTCCACCACATAGCACGTGTACGGACCAACCTGTCGGCGAAAGTCTGCGATCTCCGAAGCCTTCGTCACACAGCGACCAAAACTGGGCAGCCGTCCACCGAAGACGTAGCTCACATTCACGAGCGGAGCCTCTTCACAGATTGGGCACTCCTCGTCTTGTTGTGTGCCCACGTTCACAGCAGCACGGACCAGTTCGGGGTGAGCGTCGCAGATGTCCATGCGCGAAAGGCGGCCACGCTTGTGTTCGTTGATGAGGTGTCGACGGGCCAGTCGGTAGTCGACGGACCCAGGTTGGTCTTCGGTCGCTCCGCGAACACCGTCAGGTCGAAAGGTCACCTGACAACGCTACCGGGCTACGAGCACATCGCCGACGCGGCGACGGAAGTCCGCCCGTTGCTGCGGCGATGCCGTGTCATTTCCATAGAACGCCACCCACCGCACTCGGCATAGCGGATGACACAGCACCCGAAGCCCTCGACGCACCAATTGCCGGCCCGGCTCGCCCTGCGCCATGTTCATACGTTTCGACGATCCGTGCGTAGTCACCACCACGATTTCGCGGATGTTCGTCAGGCCGCGCCGAATACGCTTTCGGTTCTCCGGGATCTCGTAGGCAACGCCGACCGCCCAAACACGATCGAGCCAACCCTTGAGCATCGCCGGAAACCCCCCGAACCACGTCGGGTACACCAGAACCAACGAGGTAGCCCAACGCAACATCTCGACGTGATCCCGGTGAACTGCGGCTGTGTAGGTCCGGTTCTCCTTGTTGAGCCAATCCTGTTGACTGAGAAGGGGATCGAACGACTCGGCGTAGAGTTCGATCACACGTACTTCTCCGCTGCGCTTGCATCGAGACTCGATAGCCGCTTTCGCAAGTGAACTTATGAAAGAAGCGTCGACGGGATGTGCGACGACGACGAGGGTACGTACCGGCGGTCGGGATCTCGTGGGGATTCGAAGCTTCACCATGCTCCAAGCACCTTCGCCACCCGCTCAAGAAACAACTTCCGATCGGCGTCGCTCGAGCGATCCATGCCGTACATCCCCAACCAGGTCCGCCGACACCGGGTGTGTGCCATGAGTCGCACACAACGACCGATAGTTCGCCGTCCCCCATCAGACATCAGCGCAACATTGCGCCGCGACGACCCGTACGTTGTGATGCCCGCGATGCGCCGAACGTTGGTCAGACCCCGCTTCACCTTGTTGGTCTTCTGATCGAGCCGGAACGCAACTCCGGGCACCATCACCCGATCCAACCACCCCTTCAAGACTGCCGGCAGACCGAACCACCACGTCGGGTACACGAACACCATCGCATCCGCCCGAGTCACGAGTGCGGCGTGACGACGAACATGCTCGGAGAGAATCGGTTGGTCGCTTTCGTAGGCGAGACGTTCCGCCGCCGACATCGCCGCCGCGAAACCCTCCGCGTACAGATCAATCCGGTCGACAACATGGCCGTTTGCCTGGAGAGCTTCGACTGCCGCTTCGCAGATCGCATGATTGAAACTCCCCGGATGCGGGTGTGCCTGGACAACAAGGACCCGCATCCCCTAGACCGGTTTTCCTTCCGAACGTTTGGCCCACCACGCGTCGAGGTGACGCTTCGCCTCGTCTTCACCGAGGGGTCCGTGCTCCATGCGAAGCTCGAGAAGCATGGCGAGTGCCTCACCGATATGACGACCCGGGCCCGATCCAAGGTGAACCATGACGGCGTTGCCATCGATGTCCGGACGAATCGAATCGATCTCCTCCTCCTCTCGTAGCTGCGCTATGCGCTCCTCGAGATCGTCCATCCGCTTCGCGAGGCGCTCGGCCTTTTTCGGATTGCGGGTGGTGCAGTCACAACGGGTGAGTTCATTCAACTTGTCGAGCAGCGGTCCGGCATCTCGCACGTAGCGACGAACCGCGGAATCGGTCCATCCCATCGAGTAGGTGTGAAACCGAAGGTGCAGCGCCACCAACTCGCTGATGTCGGACACATCCTCGTTGGAGTATTTGAGCGCCCGCAGACGTTCACGGGCCATTCGCGCGCCGACGATGTCGTGGTGGTGAAAGCTCACCCCGTTGGGTCCGATGGATCGCGTCTTTGGTTTTGCGATGTCGTGCAACAAGGCTGCGAGACGCAACACCCGGTCGGGGCTGGTGTTCGCGACCACGGCCAACGTGTGCGCCAGCACATCCTTATGGCGATGAATCGGATCCTGCTCCAACGCCATCGCCGGCAGCTCCGGCAAGAAATACGACGCAAGGTTCGTATCGACGAGGAACCACAATCCGGCGCTTGGATCCGGTGTCACCATCAACTTGTCGAGTTCGTCTCGAATCCGCTCGGCGGACACGATCGCCAGACGTTCACCGAACTCGCGGACCGCGTCGAGCAGCTCGGCATCGGGCTTGAGCTCGTAGCCCGCGATGAATCGTGCCGCGCGCAACATACGCAGCGGATCGTCGGTGAAGCTCACGCTCGGCGACAGCGGCGTGCGAAGGACTCCCGACGCCAAGTCGATTGCACCGTTGAACGGATCGATCAACTCCAGTCCGAGCACGGAAAGCGCCATCGCGTTCACCGTGAAATCACGGCGTGACAGATCAGCGGCAATGTCACTCGAGAACTCCACCTCGGGCTTGCGTGAGTCGGGGTGATACGCCTCGGCGCGGTGCGTCGTCACCTCGATCGGACGGACCGGCCCATCGCCGCCCGACCCTCCTGGTCCCGTGCGCAGGAGCGCTCCGATGGTGCCGAACTTCTTCCCTACCGTCCACAGTGACTCCGGACGCATCGAGCGCAGAATCGCCTCTATTTCGTCCGGCGAGGCGTTGGTTGTGCAATCGATATCGGGGGCTGACCGATTTCGGCCGAGCATCGTGTCGCGGACGATGCCCCCGACGAGATACAGCGAAAACCCGCGAGCGTCGAAAGCCTCGGCCAACGGCCTGGTCTCGTCGAGGATCGACCGAAAGCGTTCTGGGACCACACTGCCACGCTACCGGTCATTTCCGCCGCAGAAGGTGCGCTTTGCAGGGTTCGCTCGGTCCTGACGGGCTCCCCCTATTCTCGTACCATGCATCCGACGCAGTCAGCCCTGACGTCGCTCGCTCGCCAAGAAGCCTTTTCTTCACCCTCGCCCATTCCGCGAAGCCAGATCGTGCGACGAGACAACGCAAGCGTCATCGTCGAGTCACGCCACACGAACGGCGAAACCTGGGCGGTACTGATGCCCCAGCCAGGCTCACATGAACTCACCGGGCCCTTCATCGCATCGGCCACCGGCGTCGCCCGACAGCTCTTCGGTAGCACCATTCGGGTTGCGTCACCCGCGCTCTCTCCCGAAGAGTGCGAGGCCTATATCGCCGCGGGATACCGGATCCGGACCAATCTGCATCTTCTCGTCGCGGACCTACGCAGGCCGTCGGTCGCCCGCGTCGCCCGATCGCATTCACCAGCGACACAGCTCACGACGTTTCGGCCCCGCGATGAAGCTGACGTGCTGGCCACAGACCTCGCCGCGTTCGGGGCCGGTCACGAGATGGACGCCCTTGAGCTCGCCAGCGCGTTTCGAGCGACGCCGTTCTCGCGTCTGCGCATCGCCCGTATCGGCGGCGAGATCGTGGGCTTCGCCCTTTTCGGCCGAGCAGATCGACGCGGCTACCTCCAACGACTGGCGGTTCATCCTCGCGCCCAGGGACATGGACTCGGTCGGCAACTGGTCCTGGACGGGTTTTCGTGGTGCCGACGCCGGCGCGTTCACCGAATTGTCGTGAACACCGAGCACGGAAACCTCCCTGCCCTTCACCTCTATACGGCGGTGGGGTTCGAGATGTCGCCGATGGAACTCTGCATCATGGAACACACCGTGACCGGACCCACCGCAGGCCCGGACGACCCACACACGATCAAGGCGCCCCGAGCGTGACGCAGACCTTTTGGCGCTCGTGCGCAACAATCGGCCTTGCCTGCACGTCCCTCTTTCTGTCGGGTGCGCTGCGGCCCGTCGACGCCCAGGAATCCGCGGCGAAACCGACGATCACCCTCCTCGCCCAGAGGCGGGAGTTCACGCCGCCGACGACGTCGAGTGCCGCAGCCACAACGACCGTGGGTCAGTTGGGAACCGACTTCTTCCTCGTGGACGTGTTGGTCGAACAACCCCGCGAGCTCGACGGTGCGCGGATAACGGCCACGGTGTTTCAGCGAGTTCGGACCCGAGAGACGTTCCGCCAGGCCGCCGACAAGAACCAGTTCGGCTCACCGATCGGTTTCGTCAGCACGATGCCTGCGCCGATACGTGCCGGCGGAGCGGTGACGACCATTCGCATTCCGCTCGGCGATCCTTCCCAATCCTGTCCACAGTGCATCAAAGTCGGCGCGGGGATCTATCCGGTGTCGCTTGAGTTTCGCAACGGCGACGAAGAAACTCTCGACCGCTTCACGACGTTCCTCATTGCGTCGATCGACGAAAGTCCGATCGCCGTCGCTGATCGGCTCCAGGTCGCACTCATCGTGCCGCTGCAGGCCCCGCCGTCGCTTCGCACCGCCCAAGACGTCGCACCTGTGCAATCGGCGCGTTCGCTGATCTCGATGGTCGAGGCATTGGCGTCCCAGCGACAGGTGCCGCTGTCGATCCTCGTCAACCCACAGAGCCTCGACCAACTCGAACCGACGGACAACGAAGGCAAGGTCGCCTCGAACGGGTTGCTCGATCTCCTCCGCCTGGTCCTGACCGACCGCGAGGTGCTGTCCGGACCGTATGTGCGCGTCATGCCCGACATCGTCGACGCCCCAACGTTTCGGCCGTATCTTCGACAGCTCTTTGCGCTCGGAAAGACCTCCATCAAAGAACGCCTCACGCGTGACCCCATCGACGGAATCATGGTCGCGCCCACGCTCCTCAACTCCGATCAAACTCTCGACGAGCTCAACATCACCAAACTCATCGTCGGCGCCGATGCGCTCGAGGGTTCAGCCGACGATCTCCCTCTGGCGACGCCAATCATCGTCGACCCGGGTGCACGCAGCGGTAACGCCACGGCCGCCCGGCCCGCAGTCGTTCTCGACGACGCAATCGCCAAACGATTCATCAAGCACCTTCCCAACCGGCCGACGACGGGCGACGACCAGCTCCGAGCGCAGCACGTCATCGCCGAGTTGTCCCTGATCGAAATGATGACCAGCACGAGAGATGAGCGGGGACTTCCTCTCGCTGTTCCGCCCACCACCACGCAAGCGACCCTGGTCGCCGTACTCAACGAACTGGCCACGTCGACCCGACTGTCGCCGGTACGCGTCTCACGTCTGTTCGACGCAGCGCCCCAACAAGATGATGCCGGAACGCCGGTGCTCTACACGCCAGCGTCCGGTGCGTCTGATTCCGGTGGACTTACCGTCAAACAGCGCACCGACACCATTGCGAACTATGCCGCAATAGAAGAGCGAAACACCGGGTACGCATCGCTGTTCGGCGCCGCCGGGCCCGACCCGCAGCAGGCAAGAACGTCGGCCGAAATCGCCAGCCTCCGGCGAGAAGCGGCAACTCTGCTCGCTTCGGACTTCAGCGAAGAACAACGAAGTGCTGCGACCGCGACACTTCGCACCGAGTTCAACCGACTCCTCGACCGGGTCGCGAATCAAAGTTCACGACGCGTCACCCTTACCGCGCGGTCGCAGGAAGTTCCGATCTCGCTGGTCAATGACACCGGCCGACCCATCACGATCTCCGTGATCGTGGAAACAGAAAACGCAGAGCTCCCGCGAGCCAAGCGCGATCCGAAGGCACCGGCTCGACAGGTTCTGCAGGAACTCATCTCCATACCGGGCCGTGTCCAGGAGCATCCGGTGACGGTCGCTACCAAAGGCCCGGGGCGCTACTCCATGCTCGTACGCCTCCAAACGCCGAGCGGGTACGAGTTCTCCCGTACTCGTTTCACCCTGCAGGCCACGTCCATCGGTGCACTCGGAAAGCTGTTGACCGCCGGGTCGTTGCTCTTCCTGGGAATATGGTGGCTCGTCACGATCTCGCGAAAGAACCGCAAACGCAGCGCACTCCGCCACCCCGCGAACCAGACGGAGTACACGGCGGGGTCCAACGAGGACCAAACCCCGGGGAGCTCGGCGAAACTGACCCCCCAACGGACGCATCGACGATGACCACCTTCGTCTCGGCATCGCCTGCCCCTCCCGCCGCAACACCTGCCGACAACGAATCCATCGGTCGAGCGTCGGGCCTGATGTTCATGGGCACACTGCTCTCGCGCCTCACGGGAGCGATCCGCACCGTTGTGCTCGCCGCCTTCGGGTTGGAGGCGGTGACCGACGCCTACCTCCAGGCCAACACCACACCCAACATGATTTTCGAACTCGTGGCGGGGGGCGTGCTCTCTGCGACGTTGATCCCACTGTTCGCGCAGTTGCTACGGCGTGGCACCCGACGGGCCCAGGAGGGCCTCGATGCCATCGTGTCGCTCGTCGGCGTTCTGGTCGTTACCGCGTCCGTCGGACTCGCCCTCGCGGCACCGTTCATCTTGCGCCTGACAATCCCCGGCGACGCGAACGACGCGAAGCGCGACCTGGCCATCAAACTGCTGCCCCTCTTTGCGCCCCAGGTCGCCATCTACGGCTTCGTGACGATCGCAACGTCGCTGCTCAACGTCCGCCGGCGCTTCTTCATGCCGATGTTCGCACCGGTGCTCAACAACCTTTTGGTGATCGGCATCTTGTTGTGGGTTCGTCGGAGCATGCAGACCCAAAGCGCAAACCGCCAGCTCACGACGTTGGCCACCGACGATCGACTCCGCTTGATCCTTGGCCTCGGGACGACGGCCGGCGTGGCCGCAATGGCGCTCGCCATGGTGCCGAGTCTACGAAAGTCCGGCGTTCGACTGCATTGGCGATGGGAGCCCGGCCATCCGGCGATCCGAGAAATCGTGCGGCTCTCCGTGTGGACCTTTGCCTACGTCGCGTGCAATCAATTCGCCCTGTTCGTCACGCAGCGTTTGGCCAACCGGGTCGACGGCGACTACTCGGCGTACACCTTGGCCTACCAGACCTACTTCCTCCTTCCTCACGGGCTCTTCGCGGTCTCTATCGCCACCGCATTGCAACCACGACTCGCCGACGCATTCCTCGATCGACGCCGAGGTCGCTTTCGCTCGACGCTCAGCAACGGCATCACCATGCAGCTCACGATCATGATCCCGGCCGCAGTGGGCTATCTCGTGTTGGCCAAACCCATCGTGAACATTTTCCGGTTCGGCTCGCTGGATGACCGTGGGGCGACCCGCCTCGCCGAAACCCTGCAGTATTTCGTCGTCGGCCTACCTGCGTTCAGCGTGTTTCTCCTGTTGATGAATGCGTGCAAAGCAATGCGGAACACCAAGCTCGCCTTCTGGATCAATGGGGCGGAGACGCTGGCCAACATCGCATTGGCCGTCACCTTCGTCGGGCTCGGCATGGGCGTGAAAGGACTTGCGCTCGCCTATGCCCTGGCGTACTCCGTCGGTGTGGTCATTGCGTTTGCGGCACTCAGTCAACGCACCAGGGGCTTGCATGGCGCGGCCGTGCTCGATGCCATGTGGCGAATCGCCGCAGCGTCGGCGGCAATGGCGGCGGCCGTGTTCGCGACGCAACGCGGACTTCATTCGGTGTTCCAGGACAGCTCGCTCGGAAGCGGTCGACCGGGACTTCTCGTCGAGGTCGGCGGCGCGATCGCAGCCGGTGTTACCGTCTATGTCGTTGTAGGACGCCTTTTGGGCGTCCGTGACCTGCAAATCGTTGTGGCAGGTATTTCCCGCCGCATCTCTCCCGGCTCGCGCCGCTAACACAGGAAGACACATGCCCAAGGTCCGAATCGTTACTGACAGTGCCTGCGACATCCCCCCGGAACTGGCGCGGGCGCACGGCATCGACGTGGTCCCTCTGTCGATCCGCTTCGGCAACGAGGAATTCACGGATCGCATAGATCTCACCGTCGATCAGTTTTGGGCCAAGGTCGCCGCCTCGAAGGTGCTTCCCGAAACCGCGGCACCGGCGCCGGGATTGTTCGAGGCCGCGTTCCGTCGTGCGGTCGACGACGGTTGCGATGCCGTGGTGTGCGTGAATCTCTCGTCCAAACTCTCGGCGACCATCGGCTCCGCCCAACTTGCCGCGCGGTCGGTCTCCGACACGATCGAGGTCCACGTCGTGGACTCGCTCTCGATCACCATGGGTCAGGGAACCATGGCCCTCGAAGCGGCCAAGCTCGCCGCCACAGGAGCCGACGCGGCGACGATCGTGGCGGCCACGGAGTTGCTCGTGCCCCGCACTCGCGTGTACGGCGCACTGAATACCCTCGACAACCTGAAGAAGGGTGGACGCATCGGCGGTGCTCAGGCCCTGATCGGTTCGCTGCTTTCCGTGAAACCGATCCTGGATCTGAGCTCCGGTGCCGTCGAAGAGGCGGGGAAACAACGTACACGTACGAAATCGCTTCAACACCTGGCGCAGCTCGTGGCCAGCGCGAAAGCCGCTGCAGGGTCCGTCGAGAATGTTGCTGTCATGCACGGGAACGCTCCTGATGTCGACGATCTCCTGGAGATGATCGCCAGTTCCTTCCCCAAGAGCGAGATCATCGTCGGACAGATCGGCGCTGTCATTGGAACGCACGGTGGTCCTGGCGTCGTCGGCCTCACCTTCAATTTGCCGGCCTCCACCGCAGCGAATCCAACGTAGGAGCGGCTGCTATCTGGGACGACGCAAACGCCGAGGCAGCACCCGACTCAGAGCTACCAGCTGAGTCGGTCGCTCGCGTCGCAGAACGCGTCGCGGGCCGCTACGTCCTCGTCCGCCCAATCGCTCGCGGCGGTATGGCGGAGGTTTGGCAAGCCCACGACGAAACGCTCGATCGCGACGTCGCCGTAAAGATGCTCCACTCGCACCTTGCCGACGATCGCGACTTCATCGAGAGATTTCGTCGCGAAGCGGTTGCGGTCGCGAAGCTGTCCCATCCCAATGTCGTCACCGTGTACGACACCGGTGTCGACTCGTTCACGACGTCGGCCGGCCGCGTTGAACGTCGCGCCTATTTGGTCATGGAGCTCCTCCGCGGCGCTACCCTCCGTACGCTTATGAACGGAGGTCCGGACCAGCGTCCGACGCTTCGTGAGGCCGTGCGGATCGCCGCGGAGATCGCCGATGGGTTGGGGTATGCGCATCGCAACGGCGTCGTGCATCGTGACGTCAAACCGGCGAATATCTTCGTCGAGACTTCACCGGGGCCGATCGGCGCCCGATTCGGACGAGTACGCGTCGTGGACTTCGGGATCGCGAAAGGAATCGGTGTCAACCAGAACGACGAGGACCTGACCAACGTCGGGTCGATTCTCGGAACGGCGAAGTATGTGTCCCCGGAGCAGGTCGAGGGTCACCCCGTAGACGCCCGATCCGATATCTATTCACTCGGCGTTCTGCTCTACGAGATGACCACCGGCCAAGTGCCGTTCCTTGGGGCCAACGACATGGCGACCGCCTTGCAGCACGTGCGAAACAAGCTGCGACCGCCGCGCCTTCTGCGCCCCAACATCGGGCGAGAACTTGACGGGGTCATCACGAGAGCTTTGGCAAAAGACCCGGCCGACCGCTTTCCCGACGCCGTTGCTCTGGCCGCAGCGTTGCGAAGTCTGAACCCACGGGCCCTCGAAACCGCTGACCGCGCCGACGGATTCGGCGACGATGCCCACCCGGCCGTCGTGCGCACTGATGCCGACCGCACCCCACCGCGCGGTCTATTCGACAAGAACGACCAGGCCCGAAGTGGGACGATCAACGTTGCGGCCGGCCAGTCGCACAAGGGCGACGCTCGGCGGGCCGGACGTCGAGGAAACGGTGCCGTAGATCCCACTACGGTGCAGCCAGGAGGACGGCGAGGCCAAGACGCGACCTCGGTCCAACCTGGTAAGCGTACGAATACTACGTACACAGATGCACTGACCTCGGTTCAGCGACGAGAACCGCAGCCGACCGTATCGCGAACCGGGAGCCGTCGACTCCTGACGGTGCTTCTCCCGTTGATCGGCCTCGTGGGTGGCGCCGTCTTCGGTATCGCAGCGGCCAACCAGCAGCACAACCCGACCAAGCCAGTCCCCTACATCCGCGCGGTTTCGTTCGAGCTCGACCCAGACGGTGAGCACGACAACGAACTGAAGTTCTTGAACGATCGCGACAGATCGACGAGTTGGACCACCGAGCCGTACCGATCCAGGAACTTCTATCGCGGCAAGCCCGGCGTCGGCGTCGTCATGATCCTCGACGAACCACGCCTGGTGAGCCAGGTGAGCGTCGTGTCGAATTCTCAGGGCTGGACGGCCCAGGTCTATGTCGCGGATCGTCTCGGTGGTGAGCTCGACGACTGGGGTGATCAGCGTGGTCAGATCGTCGACGTACCCGAAGGATCGTCCAAGATCGGCCTTACCCCGACGACGGGAACCTACGTCCTTCTCTGGATCACCGACCTCGGGCCAAAAGTTGGAAACATCGCTCAGGTGAAGATTGCCGAACTGGCGCTTCGCGGCTGACGTATGACTCCACCGCCCGTCTCTCGTCTGCTCGACGAAACCGACATCGTGTTGGTGGCGGCCGCCCAGCGCGGCGAGCGCGACGCGATGAACGCGCTTCTCGAACGACACTACGACCGCATCGCCGCGTCCTGTCGGCGCGTTGTGGCCGATCACGCCGACGCCGCCGACGCCACCCAAGAGGCACTCATTGCGATCGCCCGTGGCATCGGACGTTTCGACGGCACCTCGAGCTTCACGACGTGGGCGTATCGGGTGGCCACGAACGCGTCCCTCGATGAGCTTCGCCGGAAGGGACGCCGCCCGATCCCCGATGACGACGCCGTCGCCGTCCACGATCGGCGTGCGACGGGACCCAACCCGTTCGCCGACATCGACGCCACGACCGACCTTGGGCGCGCCCTGGCCAAACTCCCCGTCGAGTTCCGGGCACCCCTGGTGCTTCGTGATGTGTCGGGCCTCGACTATCGCGAGATTGCGGAGATCCTGCAGATTCCCGGTGGCACCGTGCGCTCGCGAATCGCTCGCGCTCGCGCCGCTCTGGCTCCGCTGCTCCAGATCGATCGCCAACCCGACTCCGGTGTTCGCGAAGACGAGCGGGAACCAAACACCACGATGCGAACGTCCAAGGATTGATCATGTCGACTGAACCAGCACGCTCGAGCCAGGGACCGCACCTGGATCCTTCGCGCCTGTCTTTTTGGTCCGACGTCGACGTGAACGACCGCAACGATGTCGAGGAGTTTTTCGCTGGCGTCGAGGCGGACCGCAACGCGAGCCCCGGTTTCAGCGCCGACTTGCCGACGTCTACCGAGCTCGCCGCCGAATACGAGCATTTGCGATCGTGCCAGCTCTGTGGGTCTCGTCTCGGTGAGGTGACATCGTCGTTGGCGTTCGCTGTTCAACGCTCCGATCAGGCGGGCCTACCGGGAGCTTTGCCCTCGTCGGACGACGTCAACCGCCGACGAGACGCCATCTCCGCGGCTCTGGGGGCCTTCGATGAGGAGCGCGTTCCCACGAACGCGCCTCTCGACAGACAGGCCAAGGTCTCCTGGTGGCGTCGCCGCTCCGCCGCGGCCGGTTCTGGCGCTCGCGGCGTCGGCCTCGGGGGGCCCGGGGGATCGTTGGTCTTCACGCCGGCCCGTGTTCTTGCCGGAGCTGCGGCGTTGTCCCTGGTCACTGGCGTTGTTCTGTTCCAACAGCGGCAGGGCGATTCCACTGCGAATGCACCGATCACCGATGCGGCCGTGGCCACGGAGGTCGATGCCGCTTCGGGAGGGAACGATTCGCCACTCGATTCACGATCCTCCGAATTCGATATCGCCGGTTCCGCCGAGAGCGTCGAAGCCCCGAACCGGGCCGCGGCGACCGAAGCCGCAGCAAACGGGGCCGCAGACTCTGGCGCAGCGGCGACCGGGGCGTTGAAAGCACCCTCCTCGGGGGTGCAGGGCGAAAGTTCCGTTCCCGCATCCTCCTCCGATGATGGCGCTGCGCTGGAAATGGTCATGCCTGGCGACGCGCCGTCTGCGGTGTCGACGAACTCACCAACCACGCTTCGGCAGCCTTCGACGGAGACTCCCCCGCCGACGATCCCGACGACACGCCGAGCAGCCACGACCGTCCCCACGACCGTCCCGACCACCGTCCCGACAAGCAAGGCGGCCACGACACCGGCGGCCAGGGGTCCCGGCGATGCCGGCCCGGTGAGCGCCGAACCGGCTTTCGACGCGCTCCCGTCGACCGTTACGACCCGGGGGAGTCGGACGACCGCGAGGAAGACGGCCAAGAAGGCAACGCCGACGACCAAAGCGAGTGCCACCGCTGCGGCGGCCATGCCCCGGACGGCCGCTGGGATTTCAGCAACAGCACTTCCTGGTACAGATCTTGGCGACCTCGGCTCCTTCGCTGATCTCGCCGCCGGATCCGACGCGCTCAGGCAACTTGCCGTCCAGCGCGGGATCACCAGTCCAGTGTCGGCCGTCGAAGCGGCCCCGGCACTCGCCCCAGCCACGACCGCGGCACCAGCTTCGGGGCCTGTGTCGGGGCCTGTGTCGTCAACCACGACACCCACAGTCGCTCCGGCCGTAGGAGCCATGGAGGCGGCCCCCGCCGCTCCGGCCCCGGTGCCGCCCGTTTGTCAGGTGCCCGGCGCGTACGCCGTGGCTCGACTCGCCGTGGCCGGTCGGCCGCTCCTGGGCTTCGTGACCGGCCCACCGCAAGCCCCCGTGATCGTCCTTCTCGATCCGCAGGCTTGCACGATCGTTGGATAGCGAACTCGCGAGATCGCGAGAACGATTGCCATGGGCGCGCCACGACCGTGTTCAGAACGCTATTCTGTGCGACGTGAGTGAGCAACCGGCGTCGGAATCGGACTGGGCAAGCCAAATCGTGAATGGGCTTGAGGGATTCGTAGGAACCGTCAAGTCAAAGACCACCGAACCGGTGCAAAAGGCCGCCAAGATCTTGGTGTTCGGGTTCATGGGCGTTGGTGTGCTCATCATGGCGTTCTTCCTGTTCACGATCATGGCTTTGCGACTTCTCGACTGGGTCCTCCCGATGTGGGGCGCCTACGCCATCCTCGGGGGAATGTTCTCGATCGCTGGCCTGTTGGTCTGGTCGCGCCGCCAACCTCGAAGCTGACCTTCCCGGGTTCGCCGTCAGGCGACGCAACCATTCGTTGAACAGGAGCAGTCGTGTCAGTCCGGAACGTCATCGTCATTGGATCAGGTCCCGCCGGCCTGACAGCCGCCATCTACACGGCACGAGCCAACCTCGCGCCGCTGGTCATCGAGGGTGAGATCTCCTCGACCAGCGATCAGCCAGGCGGGCAGTTGATGCTGACGACTGAAGTCGAGAACTTTCCCGGATTCGAAGACGGGATCCAGGGTCCCGAACTCATGACCACCATGCGCGCGCAAGCCGAGCGTTTCGGCACCGAATACCTCACGGCCAAGGTCACAAAGGTAGATTTTTCCAGCTCGCCAAAAAAGGTCTGGGTTGACAACGACCTCTTTGAGGCACACAGCATCATCGTCTCGACCGGAGCGCGCTCACTGATGTTGGGACTTGATGCCGAGCGTCGACTCATGGGCCACGGTCTGTCGACGTGTGCGACGTGTGACGGCTTCTTCTTTCGAGGCAAGAACATCGCTGTGGTGGGCGGCGGCGACTCCGCGATGGAGGAGGCGAACTTCCTCACCAAATTCGCCGACAAGGTCACCGTCATCGTGCGACGCGACGTGCTCCGAGCGTCCAAGATCATGCAGGACCGCGCGATGAACAATCCCAAGATCGAGTTCCTCTGGAACTCACGGGTCGTCGAGCTCAACGGTGAGAAATCACTCGAAAGCGCCGTGATCGAAAACACGGTCGACCAGACGCACTCGACCCTCGATGTCACGGGGCTATTCGTCGCCATCGGCCATATACCGAACACCGACCTCTTCAAGG
>JANOWU010000312.1:0-21026 GCA_031418035.1 Acidimicrobiia bacterium
CCCACACGCACCACCCACACGCACCACCTCAAGGAGAACCGCAATGGCTGCTGTCGACACCGTTAACTTCATTCACTGGGTGTTGCGCTGGTGGCACGTGGTCTTCGGGGTTTGCTGGATCGGGCTGCTCTATTACTTCAACTTCGTGCAGGTCCCGTCGTTCCCCACGATGGACGCCCCGCATCGCAACGGTGCCATCGACAAACTGGTGCCCAGGGCCCTGTGGTACTTCCGATACGCCGCCCTCGCCACTGCAGTAACCGGCATCTTGATGCTCGGGCTGTGGTCCTCGGGCGACAACAAGAACTACACCGGCGACTACGGGCTCATGATTTGGACGGGTAGCGTGATCGGGCTGGTGATGTTGGCCAACGTGTGGCTGGTGATCTGGCCGAACCAGCAGACGGTCATTGCGAACGCACGAGGCGTCCTGGCCGGCAAGGAGGCCGATCCAAAAGCGGCCGAGGCTGGCCGTAAGGCACTCCTCGCCAGCCGAACCAATGCAATCTTGTCGATCCCGATGCTGATGTTCATGACCGGCGCACAGAGCCTCACCGGCCTGTACCCCGACGGTGTGTCCCCAGCGATCCTCTGGGTGATCATCGTTGCCGCAATCGTCGGCGTCCTGGAAGCGAGCGCTCTTGGCTTCATCGGCGGATTCCAGGGCCCCCTCACGAAGCAGATCGACGGCCATCCGCGACAGGTCGCCCACCTCGGTGTTCCTGTGGCGATCGTGTTGCTGATCGTGTGGATTCTCCTGTAGCTCGTCGAACCTTCGAACGAGTTTCTCGTCACGGGCCCCGCTGATCAGCGGGACCCGTTTCGCGCCTGGCCCCCACCGGACGGTGACCTGAATCACGTGCCGATTTGCGAATTCATCACCCAGAAGTACGAAGTAGCTCACGCCGTACTGGCAACATCGAGATATGGCATCACGTCCTCTTACCAAGTCCTTTGCTGCGCTGGCTGTGACCGGCATTCTCGCCGCCTGCGGTGTCGCCGCAACCCCAGAAGCGGCTCAGGCACAGGGTTCAACCCAGAAGATCGGCCTCAAGAGCCTGAAGTTCACGCCCAAGAAGCTCACGGTCAAGCCGGGCACGAAAATTCTCTTCGTCTGGAACGAAACCGTTGCCCACAATATCGTCTTCGCCAAGAAGGGCCCGAAGAGCCCCACGCTCAACAAGGGGCTCTGGAGTCCCGACCCGAAGGCCTTGGCCAAACCCGGTACCTACAAGTACAAGTGCACCCTGCACCCGGGCATGGATGGCGAAATCACCGTCAAGTAGCACCGTCGAGTAGCACCGTCAAAAATACAACGTCGAGTAGCACCGTCAAAGGGCCGTGTCACGAAGCCATGTCCGGTGCGATCAGTCGCTCCGGATGGCTGTAGACGTTGGCGCTCGATCCGTTCACGAAACCAACCAGCGTGATGCCGAGCGTGTGCGCGGCGCTTATGGCGAGCGACGTCGGTGCTCCGACGGCAACCAACCACACAACTCGTGCCATCGCCGCCTTCTGAACAATCTCGAAGCTCACGCGTCCGGAAACCACGGCGACGAGTGGCGTGAGCGCGAACGGTTCGCTCTTCGAAGCCCGGAGGAACCGTTCGCCGATGACCTTGTCGAGGGCGTTGTGTCGACCGACGTCTTCGCGAACGACGAGTGCCTGGCCCGAGCTGTCGAACAGCCCCACCCCGTGAAGTCCGCCCGTCTTCGAGAACTGGGGTTGTTTCGTTCGTAGGGTCTCGGGCATAGCGAGCAGTGTCTCCGCCGAGATTCGTGGCCCGTCGAGGATGTCGAGTGGTTCGACTACGGAGGCAATGTGGTCGATGGAATCCGTGCCGCACAGGCCGCAGCTCGAGGACGTGACCGTCGCCCGACGAAACAGGCTCGGATCGACATCGGAGTACAGCTCGACCGACGCGATGTTGTACTCCTGAGCGACGCCATCGCCCAGACCTTTGGTGCAATAGCGAACCTCACGCAGGTCTGTCGGGGCTCGGAGGATGCCTTCGGTGAACAGATAGCCGACGGCAAGTTCGAAATCGTGTCCGGGCGTACGCATCGTCACGGCGACGGGTTGATCGGCGACGCGGATCTCGAGGGGTTCTTCCGTGGAGACAACGTCGGGCTTGCGGCGATACGTGCCGTGCGACGAAACCACGGTGACCGACGCGGCCGACGTCGACCCTGGCCGGACTCGCTCGGCGACCGGCCGTAGACGCTGTTGCCCAAGGTCCGCTTCGCTTGAACTGGTCACCGACCCAGGATACGGCCATGATGCAGAGATGCCTGACGCACCCGCCGCCATCGACCGTGCCGCTTCCGGAGCCTTCTTGGAGCGTCTCAAAGCGTCGTATCAGGGAACCATGACGACCATGCTGATCGACGTTGGGCATCGCACCGGATTGCTCGCTGCCGCGAGCGCGGGGCCGAAGACCGCAGAGGAGCTCGCTCACGTCGCTGATCTTGCGCCCCGCCACGTTCGCGAGTGGGCGAGCGGCCTTGCCGTAGCCGGGGTCCTGAACTTCGACGCCGCCGCCCAAACCTTCACGCTGCCCCCGGAGCACGCCCTGTGGCTCACCGGTGAGCGATATACGAACCTGGCGCCCGTGGCCGGACTCGTGGTCGGCCTCGCCCCTCGTGCCGACGACGTCATCGAGGCGATGCGCAGTGGCGGCGGTGTCCCCTACGAACGCTACCGGCCCCATTTCACCCACGCGATGGATCGGGTCGGCCGAGCACGCTACGACGCACTGCTCGTGAACAGCTACCTGCCGACCTCACCCGGCCTGCCCGAGCGGCTCCGCAACGGCTGCGAGGTTGCCGACGTTGGCTGTGGCACCGGACATTGCCTGAACCTCATGGCCCAAGCCTTTCCCAACTCCACGTTCATTGGATATGACTTCTCCGACGAAGCGATCGCGCTGGCCACTGACGAGGCCAGTTCGATGGGACTCGCGAACGTCCGATTCAAGGTCGCCGATGTGGCGTCGTTGCCCCGCGATGCGTTCGATGTCGTGTTTGCATTCGATGCGATTCACGATCAGGCCGATCCGGCCGGCGTGCTTGCCCAGATTCGCAACGCGCTCCGAGTCGGCGGCGAGTTCTTCATGGTCGACATTCGCGCGTCGTCGAACCTCGAAGACAACATCGGAGAGGCCGGCAACGTCATCATCTACGGAACCAGCCTCTTCCATTGCATGCAGGTCTCGCTGGCGCTCGGCGGCGCCGGCCTAGGAACCGCATGGGGCAAACAGGTTGCGACCTCAATGCTCAACGACGCGGGCTTCCACGATGTCTCCGTACACGACATCGAAGCCGACCCGTCGAACTGCATCTACGTTTGCCGTTAGCTTTCACGCTGGGCAGTTCGCCGCGGGAGAAGCTTCAGAAGACTCCTTCATCCGTCGATGAAACACGCGTCTTCCTAGGAGGTTGTCGATACATGAGCGCCACGTCATTTTCTCGGTCCGCTGAGGTGTACGACGCTATCTACGCGCTGAAGGACTATGCCGCGGAAGCGGCTCGCGCTCGGGCGCTCGCCGACCCCGGGGGTTCCGGTCGCTCGTGGCTGGAAATCGCCTGCGGCACCGGACGTCACATTCCCTTTCTCCTCCCTCACTACGACCGATTTGTGGGCATCGACTTTGCCGAATCAATGGTCGCGTTGGCCAAAGAGCGCGTTGCCGGTGTCGACGTTCGGGTCGGTGACATGGTGTCCTTTGAGATCGGCGAGATGTTCGACGTGGTTTCGTGCTTGTTCGGTTCGATCGGGTACTGCGCAACGACACAACGCCTCGAGTCGGCCATCGACTCTATGGCGCAGCACCTGCGTCCCGGCGGCCGATTGATCATCGAGCCTTGGATCTTCGCTCACCAGTATGTTCCCAACACGACGCATGCGCGCTTCGTCGACACGCCAGATCTCAAGGTCGTACGTATGAATACGAATCGCATCGAGCATGGGTGCGCTGTTCTGGAATTCCACCATATGGTCGGCGACTCCAACGGCGTCGAGCATTACGTTGAAGACCACATCTTGGGTCTCTTCGAGCAGACTGATTATGAGTCGGCGTTCGAAAAGGCTGGCCTGACGTTTACCGCGAACACCGACGGTTCCCTGATGTTCCTCGGCGTGAAGCAGCTCGAAGCAGTCTAGGGAGCCAGGACCACCTTGGTCGCGTGAAAGCCTTCTGCGAAGCCGCTTTCGGCTCGGGCCTCGACGCCGCGAATTCGCATCAGCCCGAGGAACATTTGCTCGTCGAACCAGTACTTGGTGGCCTGGCTAGGAAAGTGTTTATGGAGCAGTTCGACTTTGCGTTTCGCGTCGTCTTTGGAGACCTCGAAGAACACATTCGGTGGCCGTAGGTCGCCTTCGTACTTCGGGATTTCGAAACCGAGTACGAGATGATTGCGGAAGGCATTCGGTACCAGTTCGGCGAGCGTGCGATGGTCTTGGTGTTGATCGTGGAGAGCGTGGGTGAACACGATGTGTGGGTCGAATTGCGCGGCAACGCTATGAACAAACTGCTTTGCGGTTTCCCATTGCGCGGGAAGGTAGCTCTCGCGTAGCCCACCGAAGAGGCATGTGTACCTATGTTTGCCGGCGAAGTCGGCGGCACTCGATCGTGCCTCGATCTCGCGTGTTTCGTCGCCGGTGGCCACCGCCCAGCACAACTCGATCTGTTCGTGTTGCGACCCGAGCGCGAGCAAGGTTGCGCCGCACCCGATTTCGATGTCATCAGAATGCGCGCCGAGGGCCAAAACCCGAAGCGGACCGGTTGATGGTTTGAGGGAGAGTCCGAACATGGCGAGTGAGAGACGCGAGTGTTAGCGGTCTTTCTCCCACACACACCATGGACGAACGCCGGATTCATACATTCGGTCCAGCATGAGCTTCTCTTTCAACGTGTCCATCGGCGCCCAGAATCCTCGGTGTCGGACTCCGGCGAGTGCCTGCTTGTCGATCAACCGCTGGAACGGTTCGACAACGAGTTCGTCGCCGTCCTCGATGTAGTCGAAGATCTCGTTGCGAAAGGCAAAGTAGCCGCCGTTGATCCAGGTCTCGGAGGTATGTACGTCGCCGATCTCGGACACCTGGGGCTTGTCATCGTCGGTCCAGCGAACGACATGGAAGCTGTAGTTCGGTTGAACGGCGAGCATTGCAGCAACCATGGACGAGTCGCTGAGCTGTGACGTGACCATGTTCAAGTCCGCGTCGGTCAGTACGTCTGCGTAGTTGGCGAGAAATATCTCGTCGTCACCGATGTACTTGCGTACTGCCATCAGCCGCTGCCCGATGTTTGCCTTGAGACCGGTGTCGACGAAGGTGATCTTCCAGTCCTGAATGTCTGAGCCCAGCAGTTCGACGCCGTTGGCATCGAGAACGAAGTCATTGGTCAAGGTCTCGTCGTAGTTGCGGAAGTATTCCTTTATCGCGTGGGACTGGTGACCGAGGCACAGGATGAACTCGGTATGTCCGTGGTGCGCGTAGTACCGCATCACGTACCAGAGCACAGGACGGTACCCGATCGGGACCATCGGTTTGGGAACCGTGTCGGAGTGTTCCTTGAGCCGCAGGCCCATGCCGCCGCAGAAGAGGACAACCTTCATGTGGTCTAGGCCCCTGTCGTTGCCGGGTCGATGATTTCGAGATGCGGAATCGGCACCACGCATTTGCCGCCCCATGCGGAGATGTGGGCGAGTTGCTTCACGATTTCGGTCTTGAGATTCCAGGGCAGGATGAAGACGTAGTCCGGCTTGGCCTCATCGAGCGCTTCGGGCGTGAGGATCGGGATGTTTGTCCCGGGCGTGTACATGCCATGCTTGTAGGGGTTTCGGTCGACCGTGAAGTCGAGGAGGTCCGTACGAATGCCGCAGTAATTCAACAGGGTGTTGCCTTTGCCCGGTGCTCCGTAGCCGACAACCTTCTTGCCGTCGCGCTTGGCCTTGATCAAGAAGTCGAGTGCATCGTGCTTCACCTTCTCGACCTTGGCGGTGTAACTGTCGTAGGCCGCCATGGTGTCGAGGCCGAGCGCCTTCTCGTCTGCTCGCACCTTGCGGATGCTGTCGCTCTCTACGAGGGCCTTGTTGTCGGCATGACATGCGTACATACGAAGTGATCCACCGTGTGTGCCGAGTTCTTCCACGTCGTAGATTCGCAGGCCCTGCGCCGCGAAGATCTTTTCGGCCGAGAGGAGCGAGAAGTAGCCGTAGTGTTCGTGGTAGATCGTGTCGAACTGGTTCTGCACCATCAGCTGAAGCAGATGTGGCCATTCCATCGTGATGGTGCCGGTGGGTTTCAGGAAGATTGCCATGCCTTTCACGAAGTCGTTGAGGTTCGGCACCTGGGCCAGCACGTTGTTGCCGATGATGAGGTCTGCCTGTCCCTCCGTTGGAACGAGCTTTTCGGCAAGCTCTGTCCCGAAGAACTCCGTGAGGGTGCGAACGCCTCGCTCCTCGGCATCTTTGGCGCAGTTGAAAGACGGTTCTATGCCCAGGACCTTCGGGCCTTTTCCCACGAAGTACTGGAGAAGGTAGCCGTCGTTCGACGCCAACTCACTGACGAAGGAATCTGCCCCCAGTCCGAGGCGAGCCGTAATGCCTTCGACGTAGTTCTTCGCGTGGTCCAGCCAGCTGGTCGAGTACGAGGAGTAGTAAGCGTACTCACGAAAGATCTCTTCGACGGGCACGAACGACGGGACCTGGACCAGGAAACAGGATTCGCAGACCTTCGGATGCAGCGGGAAGAAGTGTTCCACGGCGTTGAGCTGCTCGGCGGTGCGGAAGCTCTCGCACAGCGGACTCATCCCAAGGTTGACCAGCGTTTGGGAGAGCGGGGCGTCACAGAACCGACAGGTCGCAAGGTTTTCTGCGGTCGCCGATGAGGGGGTTTGGGTGGACGGTGAAGACATGAAGGCCTCGATAGGGTTGAAATTTCGTAACTGGCACATCGGCCGCATCCAGCGCCGACTTAAAGCATACGGCCAGTATGCTCTCTGCGTGGTGGCAGTCGAAAAGAGTAATCACTCTGCGTGATAATTTGGTGAATCCGCGTTCAAAGCCGCCGAAAAAAGTCGCTCAACCGACCACCGAGAACGTCCGATGTTCGGTGGGCGGTGAAAAGCACGAGCAAAACGCAGCACCACATCGAACCGCAACGCGACGAGCAGTTGCGACATTCAAGGAGAAAAGACGTTGGCTGAACATGTGAAAATTGCGATCTTGGGCGCTGGGCTCTCGGGACTCAGCACCTCGTACCATTTGGGTCACCCCAGCGATGCGGTCATCTTCGAGGCGAAATCGCACCATGGCGGACACGTCCATTCCGAAACCGTGGACGGATTCACCTGGGACGACGGACCACACATCTCCTTCACGTCCAATGAGTACATCAAGACGCTCTTCTCCGACCTCGTCGACGGTGAATACATCGATCTCTACATCAAGGCCGTGAACTGGTACCAGGGAAGCTGGATAGATCACCCGGCCCAGACCAGCCTCTGGCAGATTCCCGAGCCGCTCCGCAAGCGTTGCCTCGACAGCTTCTTGGACTACACCCAGCGCGAGCACGAACCACCGAAGAACTACGAGCAGTGGCTCCACCAGGCGATGGGCCCCGTGTTCGCCGACACCTTCCCTGCGGCGTACACGCGTAAGTACTGGACGTGTGAGCCGAAGAACATGGATGTCGATTGGATCGGCATGCGAATCCTTCGTCCCGAGAAAGACGACGTCGTCAACTCCTACCACCAGGCGCTCCCGGAAACGATGTACTACGTCAACTCGCGTTCGTCGCGTTACCCCAAGAACGGCGGATTCTGGGCGTACTGCCACAAGCTCGCGCAAGGGGCCAACATTCGCTACAACAAGCAACTCGTTGCGGCGAACTTTTCGAAGCGATGGCTTCGCTTCAGCGACGGGACGGAAGTGACGTACGACCGACTCGTTTCATCCGCGCACCTCCAGCACCTGATCCCGATGCTCGAAGACGCAACCGATGACCTCCGTACCGCTGGTCAGACTCTGACGTCGAGCATCTTCTACCGCTTGGACTTCCACGTGAACCATCCGCCGAAGCGCGAAGAGCTGTGGGTTTACGTCTACGACGAAGACAAGTTAAGCGTACGTATTAGTGTCACGGAGAAGTTCGCAGAGTCCAACGCCCCGGCTGGAAAGACGGGCATTCAGGTCGAGGTCTACGGTTCCAAGTGGAAGTCCCTGCCCCCGCAGGACGAGGTTCAGCGACGAGTAACTGCCGAACTCATCGAGTTCGGCCTTATCGAGAACGAGACGTTCATCGAGCGCAAAGACATCCGCCTCGTTCCGACCGGACAGATCGTGTACGACTTGAACCGCAAGGGTGCCATCCGCGAAGTGAACTCGTGGCTGGACAAGCAGGGCGTCATCCGTGTCGGCCGATACTCGGAGTGGAAGTACCTGATGAGCGACACATGCGTGCTCGGCGGTCGCCGCGCTGCGCAACAGTTGATGGGCAAAGATGACGACACGGATTGGCGTGGCGTCGCAATCACGGCCGACGACGTCCCCGAAGACGCAGCGTCGAGTTCGCGATCCTAGGTGTACATACCTACACCCGTCACTCGCCTGTGCAGTATCCGCTGAAACATTCCGTAGAGCAAACTGAGAGAGACTTCACATGAAGGTTGTTGTAACTGGGCACGAAGGGTACGTCGGGGCCGTGTTGGTTCCTCTGTTTCTGGAGGCCGGACACGAGGTCGTTGGTATCGATGCCGGTTGGTATCGCGGTTGCGACCTCTCTCCGGTCACGGCTGTGCCGTCGATCGATCGAGACATGCGCGATGTCACGGTCGACGACCTGCAGGGTGCGGATTGCGTCATCCATCTGGCGGCCATCTCGAACGACCCGATTGGCCATCTCAATCCCCAGATCACCTACGACGTCAACCAGAACGCATCCGTTCACGTGGCACGAATGGCCAAGGAAGCCGGCGTTCCGCGATACCTCTTTTCGTCGTCTTGTTCGCTGTACGGCAAAGGCGGCGACGAGGAGGTCGACGAGAACGGCACGTTCTCCCCGGTGACCCCGTACGGCGAATCAAAGGTCTTTGCCGAACAGGCAATCGCACCGTTGGCCGACGACAACTTCTCCCCAACGTATCTCCGCAACGCAACTGCCTACGGCGCATCGCCACGACTTCGGGGCGACATCGTCGTGAACAACCTCGTCGGATTCGCCCACACAATCGGCGAAGTCCGTCTCCAGAGCGACGGCACACCGTGGCGTCCCCTCGTCCACGTCGAAGACATCGCCCGAGCATTCCTCGCCATCATGGAAGCGCCACGCGAGGCCGTTCACAACGAAGCTTTCAACATCGGTGGACCCGGCGAGAACTATCAGATTCGCGACGTCGCGCAAATCGTCATGGACACGGTCAAAGGCTCGACCATCACCTTTGCCGACGGGGCCGCCCCCGATCTTCGCGACTACCGAGTGAGCTTCGACAAGTTGGCCGCCAAGGTGCCCGGCTTCAAAGCCCAGTGGACCGTAAAGACCGGCGCCCAGCAGCTCCTCGAAAGCTATATCGAGAACGGTCTGACCCTCGAGGATCTCACCGGGCCGAAGTTCACACGACTTCAGCAGATTCAACTTCTGCGTGATGGTGGCCGCCTCAGCGTCGATCTTCGCTGGACATAGTGCTTCGCGTCGAACGATGAAGGCAGTTCCCACCACTCTCGACGATGCATTCGTCCTCGAGTACCCCGTACATCTCGATAGCCGGGGTTTCTTCGTTCGAGTTCTCGACCGCGACCTGTTGGCCAACGAGATCGGCTTCGACTCGCGAACGATCGTCCAAGAGAGCCAATCACGCTCCCGGGCTGGCGTCTTGCGCGGGTTGCACGGGAGGAAACACTTGAGCGAGGCAAAGCTCGTTCGGTGCGCGCACGGTCGCATCCGCGACGTGATTGTCGATATGCGCCCGTGGTCGGACACCTTCATGTCGTGGGAGTCGTTCATCCTCGACGACGAGACCCACCATCAGCTGTTCATACCCGCCGGATTCGCTCACGGCTTCGAGGTCTTGAGCGACACCGCCGATATTCATTACCGTATGAATGCGTCGTACGCTCCCGAGCTCGACTACGCCATCCAGTACAACAACGCTGATCTCGGCGTGACCTGGCTCACCGTTGACCCGGAGATCTCCGAGCGCGACCGCAACGCAATTGCCTTTGCTGAAGCGCAACCCCACTTGACGACATGGTACGGCCAACAACGACCGACGGTCCCATGAGCGCCGATGACTCTTCGGGTCTCGCACCCGTCACGGCGATGCGCGACCTCATGGTCAAGCTCTACCCCTACTGTCGCAGCATCACCGGCGAAGGCCTGCGCTCGACGCTACGTGACATCGCGCAAGTGCTGCCCCTCACGATTCACGAGGTACCCAGTGGATCGAAGGCGCTCGACTGGGTAGTGCCGCGCGAATGGAATGTTCGCAGCGCGTGGATCAAAGACCTGAGTGGACGCGTCCTCGTCGACTTCGCCGAGAGCAATCTCCACGTCGTGAACTACAGCACGCCGTTTGCCGGAGTCGTTTCGACAGACGAGCTACAGGCCCATCTCCACTCGCTGCCTGATCGACCGACATCTATCCCCTACGTCACGTCGTACTACAACGAGAACTGGGGCTTCTGTCTCACCGACGCACAGCGAAAGACGCTTACCGACGATCGCTACGAAGTTCAGATAGACAGTGCACTTACTGAAGGAAGCCTGTCGTATGGCGAAGTCGTCATCCCTGGCTCGTCGACCGACGAGATCCTCCTGACGACCCACGTTTGTCATCCGTCTCTGGCCAATGACAATCTCACCGGGATCGCGATGCTCACGGCGCTGGGCGATCACCTTCAGAGGGTCGCCAATCGCAGGTACACGTATCGTCTGCTGTTCATCCCGGGAACGATCGGTTCGCTCTCCTGGTTGGAACGCAACCGCGACAACCTGTCCCGAATCAGACATGGCATCGTCATGACGGGTCTTGGCGACTCACATCTCCCCGGCTGGAAGAAGACGCGGAACGGTACCGACGAGATCGACCGCACGATGCTCCACGTGCTTGCCCGCAATGGTGACCATCACACGTTGGAGTACTACCCGTACGGCTACGACGAACGCCAGTTCACCTCGCCGGGGTTCTCGCTTTCCGTCGGCCGCTTCGGACGAGGCGTCCATGGCGAGTATCCGGAGTATCACACCTCCGCCGACAATCTCGAGTTCGTCTCCGACGAGTCGCTGGCGCAGTCGTACGGCATCCTTGTCGATGCCCTCGCCGTCCTCGAGGGAAACCAGACGTATCAGAACTTGGAGCCGTTCGGTGAACCCCAGCTCGGACGCCGGGGCCTTTATCGATCCATCGGTGGAGCTGTCGATCGAAAGTCGGCGGAAATGGCCGTGCTCTGGGTGCTGAACCAGAGCGATGGTCGAACTGATCTTCTGTCGATCGCCGAACGATCGGGCCTGGCGTTTGCCACCGTTCGCGAAGCTGCCGACGCACTCCTCGACGCGAACCTCCTCGCGCCGGTCACTGCTGCGTGATCAGAGAACTGCTAGCCAGCTCGACGAACCAACACCTTCAACGGCAGGTCGGACCATCGGAAGAGCGATGCGTCCAAAGTCTTGAACGCAACTTTGATCGCCGGATTCTTCGCGTAGCGCAGAAGCAGCACATCGCGAAGCGCAAGCACCTTCAGCAACGCTCGATCGAAACGATTCGCGCTCTCGGTTCCGAGTCGTCGAGTCTCGGCGAGTCGATCCGGAATCCACCCGACGCTTTGCGTGTAGGAACGCGTGTGGACCCGGCTCAACACCATTGACTCGGGAACGTAGAACATTGTGGCCTTAGAGAGCCCGAGCGCCGCCATGAGGTGGTAGTCGTAGGTAATCGACTCAGCAGCCCGTGCGACGTGCGGTTGTAACACCGTTCGTCGAATCAAGCAGGGCACCCCAGGCTGAAACGCCTGGCGAACGAGCATCAGATATGAGCGAGTCCGGCGCCCGAGCTTGAGGCGACCAGCGGGAAGATTGGACCGGAACGAAAGCCGGGAGAGTTCCGACGATTGAATCACGTTGCTTTCGCCGTCGATCAGGTCAAATCCCGAGAACACAATGTCGATGTCGGGTTCTGTGGAGACGATGCCGCGCACCGTTGTCACGAAGTTCGGCAACAGGGCGTTGTCGTCGTGAAGGCAGACGATGTAGTCCTCCGTTGCTTCGAGAACGAGCTGTGCGTAGTTGCCGGGCGCCCCAAGATTCGACGGCCATCGTTTGTAGACGAAGCGATCTCCGTAGGCTTTGACCACCGCCTCGGTGTCGTCTGATGCCCCGTTGTCTCCGATGTACACCGTTACGTCGGAGTCGGTTTGCGCCACCACACTGTCGAGGCACTCCTTGAGCAGGTCGTCGCGAAGGTATGTCGGAACGACCATGGCAATGCTTGGTCGTGTCGTAGTGGTGGTCACGTTTGAAGTCCCAGTCTTTGTGGCAGGCGATTGAACTCGCTTTGGCAGGTTTCGAAAAAGTCGGTTCGTGGACTCGCATCGTTTCGGCAAAGCGGAGCGAGGTGCTCCAGGCCGATGGCGATTTCCGAAGAGGTATGTGCACACACGGATAGATCCGTTGGCAGGTGTCCGACAACCGGATCGTCGTACGGGCCGACTGCCAGTATCGGCCGACCGGCGACCAGGCACTCGAAGAGCTTGCTCGGGATCATGAATCGCTCTGGCCCATTCCACAGCAGAATCACGTTGATGACGGGGCCCTTCATGCGGCCGGTTGCCTCGGTCCACGGGATCGTCCCGAGGGAGGTCACGCAGTCGGCAATGTCGCGTTCATGGGCGTAGGCAAGGAGCGGCTCGAGTGCCTGACCCGCAACGGTCAGGTGAAATCGCTTTTCGTTCCGGTTGGCCTCCACCAGTCCGTCGACGAGGGCCCGGTAGTCACGAAGGTCGCCGTACAAGCTGCCGCAGTACAACAGGTTCGTGACCTCGGGTCGCTCGGGCGGAATTGGATTCGCGGCGAGAAGAGCCGATACCTCTGGGATCGTTGGACACCACAAGACGTTCTTCAGTCCTCGTCCCCGCAAACGCGTCTGATACTCCTTCGTCACCGCAACCACGTTCGTCGCCCGGGACAACACGAACTGATCGATGAGCGCATCGATGCGCTTGAGCGGTGAGGGTCGAAGCTCGAACGACGACTCCATTTCGGACCAGGGATCCATGAGGATTGCCGTCCACGGAACCCGCATCAGTTTTGCGCCGAGCATCGCGGCGATCAGCGACGATGAGGGACGGAAGACACCGATGATGTGGTCGGGGGGATTCTTGCGCTGGCGCACGAGCTCCAGGGTGGCCGCTCGTGCCCACATGACCTGACGGTCGGGAATGATGGAGTACCAGATGGCCGCTTTCGCCCTAGCGAACATCCCCATCGACGCAGGAGCTTCAATGGCCTTCGTGACCCCTGGCGTCGACGAAGACTTCCGATCTCTGCGGATGCGGTTTTTCAGCCGCTCCTCGAGCGTGACAAAGGGAACGCTTCGATACTCCACGTCGGCGGATCCGAGGCGCAGCGTCGGGGTCGACGCCGGTTCCGAACCGATCAAGGTGACGTCGGCTGTGGTCGCAAGGAGCCCGACAAGGTTTGCTACAAACGTATGTGCCGAACCCACCGCAGGAGGGGCGTAGAACGAAACGATGCTTACGCGTTTGCGACCCTTCACGATCTCAGACATGCGTCACCACGGCGCATTAGCGCGACGCTTCTTGCAGTGACGGAGTCTTATTGGTTGGTATGGCTCGACCGGACGGCGACGGGCGCCGGCTGCTCGACAATCGGGTCCAACGGGGAAGCTCTGTCGCACCGGTGATAACGATGCCGGCCATGACGCCGCCGGCGCTGTGGATCGAGTTGATCGACGTTTCGAGCTGACGAGCCGACGTACGTCCTGCGCGCACGACGAGGATAACCAGGTCGGCTGCGCCGCAGATGGAAAGCGCGTCGGAGTACGGCTTGAGGGCACCGCCGTCGACGAGAACCGGCGACGACATCGTGGAAAGCCGACGAAGGAGCGACCGTGACTCGTTCGACGTGACGATCTCGGAGGGATCTGCGTCGATGTGCCCGGAGGGCACGACGGAGAGCGACCCGATCGAACTCTGGAAGATCACATCATCGAGGTTCGCGTTCCCGATCACGACGTCGCAGAACCCGGGCAAGCCGGCCGGCATGTTCAGCGCCAGACATACCTTTGGCGAACGAATGTCGAGATCGACGATGGTGACGGGTTTGCCAGACCAGCCGAGGATCATGCCGAGGTTCACGACCGTCGTGGTCTTTCCGACCTGCTGGGTGGGCGAGGTCACCTGAATGATGTTTGCCCCGGTTCGGGCAATCAGGTGCTCCACGGCGACGCGCACCTCTCGGTAGGCCTCGCCGGCACCCAGGCTCCGGTCACCCTGGGCAAACAACTGCGGGACGTCGGCGTTTCGCCAGGACGAGACCTTGGGAATCGAGCCGAGTATTGCGACATCGGTTCGTTTTGCAATGTCGGACGCGCTCTGCAGGCGATCATCAAAGAGCTCGACGAGGGCAGCGGCGATTGCGGCCAGCAGCGCACCGGCAATGATACCGAGGATGGCCATCTGGAGACGCGACTGACTGTACGGGGCGGCGGGAGGATTGGCCGTTTCCACAAGACGCACGCCGCCGGTGGCCAGCGCGGAGTCGACCTTGAGACCCGAAACCACGTCGTTCAACTTCGCGATGTCTTCGAGTACTCCGGTGCGTTGGGCGGTGGTGGAGAACTTTCGTTCCGAGCCGTTCGGAAGAATGGAGATCCGTGCATCGAGATCAGCAAGTTTCTCCTGCGACTTTGTGACCTGTTCCTCCAATTGCGTGATCGTGCTCGTGAATTCTGCGACGACCGATTCCTTGCGGTAGGCGACGTACTCCGCGGCATAGGTGTTGGCCACAAGCGCGGCGCGCCGAGGATCAGTCGAGCGGGCGTAGATCCGCATCAGGTCCGTTTTCTCGGGCGAGTCGGTGAACACCGAAGCACCACCGATTTTCTCGCGGACTCGACTGGCGATGACTTCGCTACGAATGAGGCGAAGTTCTGTCTCCATACTGCCGCCGTTGTAATCACGGGGAGAGAACTGCGATCCCTGGGTTTCGATGATTCGCTGCTGGCGAAGCAGCGTCGCAACGGTGCGATACTCCGTTGGACGAGAGGCAAGGAGGGCAAGAGCGAGGACGAGGCCGATCTGAAACGCAACGAAAATCGGCCAGCGACGACGCCACAGGAACGCCATGTAGTCGCGTGCCTCTCGCGTCGGTGCTTCGTTCACCTCTCGAGCAGCGAAGTTTTCAGGTCGTTGGATGGTCACGTACAGCCCTCTTCAGAAGTGAACGAACACTCTGTGTAGTTGTTCGGTGGAGATTCAACCACGGAATGAGACAGTAGTTCAACAGGTCATTTGGCCGTATCCTCTCAGGGTTTCGGGGAGAAGGTTTTCGCCCTTGGCCACGATCGCCGTTCACCACCACCGAAAAGATCACTTTCCGTGATTGAAGATTGATGTGACCCACGCTCTGTGGTTCACTGGAATCCTATGTTTCGCCGACGTTACGATCCAGGCTGGGGAACCCCCGTCGTACGCCTGGCGGAACTCGTCTCGCTCCTGATTCCTCTCGAAGCCGCCGTTACCTTCTCCGGCTTGGGATCTCTCCCGAAGTTGGCCACGGGCGTTCTGATCGTGGCGTTCATTCTGATGTTCGCCCGCCGTCGACGATTCGAAGACACCAGACCATTCGGATTCGTCCTCTTTCTGCACGTGTCGTGGCTAATCCTTTCCTCGTCGTGGTCGTCGAATCGGCCAGAGGCCAACGCTCGCGTGCAACTTCTCTTGCAGGTGGCACTTTTCGGCGTGGTGCTGTGTCAGGTTGCCAACAGCACCCGACAACGGGCCAGACTCGCCCTTGCCTACGGCATCGGTGCATCGATCGCGTCGGTGATCGTGATCTCGAACTGGCTCAACAACGTGTCGTATCTGGGATACGGAATCGGCGTCGAGGCCACGGTCGACAACACCGGCGAAATCGCCCGTTTCACCGTCGGCGGCGAGGACCCGAACCACATCGCCACCCTGTTGGCGGTCGGTGCAGTCCTGATGTATTGGGGGGCGTGGGAACTTCTTGGTCGACGCGGACGCATGGTGGCCGTTGGCTCCATCGGTCTCATGTTCTTTGCGGCGCTGCTCACGGGATCGCGAGGCTCGTCGGTATTGGCACCGACGGCCGTGGCGCTCTACCTCGGCGCCGTCAAAATGCGACGCGAACTGGTGAAGTTCATCGGAACCGTGATCCTCGCCGGCCTGATCGGTGTCGTCGTCTGGTCCTTTCTCCCCGCGAGCACCAAAGTTCGAATGTCGACCAGCTTCGACGGAAACCAGGCCACCTCCAAGCTTCGGGTGCAGATCTGGGTGGCAGGCATCCATGCCTGGCAGGAACGACCTCTCCACGGGGTTGGGATCGGCGCCTACGGCGATGCCGTTCGAGACGAACTCTCGCGTCCTCTCGTCGCGCACAACACGCTGCTGAACGAAATGGTCGAGCAGGGACTCATTGGCCTCGCCATTTCAATCGCACCTTTCGTCCTGATTTGGCGGCGGTCACGCCTGTTGCCCCTGGTCCGCCAAGTTCGGGTCCGATCCCTGCTCATCATGTATCTGACGTCGACCATGGCGCTCAGTCTGGAGCTGAAGAAGATCACCTTCTTTGCACTTGCGCTCCTCGCAGCGGAAGTGCGCGAGGTCCGCTCGGGCGCATTTGCGGACTCCCAACGAAACACCCTGCGGGAGCGTTCGCCCGATCTGGTTGGATCGGGCGTTTCACCCATCTAGGGGTTAAGGCGTCATGTTCATAGGTCGAAGGACCCATCATGACGAACCTTCAAACGTCCCAATCTTCACGTTCGCGCCTCACCGCCATTGCCGCTGTTGTAGCCACGATCTCCATGCTCACCCTCACCGTTTCATCCATCGTCAGCTTCGAGCGTCACGCAGAAGCAGCGAATCGCTCCACGTGCAAGCTCGCCTCGAAAACCCGACCAGGAAAGTTCATCGACGGAAAACGTAAAAGAGTCCTCCGAACAAAGGTCGTTGGCACCGGACAAACGAGACGGTCCATCAAGGTCTGGAGCACAACATGCGTGCCAAAGGTGAAGGCCCGCAAGAACGCGGTAGCGAATACGCCCCGCGCAACGGTGCGTTCCATACCTTCGGTCGTTCCGTCGGAGCTCGCATTCGCCCCCGTCGGAAACGATGCCACGGCACGTACCCAAGACACTCCGTCGGGTTCGCCTTCCCTCAACGCTTCTACCGGATCCGTTCTCGGTATTCCGGAGACACCGGGTAGCGCCGCGAGTACGCCGATCCCAGCAGCGATATCGGGCATAGCGACGGACTCGGCGACCACCGGAGGCACAAGCCCGCAGCTGGCGCCATCTGACACGTCGACGTCGACAAACCCGGCTACGGCCACAGCACGACCGACGACAACGCAGCCAACGAAACGGAAGCCGGCGACGACGACAACCACGACCCCGACTACGACGACTCCAACAACCACGACCCCGACTACGACTACGACGACTCCGACTACCACGACGACCACCACCACCCCGACAACGACCACTCCAACAACCACGACCCCGACAACAACCACACCACCGGCAACAACCACACCACCGACGACGTCCACAACCACATCGGTTCCGCCGGTGCGCCTCCTCACGCCACATGCGGGGGGGGCATCGGTGATCGGCCTGCCATGGGCTGGAGACGCTCGATCGCGTCTTCAGGTGACCGATCACAGTGACGTCGACTACGTATTCACCGCCACGGAGACCAGCACACTGGTCTCGATAAGTGCCGAAATCGTCGGGAACAATCCAACGGTGTACGCCGCGTGTCCGGCAACCACCAACGAGGACCTCTGCTACTCCGCCGGCCACGGCGGCACGATCCAGTTGGACGTCTACGCCGACGATCCGGCGACCAACCAGCCGACCGGCCCATCGTTGGGTTCGTTCACCTGGACCCAGCCGATGAACGGCTCGGGATACTTCACCCAGCCCGGAAACGACCAGGGCTCCTGGCAGGGACCCTTCGCCCTCAGCCCTGCGCCCAACGTCGTTGCGGGATCGATCTATCACGCAGTTTGGACGAACCCGCATCCCAACGCTTCGTCGAATTGGTACGGACTCAACCAACTATCGCTGCGCGGCATCAGTGACCCCTTCAACGGACGCGCACAGCAACCTGTCCTTTCGTCCACGGGCAATGACTCGCGCTTCCGCGGACGGTCAAACCCCCTCAAACTGCACGAAACCGGGAACACGTGGCGATCATGCACGGCGAACCCCCGATCTCCGGCAAACAATGACTGCTGGAATGCGGGGGCGGAGTTCTACAGCAACGTGCCTGTCGTGCAATACAAGTACGGCAACGCGAAGGAATCCGGCAACGGCTACATCCTTGCTCTCCTCGGCAACGTCACGCCCGGTTCACCCCACTACGGCGCATGGTCGCCGCTAACCAACGGAGTCACGAAGACACGCCAGACTTTCAACGTGACCACGCCACTCACCATCGATCAGATCGGCGTACGCATCAATCCTGTGACTTCGGGCACCGCACGCTTCAACGTCCGACGCAAGAGCGACGACGCGATCTTGGCCACCGCTGACATCGCGTTCAATGTGCCCGGCCCACTCTCAACGGGGTACGTGACGGGAATACGAGGGAGTGACAACGGTTTGTCACTCAGCGCCTCGCTCCCCCCCACCGTTCTCACTCCGGGGGCTTACTACATCGAATTTGATCGGGCGGGATCTGGTTCCTACGCACCGGAAATCATGCGACCACTTACGGTTTTGCAGGGCAGCGTTCTCCCGGCATGGGGACCCGGAACACGTTGGGAAGACGGCGAGTTGCAAAACTTCGATGGGACCAAGTGGATCGACGTACCGAACCCGAACCACACGGATGCATTTGCCTACCTTCGGGTCGTTTGATGGTGAACCGCTCCGAACGCGCTCTCAGCTGACCCGTCGACCGAACTCAGACCCTGTACTAGTTTTGGACTCTCTTTGAACCACAACTCCCCCCCTCGCGCAGCAACTCTTTCAGGTTCTTTCGCTGCTTCTCCGGACCAGGCTCTGCCCGTGGTGTCGGTGATAGTTGCTGTCCTGAATGAGGAGAACCATGTCGATGAGCTCATTCGCAGCATCTTGGCTCAAGACATACAGGACTCGATGGAGGTGCTCCTCATCGATGGCATGTCCACAGATAAAACGCGGGAGAGGATCGCCGCTGCCGCGCAATCCTGTCGTCAACCAAATCGACAAATTCGGTGCCTCGACAACCCGAAGCGACGCAGCCCCTACGCGTTCAATATCGGAATACGGGAGGCAAGGGGCGAATTCTTCTGCCTCTTCGGTGCACATGCCTCTTACGAGCCCAACTACATTCGTGAATGCCTCTCGGTGATTCGCTCTTCCCCTGATCGAGTTGCCTGCGGAGGTGTCATCCGTACATTGTCGAACGGCTCGTTCCAAGGCGACCTGACCGTAGATGTACTTACGAATCCCTTCGGGTCGTCCAAGACGTCCTTTCGGACCCAGGGCGCCGGAACCGTCGACAACATCCCGTTCCCAGTTATCCGAGTGTCGGAGCTTCGTGAGGCAGGCGGTTACGACGAACGGCTGCACCGCAATGAAGACAACGAGATGAATGGCCGCCTCATAGAACGAGGTGTCGAACTCCGTATCACGGACCGAACAAGTGCGTCCTATTATCCGGTCGGCACCGTCAAGAAGCTCATGGCGTACGGCCGACGGAATGGATGGTGGAACGCCAAGATGATCGCACTCGGACTCTCGGGCCTACGCATCCGTCATTTCGTGCCGTCGGCGTTCGTTGTCGGTCTTCTCAGCGCGACGACGGTCAGCACCCTCGGTCGAGGTTCGCTTCGCCGTTTGGGGTTCCTCGGAATCGTCGGGGCGATCGGAACCCACTTCGCTCTCGGGACAAAGGAAACGCTCGCGACGAAGACCCGAACAAAAGGGCCGGCACGTTTTCTCGTGCCGTTCGTGATCATGGGCTTCCATCTCAGCTACGGATACGGAACGATCAGTTACCTGTTCTCAAAGAAGGAACCCGGTACCCGATGACCGACTCGACGAAGACTGAACGCACGGGTGGTGTCGCTGGATCTGCCTACGTGTTGCCGAACGAGGCCATCCGCTGGGACATCCCAACCTGGACGCGCGCATTCACGCACTGGGAAAACACGATCGCCGCAATGGTTCCGACGCCGGTCGAGGCGCTGGAGCTCGGTGCAACCGAAGGCGGCGCCTCGCTGTTTCTCGCCGGTCGATTCGGCATGCGTTCGGTGTGCAGCGATATCGGTGGTGTTTCGCCTGCCGCAGACCCGTTGCACACACGTTTCGGGGTTCGACACCTCATGACCTATGCCGATGTCGATGCGACAAACATCGCGTTCCCCGACCAATCGTTCGATGTCGTCGTGTTCAAGTCGATCCTTGGGTCAATCGGCGGAGCTCTCGGTCCCGAAACGATCGCCGTAGCCGTGAAAGAGATGCACCGAGTCTTGCGGCCCGGCGGTGTGTTGTTGTTCGCGGAGAATCTTGCGGCAACACGCGCCCACCGTTTCCTCCGACGTCGAGTTCGCAAATGGGGAACGTTCTGGCACTACATGAAGTTGACCGAACTTGATCAGCATCTCAACCACAACTTCCGCGTCGTCTCATTGAAAACGACCGGGTTTGGCTGCGTCGCCGTTCCAGAGAAGTTTCCCAAACTCCGCAACGCCATGAGTCGCGTGGATAGCGCGTTGGACCGCGTCCTTCCCAAGGACTTTCGATATCTGGCCTATGGCCACGCCGTGAAATGACC
>JANOWU010000313.1:0-49403 GCA_031418035.1 Acidimicrobiia bacterium
AGCCGATGGCATCGGACGAGTTCGGCCAGCGCGGTCGAGTCGATAAAGTTCACACGGCTCAACTCGATGACGATGTGTTGCGCGCCAGCATCGAGTGCGTCGTGGAACGCCTTGTTGAATGCCGGCGCCTCGTGAGCGTCGAAACGGCCGACGGGATGAAGGACGACACCTTCCGGTGTGATTTCAGATTCGAGAAACATGTTGGGGTCCCTTAGCTTTGGTTGTTGAGAAGGAGTTTGAGTTCCGGCTGGCCGGAGTTCGCATATCGGCCGCGAATGTCGTTGATGCGAATCTTGCAAAGGTCCACCAGGAACGACAACGAAACCTTGGTTGCGTCGACTTTCGATCCCGGCGCATCGATCCACTCAACGGGAACCTCGATCGTCTTGTACCCTCGCTTTGCGGCGAGATACAGCAGCTCCAGATCGAAGGAGAAGCCATCCATGAGCTGTCGGCCGAAGAGGTCCAGTGCGACGTCGCGTCGGAAGAGCTTGAAGCCACACTGGGTGTCCCTGGTGTCGATGCGGAACCCGAACCGCACGACGATCTGCAGCCCCTTGCTGATGACTCGGCGTAGCACGGACTTCTTCGTTGCCTCGGCGGAGAGTAGCGCCCGCGACCCGACCGAGATTCCGTAGTGGCCGTTGCTCACCGGTCCCAACAGCATTTCGAATTGCTCGATTGGCGTCGACTGGTCTGCGTCGGCAAACAGGATGAACTCGCCTCGTGAAGCCAGCACCCCTCGTCGGACCGCACTGCCCTTTCCACCGTTTTTCGCGGCCTGCAGCACCCGCATGTTCACGAGCCCGAGCTGTTGGAGGAGAGCGACCGTATTGTCCTTCGATCCGTCGTCGGCAACAATGAGCTCCCAGGGCTCATCGCGAGAACTCATGTATGCGGCGATCGCGCCGACGGTCGGAAGGATGCGTTCGGACTCGTTGTAGGCCGGAATCACCACGGAAACGCGAGGCGCTTCCTTCAGCGGTTCTCTCGCCCAGGCCTGGTATGCAGCGTACTCGCCGGCCGGCCGAGGGCTGTTGTTCATCTTCTTCATGCGAGTTGGACCTTTCGGAGTGGATGCTGTTTCGCGGGCGCCAGAAAGTGGTATGCGGTCATACCAACAGTGAGGAGTGCCATGGCGATGCACTGTGACTGAACCAGTTGAGAAATCGAGGTGTGCCGTGCCAAGAGCAAGGCGGTTTGCAGCGCGCTGCCCACCACGAGCAGGATGCTCGGCGTGTTGTTGCCCGTCGAAAGGTGGTACGTCGCAAACAGGTTCGAGATGGCGAACAGCGTGGTGACGACGGCATAGACGGCGAGGGGCCCGGTCAGGCCCCGATACTGCTCGCCGAACACCGATCCAAGTGCGGTGTTCCCGAGAAAGTACGCACCGGTTGCCGCAGCGGCACCGATCGTCGCAACCGCGGCGAGCGCGGTCATGAGCAGCCGATCCGTTCGCCCGACGGGTTCGGTCCGGGCCGCGGCTGCGGGGAACACGGCGCTCGCTACCGCCCACGACGCGAAGAAGACGCCGCGACCAATGAGCGCAACGGCCCCGTATCGACCAGCAGTTGCCGGGTCGAGGAAGCGTTTGGCGAAGAGCACATCCTCGTTGTTGATCACAACCTGAGCGAGCAGCAGCAGGCCGACCGGACGACTGATGTTCCCGACGGTGCGGAGGACGTCCTTCTCGGCGGGAGCCCAGCCCATGTGCACGTGGGGGCGCACGAAGAGCCATGTGGCCACGAAGGAAAGCGAGAGCCCGGTGGTTGCACCGACGACCCCGAAACCTGCGGCAACCAGGCCGATGGAAAACACCGCACGTACGAGCATCTCGACCCCGAACGAACCGCCGAGCAGTCCGAACGCAAACCGTCCTTGGAGGACCCCGCGACCCACCGACTGCATCGTGTAGAACGGCATGCCCAGTCCGAGGATTACGAAGGGCCACGACGATTCTGTGTGGAAGAAGTCGGAGAGCGCCGTCGAGCTCAAGGTCAGTCCCAGCCCAAAAGCGATCCCCAGATACAGCGCTCGGGCACCGAGCCAACGGGTGGCCGCGTGGTGAGCGTCGGTCGAGAGCTTGGAGGCAACAAGCTGCAGAGCGATTGCCACGGCGGTGGCAACGAGCATCAACGTAACCATGAGCGTGGCATCGGAAAACTCCGTTGGCGTGAGCCAGCGGCCGAGCATCACGTTTACGAGGTAGTTCCCTGCGTTGGCAGCGAACATCGTAAGCGTCAATATGGTTGCACCTCTTGCTACCGACGGCCGATCGGACGTGACCCCGGTCGCCGCCTCGGTAGCTGTGGTGGAACCCGTCGGCTTTGCGATTGCGATTGCGATTGCGGGTGTGTCGGGGTGGGGTGAGTCGGAGTCGAGGGTGATGGTCACGACTTCTTCCCTGATTTCAACAACCGGTCGATGTGAATCAGGTGCCAATCGACAACCTCGTCGATCGGAATACCGATCGCTGCGGCATAGTTGCTCCGTCCGATCTCGCGCCGACGATCAGGAGCGTCGATGACCTTGGCGATCGCGTCGGCAAGCGTCGAAGGATCAGCCGGATCGAAGTACTCGCCGCGAAATCCTTCTTCTTCGATGACGTGGACGAAATCGCCGATTTCCGGAAGAACGGTGGCGCAGCCGTACGACCCAGCCTGGTGCAGAACGCCGGAGCTTCCTGTTGTGCTCGTGTACGGGAAGACCACAACCGCGCTGGAGGTGAAGAGTGGTTCGACGTCTTCTTCGGCGACGTAGCCCGTGAAGATCACGTTGGGAACGTCCTGACAGGTTTGCTGAACGCCCGCCAGATAGCCTTTCGAGTTGGGCGAATCGGTTCCGGCGATGACGAGTTCGACATCGTCGTAGCCGCGTGACAACAACTCGCGGTAGGCGGTCAACAACATGTCTACGGTTTTGTACGTGCCCCACTTCCCGAAGGCCATGATGCGCCTGTTGCCGGGCGGAAGTTCATATGTGGGCGTAGGAACGACCTCGAATGAACCGTGTGGAGCGAGAAGAACGTTCCGTGCGCCGTAGCTGGATTCAAGAAACTCCACGTATTTCGGAATCGTCAGCGCAACCAGGTCTGCTCGCATGATCGCGCGAGTCAGGAGCCGGCCAGCCTTGGTCATAACTGCAGCGACAAGTTTCGACTTGGTGAAGCCGGCGTCTTGCATGTCGACGTTGTCGGCAAGATTGTGCAGCACGACCACGGTAGGCACGCCCATCGCTCTGAGCGCCGCAGGGAGCAGGAGGCCCAGGCCGCCGGCCACACGCTTGTCGCCGAAGGTGGCGAACTGCAGGTTGAGCATCACTGCATCGGGTTTCGTGGCTCGAACGGCGCGTAACACCCGAAACAGATTCGTGACGTCGTTGAATTTCCAACTCACGAGTGCGGTGACACCTTCGATGTCGCGAGGTGCGCCCGCGTCGGTCTCGTCGGCGTACAAAAGCACCTCGCAGACCTCGGGCTTCGCCGCCAGTTTCGAGACCATGTGGAGGCCGAATTCGTTCAAGCTATTGCGACCCGGCGGAAAGGCCGAAACGAAACCGACCCGAAGACCTTTCGAGGTATCAATATTCGATAGCGGGCGACTTTGCTGAAGGATAGCCGCAGGAGAGGTCATGCAGATGTATCGGCGACCCCTGATATTGAGTTGAGAACTATTCAGTAAATAATTGTCGAATCCGTATAGTTCCTGACCCGAGGAACGAGTTCACTCAGGCATGACCAGCCACGTCCTCCACGTTTCGGAGCACGCGGAGCACATTGGCGCGGCAGAGCTTGTCGAGATCGTCGGTGCTCCACTTCCGTTCGACCAGAGCATCGAGTAAACGTGGGTAGCCAGCGACGTCGGTGAGTCCGGTCGGCATCAGGAGTGAACCGTCGAAGTCGCCGCCGATTCCGACGTGGTCGATCCCGGCGACGTCGCGTACATGTTCGATATGTGCACAGACGTCGGAGATCGTGGCCTGGGGCATCGACTCGGCCCGTTCGATCGCGACAGCGTCGACTTCGCTAAAGGACTTCGGATTGCCGCCACGTTCGACGACAGTCTCTCGACACTCCTGGTACCACCTCCGAACGTCGTTCGACACGAAACTCGGCACGAACGTCACCATGCAGATCCCGTCGTTGCTGGCCAACATCGCAAGAACGTCGTCAGGGACGTTTCGTGGAGAGTCACAGACAGCCCGAGCGGACGAGTGGCTGAACATGACCGACGCTCGTGTGGTGGCAATCGACTGACGCATGACGTCGGCCGAAACGTGCGATAGGTCGACGATCATGCCGATACGGTTCATCTCGCGAATGACGTCTCGTCCGAAGTCATTGATCCCGCCCAACACCGGTTCATCCGTTGCCGAGTCCGCCCAGGGAACGTTGTCGTTGTGCGTGAGCGTCATGTATCGAGCACCGAGGTCGTACATCTTGCGCAGTACGGCCAGCGACTCATCGATGGAGTGACCTCCCTCTATGCCTATGAGTGAAGCGATTCGGCCCTGGGACCGGGCGAGATCGACGTCGTCGGCCGTTGTCGCCGGTGCAAAATCGGCTGGGTAGCGTTCAAGCATTTGGTGCACGAAATCGATTTGCTCGAGGGTGGCCGTGACTGCCGATCCGCCCTTCAACGTTGAAGGTACGTACACTGACCAAAACTGCCCTGCGACCTCGCCGGCTCGAAGTCGCGGGATGTCCGTTTGGATCGACGGAACGCCTGCCGCGAGGTCGGCGACGGCAAAGTCGTAGCGGCACAGTTCGCGCATGGCCCACGGCAGGTCGTTGTGGCCGTCGATTACGTCGTAGCGACTTCGCTCCATGTCATCATTCAACTATGGGTGCGGTGGCGACGCGTCGCTTCGTCGCGTGAACCACCGAGAGCCGTGCCGAACCGAGCAGAAGTATCGTGCAGGGAATCGAGACCACCGACGGTCCGTATCGATCGATCGCCGCACCACCCACCGCAGCACCGACGGCCGCGGTGATCGTACTTGCGGCCTGGAGGCTGGCGAAGGCTCTGGCATGGGCGGACTCGTGGGTAACGGTTGTGACGAGCGTGTTGAGACCGGCCACGAACGGTGCGGTCGGTATCCCAGAAATGAAAGCAAGGGCCCCGGTGAGCCAGAGGCTGGATTCGCCGAGTCCGATGAGGCCGACGGTAATCGCAAGCACCACTCCGATCACCGGAATGGGCGGGGTACCGCGTCGCGAAACGAACCACGCCCCGAGGACACTTCCCGACGCCCAAAACGCAACGAGGGCACCGGTCAATTCGTTGTGACCGGTCAGCCGGGCGACCTCGGTGACTGCAATGGTCAGGGCCCGAAACGCCGCACCAGCGAGCGCAAACGCGACGATGATCCGAACGATGTCGGAATTCAACCACCGGGTTGACTCCGTGGAGTGGTGAACCTTGCGGGCCGGCTGACGTCGAATAGCAAGTACACCGACCAGGGCAAGAATTGGTGACATGGCGACCGCCGCTGCCGGTCCGCTCGTGAGAATGGCCAAGCTGACCAGCAGCGGTCCACCGATCCAGGTCAACTCTACGGAGATCGAGTCCCACGCGAAGATTCGTTGACGGTCCTCCGGGCTGGACTTCTCGGCGAGAAAGGCGCGCACCACAGGACCGATAGGTGCCACGCTGGCGCCGGCGAGCAGCGACACGACGAGTAGTGCAACCGTGTTGTTGGTACCGGCCAGAGCGATGAACGCAAAAGTGGCCGGGAAGTGAAGAATAGTAAGAGCGGTTAAGACGTGATCGGCACGTTCGCTGTCCAGGTGCCGACCAACCAGCACGCCGATCAATCCGGCCCCCAGGGATACTGCGCCGGAAGCGAATCCGCCTCTCGTGAGGCTCGTCCGGTCCGCAACCAAGAGCAGCGACGCAATCGGGAGGGTGACCGTCGGGAGTCGGCCGAGCGTTCCTGCGATCAAGAGCGGGAGCAGCTTCTTGAAGGAGGAGGGGCCGACAGTCACACGTTCGAGCATGCCACGCGACCGTGCTGGAGCGATTCATGCCCTAGCGTTGCCCTTTGCAGGTGGGGTGGAGGACTCGCACGTGAATGCATTTCTGGTCAGCTTCGGCGTCATCTTCGTCGCCGAACTTGGCGATAAGAGCCAGCTGATGGCTCTGGCGTTCGCCACCCGTTATCGTGCCCGGACGATCCTCGTGGGCATCACCCTGGCGACGGCATTCGTCCACCTTTTCAGCGTGATCGTCGGTGCTGCCGTTGGTGCGGCCCTGCCGACGCGGGCGATAAACGTCGGCGCGGGAATCGCGTTCCTAGGGTTTGCGGCCTGGACGTTGCGAGGAGACTCCCTCGACGACGATGAGGCCGACCGAGTGCGCAAGACAAACCGTTCTGTACTGATGGCGGTGGCATTCGCGTTCTTCCTCGCCGAGCTGGGTGACAAGACCATGCTTGCGACGATCACGCTGGCCACGACGAACGGGCTCTTCGCGACATGGCTCGGTTCGACGCTGGGCATGGTCGGCGCCGACGCGCTGGCGATCGTGGTCGGTCAGCAGCTCGGCACACGGCTTCCCGAGCGGACGATAAAGATCGGCGCCGCCATCTCGTTCGTCGTGTTCGGGGTACTCCTCATGTTCGAAGGCCTTCGCTGACCCCTTGGCGTCCAGCGGTGCAGAGTGCGGCCACAGTGGCGCTGTGGCCGTAACGTGAAACGCACACCGCACGGTGCATCTCCTCGCCCCCACTAATGTCGCTGACGAAACTGTCGCGCAAACTTGGCAAAGGACGTCGTATGGGCATTGACATTCGCAAGGTGGTCTCCATCGTCGAGACCACCCGCACCGAGATGGGGCGCCCGGTCGCAAGCCTCCGCCGGAAAGTCGCGACCGGCGTCGTTTTCCATAACCCGTTAGCAGGGGTCTACGAAGAGAACCTCGACTCGCTGGTTGATCTCGGAGCCGAGCTGGGACAGGTTCTCGTCGATGAGGCACTGGCCGCGCTCGGCTGTCCAGCGGCCGACGTGTCCGCCTACGGCAAAGCAGCGATCGTTGGTACCAACGGCGAAATCGAACACGCTGCGGCGTTCATTCATCCCAAGTTCGGCGCACCGATTCGCGCTGCTCTCGGCCGGGGACCGGCGATCATTCCCTCGACGAAGCTGCTGGGTGGTCCCGGTACCCGGATTGTTGCGCCGCTCACGAATTGTTCCGACATCTGGGTGTTCGACGACATGGACGCAATTGCGTACAGCATCGACGATGCGCCGAGACCAGACGAGATCTTGGCCGTCCTTGCACTCGGCGTCGGGGGCCGTCCACTCCACCGAATCGGAAAACCGTCATGAAGTTCAAGGCCGTGATTCTCCTCGCGCGTCGCGACGATATGACCGCAGACGAATTTCGCAACTGGTGGCTCAACGACCATGCGCCCCTGGCCCGTCAACTCCCGGGCGTGCGCAAGATCGTGTTCAACGTCTGCCAGGACAACACGGACACTGACGGGATCTCCGAGCTCTGGTTCGATTCGGAGGCCGATTTCGTGGCGGCGTACGACACTGAGCTCGGACGACGTGTCGCTTCGGACTCGCTGGCCCACGTGCGTTCTCGCACGAGGATGTTCGTGCACGAGAACGTGGTGGTGAGCGAAGAATCCACATAGCCGACGCAGGGTTCAGGGACGGACCAGATCCAGCCCGTCGATGTCCTGCGCGGAGATACAGATACTGGCCAGTGTTCGCTGCTCTTCGTAGGGCCATGGCCTACCACGATGCAAGGTGGACCGCTCGTCCCACAGCAACACGTCGCCGGGCTTCCAACGATGTGTGTACACACGGTCTGGTTGTGTGCAGAACTGTATGAGCTCATCGATGAGGGCGAGACCCTCGTCGTCGGGAAGTCCCTCGATGCCGCACGAATGCGATGCGATGTAGAGCGCCTCGTGACCGGTTCGTGGGTTCTTCCACAACGCACGCCAGGTCTGATCGGGCCACTTCGCTCGCACCCGCTCGGCGAGCACCGGCGAGATCTTCGCCCGCGAATGCGCAAGTCGATGACGAATGACGGCGTTGCGCGCTCGGTCCTTCAACCGTGCGGGCATCTCTGCCCAGGCGGCACGAGTCGACACCAGTTGGGTCTCGCCGCCGGTTGAGCTCAGGACTCGGGCGGCGAGGATGTTGGCGAGCGCAGGCACGGGCAGGAACGTGCTGTCGGTGTGCCACAGCATGTTTCCCATGAGGTTCAAGGTGAGCAGATCGTCTGCCGGCGCAACCGTGTTGTCAGCGCGGAGATTCGTCACGTTGTCCATCCGGGGTTCGGGGCCATTGCGTCCCATCGATCGGTCTTCGATCGGGCCCCACAGCGCACCGAATGTCAGATGGGCGTCGTCGTCGAGCGACTGGTTGCGAAACAGGAGGAGGGAGTGCTCTTCGAATGCTTCTCGAAGTGTCGGGTACCCATTCGATTCGGTCACGTCACGTATGTCGACGTCGTGGACCTCGACGCCGAACTGTGGGTGGAGCGGCGTCAGTCGGACGTCTTCTTCGATCGGGTTCATTCGGTGGTTCTCCGGTGCGGTCGTGTCCTTGACTCCGTGGACGTGATTCACTGACTGCTCAAGCTCGCCCGACGCTGCCCAGTTCGAATAGCCGCCCTCGTGTTGGCGTCCGGCCCATCGTGTCGTTCGATGACGACTCGACGGATCGTCCCGGTAAAGGGAAAGCGTGCGGGTACGGGCCATCTGGAGAGCCAGTATCGATCCCGACGTCGAAGGTCTCGCCACTCATCGAAAACACGATGGGCACGGTGTTCTCGAGTCGTCCGACGTCGACGGTTGCGTCGTCGACCATGAGCACGATGTCACCGCCGCCGCCCAGCCCGCCGTCGTAGGTGAAGGCCACGCTGAGCTCATGAGCGCCTTCGGTCAGGGGTGCGTTGCCGCGCACCTGAGTATGTACGTGTCCGTACCAGTTGTAGTGATACACGGGGTGACGAAGCTGGTCGACGTAGAGCGACCAGCCCGCCATGTTTCCACCGTGACAGACGATCACGCCGCTGGTGGACGCGCTGACGACGACAGACGCACGCAAAGTCCACGAGCAGTTCTTGATGTTGATCACCGAACTCTCGGGCATCCTCACATGTGCGGTCGTGTATTCGACCTTTGTCGCTCCGTTCAGTGAGTGGGGCACGGAGTACTCGCCGTTCCTCGGCGAGCCCGCGTCGCGAAGCGGATACACGCCGTAGCGCTGGGCCTCGGTGTCGAACAGCGCAAGCAACTCGTTGAGCTTTGCCGGGTTCGACGCGGCCAGATCAACCGATTGGGAGAAGTCTTCGCGCACGTTGTACAGCTCCCAACGTTCCTGGGGACCGTCGAAGGCGAACCCCTGCGATCGTATCCACGGAACTCGGCCGTGGAAGCAGGATGCAACCCACCCGTCGTGGTAGATCCCGCGATTTCCAAGGATCTCGAAATACTGTGTCGTATGTGTACTTTCAGATTCGGGCGCGTCGAAGGTGTACATCATCGAGGTTCCGTGCAGCGGAATCTGCTCGATGCCGTTCACGGTGTCGGGCGGTGCTATTCCCACTGCTTCATAAATGGTCGGGACGATATCGATCACGTGGTGGAACTGCGTACGCAAACCTCCGATGTCGTTCACACGCGCGGGCCAGGAGAGGGCCATGGCGTTTCGGGTCCCCCCGAAATGCGACGCCACCTGTTTCATCCATTGAAACGGCGCGTCGAGAGCCCACGCCCACCCGACGTTGAAGTGGTTCTCGCAACGGTCTGTACCGAAGTCGTCCATGTGTTCGAGAAGCCACTCCGGATCTTCGGGGCGGCCGTTCTGAAACGAGGGAGCGCTCCATGCGCCATGAACCGTGCCTTCGGCCGACGCACCGTTGTCGCCGGTGATGTAGATCACGAGGGTGTTGTCGAGTTGATCCAGGTCATCGACCGCCTGCAGGACCCGGTCGATCTGCGAGTCGGTATGGGCAAGAAAGCCTGCGAAGGTCTCCATGAGCCGCCGGGCGACGGGTTTGTACCGATCGGGATACTCCTCCCATGACGGTATCTCGGTCGGACGCGGGTGTTCGCCGTGCCGGGTGGAATCACACCGGGTTCGAGTTGTCGTTCATAGATATGCGCGCGTAGGGAATCCCAGCCTTCGTCGAAATGACCTTTGAACTTGTCGATCCACTCAGTGGCGACATGGTGCGGGGCATGGACGGCGGGCGTCGAGAAGTAGCAGAAGAAGGGTCGATCAGGAGCCGATGCCTTTTGACGCTGCATCCACAGGATCGCCTGATCGGCAAGATCTTCGGTGAGGTGGTAGCCGGGTCGCCCGAGGTGCGGTTGAATCGGGGTCGTTTGGTCGTACACCGCGGGTTCCCACTGTGATGCCTCGGCGCCGATTATTCCGTAGAACCGATCGAACCTCATCCCGGTTGGCCATCGATCGAACGGTCCTGCGGGGCTCTGCTCCCAACTGGGGGTGAGGTGCCACTTCCCGAAACACGCCGTGCTGTACCCCAACATGCGCAGGACTTGTGCGATCGTGGCCGCCTCCGGCGGGATCTTGCTGTCGTATCCGGGAAACGAGTTCGCGATCTCCGTTATCCCGCCCATGTGCACGCTGTGGTGGTTACGTCCGGTGAGCAGTGCCGCCCGTGTGGGGGAACACAGCGCCGTGGTGTGGAACTGGTTGTAGCGAAGTCCCTGCGCGGCGACGCGGTCGAGCCCGGGGGTCGGTACCGGGCCGCCGAAGGTACCGAACGAGCCGAACCCGACGTCGTCGAGGAGGATGAGGAGGACGTTGGGTGCTCCGTGAGGCGCTCGTGGCGCGTGGAGCCGCCGGGGAGTGGAGTCAGCGATCAGCCGCTCGACTCGCCCTTCGAAGACCGGCGAGCCAGTTGGTATGCGCGCAGATGCCGTCACGAACGAAGGCCGACGACGTCGAAACAAGCCATTGCTTCGCGAAACGCCGACTCGCTGCCTTCGATCACGAGCCGACCGCCGGAGATGGCTTCGGAGAGGGGAACGACGTTCGTGACGACGTCGGCCCATGCCTCGATGTCGCAGCGCACCGATATCGCAGCCCCCGAGCCGTCGGTCGGGCATGCCACGCAGTTTCGCAGGTGCAGCCCGGAGGAGTCGCTCGGAAAGTGCCACCCGATATGGAGATCGATTCCTTCCGCTCTGACGGGATCGAGCATGACCCGAAGCAGATGGATGGTCCGGGACGGGGGTGTGTTCAGGACCTGTCGTTTGGTGAACCGGTGGCTTCGAAAGCGTGTCGTGTCGATAGACCCCTCGAGTTCCAAGGCTCGTGTGAGACACCAACTTCGTATGTTCGCGGATGTTGTGCGCTGTCCAACCGTACGCAACGCCGTCGCCAGAAATGCGCGATCGTCCGGGGCGGCTTCGAGGGGGTCACCCTCGCTGCGAACCAGCCACGAACCGAGTTCAATGGCCCAACGAAGATCATGCGTTTGAAGGGCTTCTCGGGCTTTGGTCCGAACGACGTCTGGTCCGCCGAATCCATCCACCATTCGGCGTGCCCGGTCTTGGGTCGGCAGCGGAAAGAGCTGACTCTCGTCGCCGTCGAACCACCCGAACAGTCCGCTTCGGATCTGACGCACATGGTGTTCGACAACACCGTAGAACTGGGTGGTGAGGTAGTCGTCCCCGTAGAGAGCGGGGAGGCGCACCGAGTGGCCGATCTCGTTGCTCGTCCGGCCGCGATTGGTGGCTCGCACCGTTTGATCCCACAGAAACTGCAGCGAGTCTCGGTACTTGGTCACGCGTGCCTGGATGGTGTCGGCGCCGGAGAGGGGAGGGCCGTGGGCGCCGACGAGGTACGTCGGTTGCAGCCCGAGCAGGTGGTCGATCCCGGTGAGCATCCCTCGGGGATCGCGGTACTCCTCTCCGCGGATGGCGAAGACGTTGAAGAGCGTCGGCCATACAAGGTTGTTGACGGCGACGCCGAGGGCAGGGAACCAGAACGTCACGGAATCATCGGCGTCGGAAGGCGCAGGCATGACGTCGATGTCGAGCCCGGCGACGCTGATAGTGCAGGCCTCGCCGAAGGTGTGATCCGGTGATACATAGCCGGGGGTGAACGGCGCGTGGGCACTATCTCGGAAGAACTGGCCCAGGCCGACGTTGACATTGGCGTCGGCTCCGTCGGTCGGGAGGAGCAACGCGAACTGTTGCGCGAGACCTCGTGAGTAGGCCGGCGAAATTTCCGATGCGGTGCGAACCCGGTTGTCGTCGATTCGCTGGTGCCCCCAGATCGGAATCGAGCGACCGGGAGTGTCCTCGAACACGGCTTTGGTCCCGGACACGTAGTGGAAGTGGGTATAGAGGACGGCGGCGATCGGAGCTGAGGTATGCGCGCGTAATTCACGTAACGCTTCGCGCATCTCCTCGATCGACTCGCCCGTGTCGATCGCAATGATGCCCTGCGGTGCGCGTACGAAGGTCTGATTCGACAGGCCGTTGCCGACGAGACACCACACGCCGTCGCAGACTTCGAAGAACCGCCTTTCGAGCGTTTCCGAGTGTGCGACGTGATCGCGATGGGCGATTTGTCCGGTGGGAAGCGTGATGGTGTCGTCGGGCGACGACGAGAAGCTCTGGCTGTAGGTGTTCAAGATCTCATCTTTGCTGAGGAACTATGTTCGCTTATTGGTAACGGTGATCCGCTGGAGGAGTCGACGGTGTCCCTGGTATCCGCCGGTGGCCGCGTGTATGACGGCCCGGTTGTCCCACATCGTCAACATGTCAGTTTCCCAGCGATGGACATAGACAAACTCGTCCTTGGCCTGATGGACGTACAACTGCATCAGCAATTCCTGCGCGTCGGATTCGGGCATGCCCTCGATCCCGATGGTGTATCCCGGACTCAGGAACAGCGCCTTCCTGCCGGTTTCGGGATGCACCTTTACCAACGGGTGGGTCTGCGTCGCCAGGGCGTCGTCGGAATACACGATGGCCATGGAGCGACCGACGTCCTTCGTACCATATTGACCCTCACGCGAGTAACCCCGCCGTGCCGAGTGAATACCCATGAGTCCGTCGAGCTGGTCCTTCGTCGCGGAGTCGAGCGCTTCGTAGGCTGCGTACTGGTTCGAATATCGGGTGTCACCGCCAATCGGCGGAATGACTCGGCCATAGAGCAACGTTCCCGAGGGGGGCGTGTCGAGAAAGCTCCAGTCGCTGTGCCAACCTTCGGCGAAGATCGGCGTTTGTTCGTCGGCCTCGCGCTTCACCTCCGCAATGTGGGGATGATCCGGGAGGCCCTTGAAATACGGGTCCTGACCGAAGTCCCCGAAAAGCAACGCCACGTGTTCGAAACGATCGAGGGAAAGGTGCTGGTTCGGAAAGGCGACGACCAGGTGCTCGAGCCACGCCGAGCGAATCCCCTTCACGGTTTCGGGAGAGACTTCTTGCGAGAAATCCACTCCCGTGATGGTCGCACCACATGGTCCGCCTGATGGTTCGACGGCGAAGGACGTGGTGGTCACCTTCGACCGTCCCCGCACCGTGATGACTTGACGCGAATGATCATTTGGCTCCTTCGTTCGCAGACGATTCGCGGACCTTCGTTCTGCAACTGGAGCGAAAGTCACGCATCTCGCTCACTGTACCTTGCCGGTCAATTCGGTGATTCGATCGCTTGCCATCGATGGAGCACGCTCCGGGTCTGGCGGTCATAGGCCCAGTAGTTGCCACCTCCGGGAGCAGCTCCGTTTCCGATCTGGTCGTGCGTTCGGCTGATCGCTATGCCGAGCAGATCGCACAACAACAGCGTGCCGACCGCACCGTGGGCGATCACCAGGGTGTCTCCCGCAATGACGCCCTCACCTTCGGCGAGGTTCGTCCTCGTCGACGGTGAGAAGGTCAGCGGTGAGAAGGTCAGCGGTGGCGCGGCAGACGCGCTGCTGGGCGGCTCGAGCCGTTTCCCAGCCTTCGATCGAATCGGTGGGGTGGGCGAAGAACGCGTCGGCGAGCTCCTCGAACCGAAGGGGCGCCACGAAGCCGGTAGCGGACCGGTCGTTCTCGTGGAGTTGCTCTCGCACTTCGATGGGCAAGCCCGTGGTGCAGGCAACGATGGCTGCTGTCTCGATCGCCTTGGTTTCGGCGCTCGATACCAGGCGTGTTGTGTTCGAGATCCACGGGAGTTGGGGGATCAGAGAAGCGCGAGCCCGGCCGACGTCGCTGAGCCCCCAAAGAGGCACCGGAATCTCGCCATCGATGCGAACCTCGGGGTGGGTGAGAAACCGGAACACACTCAAGGGCTAGGTCGCTTTTCGCCAGAGCCGGTTCATCATGTTTCGGGTCACGATTTCCACGTCGACATCACCGACACCGAGCCCGCAGGCCCAGTCGGTGCATCCGGTGCTGATCACGATGCCACCGGAGTCGGTGGTCCACGTCCCGAACACCGCGTGGCCGTAGTCGAGCTTGGCCGTGTTCTCCGGAGACGAAGAGCCGAAGAGCCGCTCTGCTTGGAACTCGACCTCCGAGGGGACGTGGTCCGGCACGGGGCGTAGTGCGGTGCGTCGGTCGAAGGGTGACACGGGCGAGGTCGCGAGGATGGTGAATCCCTTCGGGCAACCGTCGTCACCTGTCGGCACCGGGCGGCCGTGTTCGAGCGTGAACACACAGCCGTCGCACTCATACCCGACGATCGTCGACTTCGCCCCGAGCAGGTCTCCCCACTCGAAGTCTGTCCCTTCGAACACCCAGTGTTCGGGGCGATGCACGGTGAATCCACCCGATCCTCGCGGGACCCGTTTTCCTATGCGCGCATATCCTCCTCGGGTGAAGGAGACGCCGATCAACTCGGTTTCGGGGCGTGCGACGATCGGATCCGACCACATTGTGGTGACGAGGTGCTGTTGGTCAGTCCCGTACAGCGGATCCTTGGGGAATCGACCCTTGTACCCAACCATCGTACGGCCGTCGTCTTCATACCGGACCTGCCAGAAACAGGTGTTCCCGGAGAGCACCAAGAGATTTCCACCGCGGTGGACATGGCGTTCAACCGCGTCGCGTTGCGGTGCGGACCAGTACTCGTCGTGTCCGACACAAAGAACAAGGGAGGCGTTGTCGAGCAGGTGCGGATCGCGCTCCAGGTCGGCGTTCGTTGCGACGTCGACGGCATACCCCTCCCGTTCCGCCCAGGCAAGGAACGGCTGCTCGTAGTTCGGCCAGCCGGCTGATCCGGCCCACGGGGAGAGTCCCTCAAGACGGAGATACCCTACGTGTGCATTCATTCTCGGATCCGGTGCGTTCGTCACCGCAACTCGTCGACCCGGTCCCGGCGGCTTGGCGAGAAGACCATTGGCCAGGGGACGATCCCAGGACACACGGGTTGCGGTGGTGTAGAGGTTCGCGCCGCCGAAGTCGTTGTAGGCAAGCCAGGTGTTGGTGCCGAGAACGAGAAGAGCTCGATCAGCCGAGGCGCGTTCGGGCCGGACCACGAAGAACGCAAGGTTGGATCCACCGCGGGGACCCCGATTGCGTGGCCAGCCGACAACCGGCTCGAGAGCAACCTCGTAGAAACCGGAGCGCCACGTCGGATCCGTGGGTATCGAAAGCATTGACGGCCACCCGCACCCTTTGGCCACGGCGTCGGCAGGGACCGGGTGCTCGTCGACGCGGATGTTGTCGTACGAGGCGACCACCTCGCGAGTGGCACCGACGCGAGTCACTGTGACGTTCACCGGACCGAGTGACGATGTCGCCATCAACGGAAACGCGGTCCCCGGCGTGCCGGAGTGGGGCCAGCAGTATGCAGCAATCATGTCGCCATCATTGCGGACCGGTGGTTCTTTCGCTATTCAGCAGGGTGCTGAAATCCTCTGCCGCGTTCACTGTTGACTTGAACTTGTTCACCAGATGCGGGCCCGCATCAATTGGCTCGTATCGAGGCTGTTCGCCGGGGCGCAGGCACGAAGGAATGCACTCGATCCTGGCGTCCCAGTTCGCGTTGTGGAAAAAGGCGATCGACTGGCGTCGTGCTGCGGGCACGATCACTCGATGCATGGTGCTGCGCCAGCGATCGTTCGTCCATTGCGCCATGGCATCGCCGAGATTGACGACTAAGGCGCCCGGCTCTGGTTGGACGTCGTGCCACACGCCGTCAGTTCCTTCGACCTGAAGCCCCCTCTGAGTGGAGTCAGCGAGCAACACCGTCAGCGTGCCGTAGTCGGTGTGGGCACCGGCGCCAAGTTGTCCGGGTCGAACTTCTTCGATACCCACCGCTGGGTAGTTGATCGCCCGCATCGCACTCGTATGTCGACATATCATTGGGTCGAAATGGTCTTCGGACAACGCGAGCCCTTGGGCCATTATGCGTAGTAGGCGCGCTGACAAATCTGCCATCGCCCGGTAATAAAGTTCCCACGTCGTCCGGAAGTCGACGACCGACGTTTGCCAAAGATTCTCTGACCAGGCAAACAACTCGTCGGTGTCGGTGATCTCGTGCGTCGGAGCTTCGACGGGGCCGATCGCGTAGCTCTCCTTCAGATCAGGATGCCCGGTTTGGCCACGTGACGCCGCCAGCGACTCGCCCGTCAACGGCGAGTAGCCACACGGATAGCCCGGAAAGGGCATAGCCACGTGCATCTTCTGATCGAGCGGAAGGTCGAAGAAGCCACGTGCGCTCTGCCATGCGCCGTCGAGGATCGCGTCGGGCACGCCATGCCCCACCACGGTCAGAAACCCGACGCGCTCGCACGCCCGCACGACGCTGTCGATGACCAACGGCGCCGATTGGGAGAGATCGACGATCGGTACCCACGGTGAGTCGCGCACGATCACGGAGCGCTGCAGGTCATCGAATCGGGTTCTTGTACGTATCGAGGTAGGTGATTTCTTCGATCGGTCCGCGTTCTGCGGGCCGAAAGTCTGTGCCCTTCGTGTAGGCAACGGGGAGAAGCCCGGCCTGGGTCATGTGTTCGGGAATGCCCAACAACTCAGCTGCCTCGCTCTCGAGCCTGAGGTGGAGGGTCGTGTAGCAGCTTCCGAGACCACGGCTGCGCAGTGCGAGCTGAAAGCTCCACATCGCCGGGATGATGGACCCGAGCAGGCCGGCCGCCTCGTTGGGAGTCGCCATGCGTCCGACGATCATCGGGATCACCATGACCGGAACTCGTGAGAGGTTCTCGGCCAGAAAGGTCGCGGAATCCATGACTCGGCCAGTTTGTGTGCCGGGATCCGACGAGGCGGCCGCGCTCTTGAGATACTCCCCTCCGGCACGGTTGTAGATCTCGGCGAGCGCGTCCTTCTTCGCCTGGTCCCGAATGACCAGCCAGCGCCATCCTTGACGATTGGAACCCGTCGGAGCCTGCACAGCCAGCCGTAAGCACTCGAGCAACACGTCGTCGGGTACGTCCCGATCGAAATCGAGGCGTTTGCGAACCGCCCTCGTCGTGGAAAGCAGCGCGTCGGTTTGGGCGAGGTCGAAGTTCATGTCCGTCAGTTTGACCCAAGTGGTTCTCCCGCGCCATCCAACCTTGTGCTTCTGAACCTGTGCTTCCAACCTTGTGCTTAGGTGGACGCAGCGAAACGTCTTCCTCGGCCCGAACCGGCCGTGCGGAGATCTGAATGGACCACGGTGAAGGAGCCCGATCATGAATGTCACCGCGGCGGGGGAAGACCGATTGGGCGACCTCGGTGAGCTTGTCGTCGTGGAGGGCGACGACGGAAGTCAGGTCGTCGTGGCGCTGCACGGAGCCCATGTCGTGTCCTGGCGAGCCAGGGGGCGAGAGCAGTTGTTTCTCTCGACGCGGGCCACGGTCGAGAACGCCAGCGCGATACGTGGGGGCATTCCGGTGTGTTTTCCCCAGTTTGCCGGGCTCGGCCCGCTCCCGAAGCATGGTTTCGCCCGAACGGCGACATGGGAACACCTCGGCGGTTCGAGATTTGTTCTCTCCGCGGGGCCGACAAGCTGGGCTGGATGGCCACACGCGTGTCGGTTGACTCTTGACCTACTGCTGGGGCCTTCGACGCTCACGTGCGTTCTTACCGTCGAGAACATCGGTATCGACGCATTTGCCTTCACGGGCGCTCTCCACACGTACCTCAGCTGTGATGATGTGCGAAACGTTTCGATTTCTGGGCTCGATGGGTGTTCGGTGCATGCGGGCGGCACCGTCGTCGGGGACATCGGATTTGGCGACGGCGTGCTCGATGTCGATATGTCCGTGCTGTCTGTACCGGGAGTGGTTGTGGCGTCTGGCTTGACCCAGGACGATAGCAAGGCTCGAACAGTATGTGCACAGACCGGATTTCCGGACGTGGTCGTGTGGAACGTCGGTCGGGAGTTGGGCGCCAGGATGTCGGACCTCGGTGATGGCGAATGGAAATCATATGTATGCATAGAAGCGGCGACTGTGCACGCGCCCACCGTGCTTGAGCGCACTCAGTCCTGGCGGGGTAGTCAAACGCTTCTCGCGATGTAAAGTCGGCCGAGACACGAATACGGAGGAACTATGACGACCGCTGATGATCTCGCGCAACAGTCGATGCCACTGTGCGCAACTCTCGGCATCACGACCCAGGAAGCGACGCGTGAGCGAGTCGTTCTGGCGATGGACTGGGACAAGACGCTGTGCACGGTGGCCGACGGCTTGCACGGCGGAGCGCTCATGGCCCTCGCCGATTCAGCTGGCCATCAGTGCCTTTTTGAATCTTCCCGCCGGCGCGACGGGTACGTCAACCATCGAATCGAAGACGAACTTTCTCGGGGCCGTGCGGAGTGGTGTCGTGATGGCCGTCTCGCGGCCGCTCCACATCGGGTCGACGACGATTGTGGTGGAAACGGAAGTTCGTAACGGTGACCGTCTGGTGGCAAAGACGATGCAGACGCAGATCGTGCAGCGACCTCGCTAGCGAGCGGGGTTCTCGGGGTTCTCGGGGGACGTCGCATCACAGAACTGAACTCCGACGCCGCGAATTGTTCGTATGAATCGAGGGGCGGAGGCCCGTTCTCCAAGCTTTCGCCGGAGCCACGACACGTGAACGTCGATCGTCTTCTCGTTGCCACCCCAAGGCTGGCGCCAGACCTCGGCCAGAAGCTCTCGCTTGGATACGACCACTCCCGGTCGAGAGGCAAGGTAGACCAAGAGGTCGAACTCGCGGCGCTTCACGTCGACAAACGTTTCGTCGAGATACACCGTGTGCCGTGCAAGGTCGATACGGAGGCCGGCGATCTCCATGACCGGCGACGGACTTGCGATCGGCGTACGACGCAGCAGCGCAACGATCCGAGCGTTCAGTTGGGTGACACCGAATGGCTTGACGATGTAGTCGTCGGAGCCGTCGAGAAGAATACGTGCGATCTCCTCCTCGCTGTCGTTAGTCGACGTTGCGATGATCGGAATCTGGCTGATCGCTCGCAGCTCCACAAGGAGTTGTCGGCCATCGATGTCGGAGGTGGCAAGATCGAGCACGACGAGGTCTGGCGGGCAACGAACGATGTCGTCCAGTGCGGCAAGACCGTAGCCAAATGCGCGAACGGTGTAGCCGGCATCGCTAAGCGCACGTACGAGAAACTCATTGGTCCGTTGATCACCTTCGATGAGCGTGATGGTCGACACGTGAGCGAGTGTAGGTGCTCGTACACGCTGAACGTTCGATCAGTTGTGATCGCGCGTGCGGGTACGAACAGGGGTTTTGAACTGTCTTAGCGCTCATTTGACCTACCCTCACGCAAAATGTTTCCTCGGTTGGGGGTCGGCTCGACGAGTGAGTCTGCCGATGTTGTCGATGGGGAGATTTCGATGCGAGATACAGGACGACAGAAGAGCGGAACTCCTGTTTCGTCAACCGAGCGGGCGGCAAATCTGGCGGCGATAAAGTCGCAGTTCGATCGCAATTGTCAGGTGGGTGGAACACACGCCCCCACGGTCCTTGGTCTCACCGCCCCACAAGATAGGTTGGGAGTCCTGACCGATGTAGATCCACGCCTCGGTTCGTCGTTTCGACGTCGTCACGTGGCCTATGCAAGTCGAATCCTGACAGGAGCGACAGCGACGGCTGCGACCTTTGCGCTCATCGGCGCGATGGCGCACACCGATCGTGTGGCCGCCGCAGCAAGTGCCACCACGCAAGCTGTTGTTGTGGTGCCAGCATCAGCGCCAATCGCAACCGCCCCCGCGGTGGCCGTTCAATCGGGCGAGCCCGTTCTGCCCGACGCCGACGTTGTGGATCCACCGGCGGACCTGCTCGACTTCGGCCAGCCAAACGCGCTCGCCCTTGAACTCGAGACCCTGCCTTCTGGCGGACCCGACGAATCCGACCCGTCGACCCCTATCGGTGCCGTCGCACCCGGCGCGTCGCCGCTCGATTCACCAACGACATCGAAAGACTCGATCTCGAAAGACCCGCCGGCGACTCTTGGGCCAGCCGCCAAGGACCCACGCTCGATTGCGTCGACGACGACCGTGAAGTCGTCGGCGCCGTCGAGCACGGCGTCGGCATCGACGTTTGTGACGACGTTCACGACGTTCACGACGGTCACAACGGTCACGACGGTCACCATGGAGGGACCCGTCAAGGGAACCTCGGCGAACGGCGCAGGGACCAGCACCGCGATACGCCAAGCGACATCGACCCTTGTTGCGCCCACCACGCGGATAAAGAGCACCTCGTCCACCTCGTCGAGCACATCGGCCGCGAACGCCACCGCGGCGACTACAGGACTGAACACAGCAGCTCCGACCTCGCCGAGTTCACCAACGACCGCATCGGCGACGACAGTGCCTCCCTCGACCAGCGTCGCATCCGCTCCTCACACCACAACCGCCGTACCGGCATCGGGGGTGAAGTCAGTTGTTACGACGGTGGCACCTGGCGAGCCGCCCTCGGTGGCGACCTCGACGGCCCCTCCCGCAACATCGGCTCCGACAACTGCTCCTGCAACGACCACCGCTGCACCCACGACCGCTGCAACCACGACCACAATCGCTCCGACGACCGCTGCACCCACAACCGCTGCAACCACGACCACAGTCGCGCCGACGACCGCTGCACCCACGACCACCGTCGCCCCGACGACGGCTGCACCCACAACCCAGCCTCCGGTCACAACGTCGCCACCGACGACGGTTACCCCACCACCGACGACATCGGCCCCTCCGACCACCAAGGCCGGACCGAGCCCGAAAGGCTGACGTGATGAGAAGCGATCCATTTCCTGCGGTGTCGCTGGTCCTCCCGGACCACCATGAGCGTAGGGTTGCGTTCTCGGCGATGGGAACGCAATGTGAAATCGTGATCGTTGGCGGGCCAGACCTGCGCACGTTGGGTGTCGATATCGTTGCCGATCAGGAGCGTCGCTGGAGTCGGTTTCTTCCGGATTCCGACATCAGCCGTGCGAATCGTTCCTCGGGTCAACCAGTGTTGGTGCACTGGACGACTCGCGATCTCCTCATGCTTGCGAAAGAGGGATGGGTGCGAACCGTCGGTCGATTCGATCCAACAGTCGGCGCAAGTATGGAAGCGCTTGGCTACGACCGATCGTTTGAGCACGTCGAGTTTGCGTCGAAGAATTCGGGCGTGGCTGTGGCACCGGGATGCGACGATGTCATCGTCGACGTGGTGGGCTGCACGGTGACGGTTCCGATCGGAACGCGACTCGACGTCGGCGGCATCGCGAAGGGCCGCACGGGTGACCTTGTAGCAAGTGCACTTATGGATGCGGGAGCTCGCGGTGCGTGCGTCAACATCGGCGGAGATGTCGTGGTTACCGGTGAACCTGCGACCGGTGAGTCGTGGGTGGTCGAACTGGCGAATCCAAACTTCCCGGGTGGAACGATCGGCTCGGTTCGGCTCCGAGACGCAGCGATCGCCATGAGTTCGAGAACGATACGGAAGTGGGACGCCGTGGACAGCTCCGGGAATCCCACGGCTGTGCACCACCTGGTCGACCCCACAACGGGTGCGCCGACGTCGACCGACGTTGTCGCGGCGGCGGTAATCTCCGGCGCCGGATGGTGGTCCGATGTTCTGACGAAAGCGCTGGCCACACATCAGACTTCGGGGTCGCTGGAGCTCCTACGCAACGTAGGGGCCGGGGCCCACGGACTCGTTGTCGACGCGCAGGGTCGAATGCACTTCGACGAAGGATTCAGCACCTTTCTGGTCGACGGGTTTGTCGACGCCGCCATAGAAAGCGAACGTACGAATGTTCGGTGATTCGAACGTGCTTCTTACCATTACGCCGAAGTTGAGCTGGTACGTCGCGCGATCGAGCGGCATCGTGGTTTGGATCCTTGTCACGATGTCCATTCTCTGGGGTCTTGCACTGTCCTCGCGTTTGCTTCGTGGACGGGCGACGCCCGGCTGGGTCTTGGATCTCCATCGCTACCTCGGTGGCATCTCGGTGGTCTTCGTCGGCGTGCACATCGGCGGGCTTGTTGCCGACAACTACGTACACTTTGGATGGGCTGACATCCTGATTCCCATGCATGTCACCTGGCGGCCCGGCGCTGTCGCATGGGGTATCGCCGGCTTCTACGCGCTCGTCGCGATCGAGGTCACGTCACTCCTTCGGACCCGCATTCCCCGAAGGGTTTGGCGGCTGACGCACTACCTGAGCGTTCCGTTGTTCGTCGCCTGCACTGTCCACGGCCTGCAAGCGGGCAAGGACTCGGACAATCGGATGTACCTTGCCTTGACGGTCCTTGGTGTCTCCGCGGTAACTGTCTTGGGCTTGATCCGAATCGCCCTCACCCGGGGAGCGCGAACGACGTCGCCCGAGCGGTTTACCGCCGCCACCTAACCTTCGCCGGGCTGGAGATCTGCCTGATTGTCCCCGCTCGCTCCAGTGCTTCTACGATCCATACGGGCGTCCGAAATCGACGAACGCCGATGCGCCAAGGAGCCAATGTGAGCGATCAGCGAAAACTCGAAACCGGTACGGACGACCTTCTGGGATGGGTGGAGAACGGTGTGGCCGTTTTGAGCTTCAACCGACCGGGAAGCAGAAATGCCTTGTCGACAGAGATGTACGGAGGCTTCGCTGCCGCGCTCCCCATCGTTGCCGAGGACCCGAGCATCGGTTGTCTGGTCATCACCGGCGAAGGCGGTGCGTTCTGTGCCGGTGGCGACGTGAAGGGCTTTGCCGAGAGCCATCGCTCCGATGATGGGGCTGCCCGACCGGCTCCTTCGGCGGCGATCGATAATCTCCGGCGTAGACAGGCAGAGGTCTCGTTGGCGCTTCACCGTCTTCCCAAGGTTACGGTCGCCGCTATTCCCGGTGCGGCCGCTGGAGCGGGTTTGTCGATCGCGCTCGCCTGTGATTTCCGGGTGGCGACCCAGCGAGCGGTCTTTGTCAGTGCCTTCTCCAAGATCGGTGCTTCTGGCGACTTCGGTGGGAGCTACTTCCTCACACAGTTGGTTGGCCCGTCGAAGGCCAAGGAGATGTACATGTTCAGTGAACGTATGAATGCTCAGGAGGCCCTGGATTTCGGGATCGTCAACAGGGTGTTCCCAGACGATGAGTTTGGTGAGGCTTGGCGTTTCTTTGCCCAGCGAATCGCCGCGGGCCCGACGCTTGCTAATCGCGCGATCAAGGAGAACATCAATCGTGCGCTGGTCGCGGATCTTGCGACGTGTCTCGATGCCGAGGCGGGGAACATGGTGGCCACCATGGCGACCCAGGACCACCGCAGTGCCGTCGCTGCCTTTGTCGCCAAGACGGAGCCGACGTTTGTCGGTCGCTGACAAGACGTCCTCGCTCGTATGGCTGGGGACGGCCGGGTGGTCCTATCTCCCTGATTGGATTGGTTCCTTCTACCCGGCTGGAACCTCTGCTTCACAAGCTCTCGAACGCTACGTCGAAGCGTTTCGCTTCGTAGAGGTCGACTCGACCTTCTATGCCGCGCCCGCACTCAGCACCATCGAACGGTGGGCAAGGATCTTTCCGTCCGGGTTTCGGGCGAGTTTCAAAGCACCGAAGGAGCTCGTGCAAGACACGGTGCTCAACGTCCCTGAGGTCCCCTTCGGTCACTTTTGTGGTTCGCTCGACGACGCGCTCGGTGATCGTTTGGCGATGATCGTTGTGCAGATGCAGCCCTCGTTTCTGCGGACATCCGACACCGAAGATTCGCTTCGCCGGTTTCTCGGAACGTGGTCGGAGCGAGTTCCACTTGCTCTCGAGTTTCGCCATCCGAGCTGGCGAAGTGCCGACATCCTCACCATGCTTTGCGACCATGGCGTCGTGATGGTGTCCAACGACCTCCACGACGTCGCCACGCTCGACCGAGCGTCGTTCGACACCTCCGATCACCATGCCTACATACGGCTCATCGGCCGCCATGACGGTATCGGGAAGGACCGGATCCAGCGACCTCAGACAGAGGCTCGGGCGTGGTGGGTGAACCAGATAGCGGGACTGGTCGAACGCGGCGTCCGCCATGTGTACGTCGTCGCGAACAACCATTACGAGGGACACGCGCCGGCAACCCTGCGTACACTTACCGCTGAGCTGATGGAGAAAGGGTTGACCGTCGTCCCCGCCCAGGGCTGGCCCAACGGGCAGGTCACCCTGTTCTGACCCGAGGTCTCCTTCGAACCCTCGACACGAACGAGTGGTGCAAATGCGTCGGGTGCGCGATCATTGCCACACAGCGCTAAGAGGGGGAACGATGAAAGCCGACGTCGTCATTCGCAATGGCAGTGTGGTCGATGGATCCGGGTCAGCACCTGTGCTGGCCGACGTGGCGATTTCCGGGGACCGGATCGTGGCGGTCGAGCCGAACTGGGACGGCACCGCCGCCCGCACGATCGATGCTGCGGGTAAATCGGTAACTCCGGGTTTCGTCGACATTCATACGCACCTCGATGCCCAGTTGGCATGGGATCCGATCGGCACCTCCAGTTGCTGGCACGGGATCACGTCGGTGACGCTGGGCAACTGTGGCGTCACCTTCGCTCCGGTCCAGAACGATCCGGGTGCTCGCGCGTTTCTTGCGGAGATGATGGAGAGCGTCGAAGACATTCCCCGTCGGGCCATTCTCGAAGGGTTGCCCTGGGACTGGACCGGGTACGACGGATACCTTGCGTGGCTCGACCGCATTCCGAAAGGTCCGAATGTGGGGGGCTTGGTCGGGCACTGTGCGGTTCGGGTCGCGGCGATGGGCGAGCGAAGCCTGGACGAGACGCCGGCGAGTGCTGATGACATCGCCATCATGACCCGCCTGGTGGACGAAGCGATGGCGGCCGGTGCACTGGGTTTCTCGACGAGTCGAACGTTTTTGCACGTGGTCCCCGATGGACGATGCGTACCCGGAACCTATGCCGCCGACGAAGAAATGTTGGCGATTGCCGACGTGTTGGGTGCACACGGCCGCGGAGTTCTGGAGGGCGCGTATCGATTGGGTGAACGCGATCGTGACGGGACGAACACGGCGCACGAAGTTTGGCTCATGGGGGAGATGTCGCGGCGAAGTGGGCGGCCGGTGTCGTTCGGGCTCACGCAGAGCGATCGGCGTCCGACGCTCTACGCCGATGTGATCGCCATGTGTCATGAGCAGAATGCAACGGGTGCAAACGTACGTCCACAGACCACGGCCCGAGGGATCGGCATTCTCTTCGGTCTCCACAATCGGACGCCCTTCGATCGGTACGCGTTGTGGCGATCGTTGCGCGACAAGACTCTTTCCCAACGTCTCGAAGCGATTCGCACCGAGGAAACCAGGCAGGCCATGGTTCGCGAGGTGAACGAGGGCGAGTACCCGCTCGACGCGACGAAGGCATTCGTACTCCTGCCCGGACTTGCCCGCTATGACTGTCGACCCGAAGACAGTCTTGCTGCCCATGCGGCTCGTCGAGGTGTGTCGCCCGTGGAAGCATTCCTGCAGTTGTCCGACGAGACCGACGGCGCCGCGATGGTCAGTATTCCGTTCCTGAACCATTCACTCGACGCTGTCCAGGAAATGCTCGACGATCCGTTGGTTACCCTGGGTCTTGCAGATGCAGGCGCGCACGTTGGGCAGATCATGGACTCCTCACAACCGACGTTTCTCTTGTCCCACTGGGTCCGCGATCGCAAACGGTGGTCGTTGGAGGAAGCAATACGTCGACTCACATCTGACACGGCAGACTTGTTCGGCATCGCCGATAGGGGACGCATACGGGTCGGGGCGTACGCCGACATCAACGTGTTCGCCCTCGAGGAGCTCCAACTCCCAATTCCTACGTACACACATGATCTCCCGAACGGCGCCGGCCGCTACGTGCAGGGGAGCGCAGGATATGACTACACGCTCGTGAACGGTCAGGTCTTCATGGATCACGGCGAACACACCGGATCGCTGGCCGGAGCAGTGATTCGTCCGAGCTAGTGCTGTGAATCTCGCGAACCCGAGTCCGCTGTTCGAGAGTTCGCTGTGCCGAGTTGCAGTTCCGAGTTGCAGTTCCTGATCAACTCCTGGGCTGCATGAACAAGGTTCTGAAAAACCTCCCTTCCGACCTCAGCGCATTTCGTTTACCAGCCAATATGTGTTTGACAAACGGTCGACACGTAGGATTTTCATCACCGTGTTAGTGGCGAGATGCCGCCGACGATCGCCTCGGCGCGTGCGCGCACCGTCGCGTGCGACTGTTCGCCATGCGGCAGAATCCAGAAGCGGCCGTCCTGGATAGCGGTAACGACGAGCTGTGCCACGTCGTCGACTTCGTGGCCGGCCTCCACTCCGGCCCCGAGGAGGGCGATGAAGTCGGCACCCGCATCGCCCACCCAGGCCGAAGACAGCTCAGCGGGTCGATTCCGGTCAGCCTCGTGGATTCGTGTTTTCACAAAGCCTGGACAGAGTACGGAAACTCCGATTGACCCTCCGTCCATTTGCGTCTCGTGCCACACGGACTCCGAGAGGGCGACGACGCCGAACTTCGACACGAAGTAGGGGGCCATGAGGCCACCAGAGTTCAGGCCCGCCATCGATGCGGTGTTCACGATGTGCCCGGGAGCGCCTTGCGCCTTCAGTATGGGCAGGAACACTCGACAGCCGTTGATGACGCCCCAGAGGTTGACGTCGAGAACCCACTCCCAGGCATCTTGAGAGAGGTCTTCCACGCGTCCGGTAGCGACGACGCCGGCGTTGTTGAAGACGACGTGCACGCCTCCGAAGCGCGTGATGGCATCGTCGGCAGCTGTTTGGAGGTCCTCGACCTTTCGGACGTCGCATGTCACTGCGTGCACGGCATAGCCCGCCTCGCGCAACTCGCTTTCCGCCGAACCCAACGCCGCTTCTTCGATGTCGGCGATCACCAGGTTCATCCCGGCGGCGCCGAGTCTGTGGGCTGTGGCGAGTCCGATCCCCGATGCGCCACCGGTGATAAACGCAGTTCGTCCGTTTAGTTCATGCATGGCAAAGTGTCGCAGGGATTCGATCGCCGAACCGAATCCGACGACGAAGGCGTTCAGATGACCCGTTCGTTCCGACAACTCGTTTCGACAACTCGTTTCGACAACACGTTCAGCTGACGGTGTTCTCGATCCATTCGATGACCGCGTGGTCGGGTCGGGTGCCGGTAAGTCGAGCGAGATGGCGAATCCCGGTGGGGTTCGTGACGTTGACCTCGCTCAGTCGGCCGCCGATGACATCGATACCGACGAACCACAAGCCGTCGGCGCGTAAACGTTGCGACATTGATTCAGCGATTCGGCGATGGAGGTCCGTCATCTCCACGAGGGTGACGGTGCCTCCCACCCCGATGTTGGCGCGAAAGTCGCCCGATGTCGGCGTGCGGAGCAAGACACCCAGCGGCTCGCCGTCCAGGAGAACAATACGTTCGTCTCCCTCGTACACCGCGTCGAGAAACTTCTGGGCCATCACCTGACGTCGGCCCCGGTCGGTCATCTGATCGACAATGGCACGCTCGTTGCGGTCGCCCGGCTGGAGTGCAACGACTCCTCGGCCGCCCCCGTGTCCGCTGAGCGGCTTGAGGACCGCGCCGTCATGTTGACGAGCGAATTCCAGGAGAAGATCTCGATTGGCGGTGACTACCGTTGGCGGCATCAGCTCAGGGAAGTGACACGCGTAGAGTTTTTCGTTTGCTTCGCGTAGGCCACGAGGGTCGTTCACGATCAATGTGTGTCCGCGAAGGTGTTCCAGCATCAACGTCAACGCAAGGTAACGGGGATCGAACGGCGGGTCGACGCGTACGAGTACCACGTCGACGGCTCCAAGATCGACCTCGATCGGGTCTCCGAGCTCGATCGGCGGATGCACCTCGTCGGTCATCATCGCCGGCCGGATACGCGCCCGTACACGGCGCTCAACGAGTGAGACGTCGCCGATCAGGCAGTGAAAGACGCGATGGCCTCGATCCTGTGCGGAGAGCATGAGGGCGAAGGACGTGTCACCGAACCATTTCACCTTGGCGGCTGGATCCATGATGACGACGATGTCCATTGGCTCCTCCCGGTGCAGCTCACGTTCGACGTGACATAGATCGACGCAATAAATGTCTACTACGCGAACCTGCGAGTCCGATGTATCGACGGACCCGAGGTGGGACTCGCTCGTAGTCCGGGGCTATGGTCGGGGACGTCTTTCAAAGCCAAGTCCTTTCGTTGTAAGGAGAACCTCCGTGTCGTCCACCGGAACCGAATTCGTGCCAGATCCGCAGCAGCTTCGTTCGATGACGTCGTCGCGCCCGATCGGCCATGGGGCTACACGCGCCTACGACTGGATCGCGAACCACGCGAACGCTCGCGGCGAGAAGGAAGCGATTCGCGATCTCGGCACAGGCCGAAGCTTCACCTACGGCGAGCTCCACACTCGGGCCGACGCCTTAGCTGCATACATGGCTTCGGTCGGTGTTGGCCGAGGCGACCGAGTGGCGGTCTTGGCCCAGAACGGTGTTGAGTTCTTCGACGTGCAGTTTGCATGCGCGCGTACGGGTGCGATTTGCGTTCTGTTGAACTGGCGACTCACCGTCACCGAACTCGAATACATCCTCAACGACAGTTCGCCGCTGCTTCTCATTCACGATGCGACGTTCACCGAACAGGCCGAGGAACTTCAACGACGATGCGGCATGAAGACGCTGCTGAAGACGGAAACCGGCGCGAGCAATCCCTACGAGAACGCTCTCGAATCCTTTGCCGGGAAACCGTTCGCACCAGTCGTACTGACTCACGACGACGTCGTTACGATCATGTACACGTCGGGGACGACGGGTCATCCAAAGGGGGCGATGATCACCCATGGTATGAACTTCTGGAACGTCGTGAACCTTGGCATCCCGTGCGGAATCGGCGTCGATTCCGTTCACCTCAGCGTGTTGCCGTTGTTCCATACCGGCGGACTGAACTGCTACTCGAATCCCGTGTTACATGCCGGTGGAACCGTCGTCATCATGAAGTCATTCGATCCGGCTGAAGCTCTTGCACTGCTCGGCGATACGAAGCAGGGGATCACGCACTTCTTCGCAGTTCCGGCGCCGTATCAGTTCATGATGCAGCACGCCGACTTCGAAACTATCGACTTGTCCCGGCTCAGGTACGCCGGTGTCGGCGGGGCACCATGTGCACTTACGATCATGGAGGCATGGGCCGGACGTGGCGTGCTCCTCATGCAGGGTTTCGGAATGACCGAAACCAGTCCGGCGTGCATCTTCTTGGACCCGAAGGATGCGCTGCGCAAGATCGGCTCGACCGGAAAGGTGCTGATGCACACCGAGATGCGCATCGTGAATGATGAAGGCGGCGATTGCGGTCCCGAAGAGATAGGTGAGCTTTGGGTTGCCGGACCGAACATCACGCCCGGGTATTGGAACAGGCCAGACGCAACGGCCGCAAGTTTCGAGGGACGCTGGCTCAAGACCGGTGACGCCGCCAAGTTCGACGATGAAGGCTTTGTGTACATCGTGGATCGTTGGAAGGACATGTATATCTCCGGTGGCGAGAACGTCTACCCGGCGGAAATCGAGAATGTCCTGTACCAGCTTCCGGAGATCGCTGAGGCGGCGATCATCGGGGTGCCGAACGACAAGTGGGGCGAGGTTGGCCTTGCGGTGTTGGCCTTGAAGCCAGGCATGACGATCGACCGTGCGACGGTGGTCGAGCACTGTGTGAGCCGCTTGGCCAAGTTCAAGGTGCCCAACGACATCGCGATTGTGCCTGCGCTGCCCCGCAACGCCACCGGGAAGGTCTTGAAGCGAGAACTTCGCACCCAATTCCTTGGCGCAGACGCCCCGAAAATATCGTAGGTGTACAAACTATTTTGACGAGTCGATTATCACAAGGGCGTTGGGCTGTGAGGCAAGCGACTCGAGATACTTGTCCGAGGACTCATACAGGGTGCGAACCGTGCAAGGACCGTCGGGTCCGGGTGAAGTGACTTGGCGTACGAAGGGGTCTTTCGTATAGCCCATATCGGGTGATCGGAACGGGTCGGTGAGCACCTCGAACCTCGCCGCGCCCCCGCAGGTGACAGCGTTAATTCGGCTCGATCGACGCAAGATGTCTAACGGGATCGGGAGCGATTTGGCTTCCTCCGGCAGGCTCCGAATGCCCGGTTCGAGACTGCGCACCTGACGGATCACGAGGCGAGGGGGATACGGCGGCCTTCCCTCTCTCAACCGTGGCCAACCCTGTGCCATTGTCTTGAACTCGAAGTCGAGGACCAGCGTCTGCATCTGCCGAGTCGACGCGAGCGCCGCGTTTTCCCGTGTACGCCAAAGGTCCGCTACCGCGGCAGTTTGGGCAAAGAGCTCCTTGGCTTGCGCGTCGGTCACCACCTGCCCGCCGGGTGCGATGGTCGAGCCCGACACACGCTGGACCGTCAACTCGTCGTTGAGGCGAACGAGACGAAGAACCTCGGGCAGGTCGTTGCGAGTCGGGTCTGGATTCGTGACATCGACCGACCCTGCCTGCACGTTTATCTCGAGCGTGGCGTCGGACCCGGAACCGCCACGGAGGAACGTAAAGGTGGCGACTCCATTGTTCTGTTCGAGTTCGTCGTCGAAGCGAGCATGCACCGTCAATCCCATTGCTCCGCTTAGATGGTCGATGTTTTCTCGGCTTCGTTCCTGGAATGCCTCAAAGCTCCAATACGACGCCCACGCTCGGCGCAGTGCGCGTTCGATCGTCTTGTCCTGGAACTCGGGACCCAGTTGCTTGGCGTTCAGATATCCGGTGTACGAGGTGTACAGCCCGGCGCCGTTGAACCCTTCGATGTCCTCGACCGAGCTCGATGAACGAAAACGCAGCCCCGCATCGAGCGCATAGTCCGCGTACGTGCGCGACAGCGTGGTCGTGATCTCCTGGAGAGTCCGACCATTCACCGTGCGATCTTCGATCATTTGGCGCAGGCCTCCGGCGGCGACAACTTTTCCGAGGGGCGTTGTGGCCTGGTCTGCGATGAACGATTCGGCAAATGCGTGGTCGGCCTGGTTTGGAAACATGGTCGAGAAATCGTCGGTGCCTTCCAAGACGAGCCAACGTGCGCGTGGCGAGCTGAAGAACGCGGGATCGGTGATTGCGGCTTCGATCGTTGGGCGCAGGGGTTTCAGGTGCTCGACGTAGGGACCGACGCTGATGGCCACCGGCGTCGGTGGGGGAGTGAGTCCCGGCGTCGCAAGGAGGGAGAGAAAGCCCGCCGACTTGCCGCCGAGTATTGGGCGAAGTCGATCGATGGCTCGGGCCGACGGATTCTTTCGAGCGATCGACGTGAGGTCCATGACCGCCGGTATGTCGCTCGATACGGGGTCGACGCTTGTGGGGGGTGGCGCGTCCTTCTGTCGCCAATTGTTGAACTGCTCGGGTGTAATCAAAAGGATGCGGAGCGTGCTCGCTCCATCCGGGGCCTGTTGGGCCACGACAACGGCATATCCACGCGACACTGCGGCCTGACGTAGACCCGGGTTGAGATGGATCCCGCTCAGCGACGCATTCGGGATTCCTCGATTCCTCGCGAGCAGGCTGACGTGAGCCAGAGGTGTTTGCGGATCCGACGTAATAAGCGCGCTTGCTGGTGGGAGCCAATCGGGAACGCGCTCGGTTATCAGAATGTCGCCTCCTGTCGATTCGCTGAGTTGTCGGCCCCCGTCACCGACGTAGAGCAGACGTCCAGCCGTGATCCCTTGGCCGTATACCGATACGGTTCCCGGAGCTACGAGGTCGCTGAAGTGCACAACTCGATCGTGGTACTCGAGCTTTCCGGCGATCATGGCGCGTGCCGTGGCCTCCTGTTGCGGGGATCGAATGACCCAGCGCAATCGGTCGCCGATCTCGGCCGGAAGCGTCGGACGAAGACGGTCGAAATATGCTGCGACCTCTTCGGACGAAACGAGGTCGGTGTACTCGAGCTGGATGAGCCAGTGTGGCGGTGCGCTCGGATCCCGGTCCGGGAACCGGATCAAGCTTCCGACCCCATATGTACGCGTAGGAGCACCAACCGATTCTTCGTAGAACCGTGGTGAGTACAGCCGATTGTCGCCGTCTTGCTGAATCCAGGTCAGGTCGAGGGGCAAGGTTCCGGGCGGTTGCCTCTTCGCCCACGAGTACACCTCATCGATCGTCGTGAATCGGGGCCCATTCACGGGTGATTCCGCGAAGCCCGGCACCGATTGCCCGTTGAGCAGCCGGAACCAGTACCACTCGTCGTGCAACCTGTAGAAGTTTCCGTCGGCCCAATGGACCGATGAGCCATCGAAGGTCGAGTCGCCGGCCGGATCCAGTAGGCGTGGGACCACGAATTTCACCGTCGCTTGACCTGTGTCGTTCCCGTGGGCGAGGGCGTTGAAATCCTCGATGGACCGCATTCGTGGAACGGTATGGTCGTTGAAGCCGTTGCTGTCGACGAAGGTCGGAGTCGCCTCGGGCCCGATGGTCGTCGGTGCGGTGACCGTGTCCGGGGCGGTGGTGCGGGGTGCGGCGGTGGTGCGGGGTGCAGCTGTGGTTGGTGACGCGACGGTCGAGGACGGGTTGTCCGGGGTCGATTCGGTGTTGCCACCGGTGCAGGCCGACGCCACGATGCACAGCGTCGTGACTACCCCGCCTATCCACCGGCGACTCGGTCCGCGCAAACTCATGACGTGTTGGACGTCGGCGCGACGTTGATTGGTTCCCGGTTCGCTCGACATCGCAGAGAGTATCGGTGTTTCGGGCGAGCTTCCCAAGGGTTTTGGCGCCGTAACTGGGCTACGCGAGTGCTGGCGCCGCGAGAGGTTCGCCGACGACGGTTGTGCGGTGCAGGAGCCGACGACTGCCGTCGTAGTCGTTGATGGCCAAATGGAGCAGACAGCGGTTGTCCCAGATCGCCAGCGTTCCGACATCCCAGCGTACGCGACAGGTGAACTCGGCCTTCGTGGCGTGCTCGAACAGAAAGTTCAGCAACGGTCGCGATTCCTCTGTGGTCATACCTTCGAAGCGCTGGGTGTACACGGGGTTTACGAACAGCGCTTTGCGGCCCGTGACCGGGTGAATTCGAACGACGGGATGAGCAACCTCGCGATCAGCTGATGGGTCATTGCGCACCATCTCGATGGAACGGCTCACGGCCGCCCCCGAAGCTGGCCCGCGGGTTCCATGAGGCCATGCCGTTTGGATTGCTCGTAGTGGTTCCAGGAGCGATTTCATCCCGGTGGACAACGCGTCGTAGGCCGCGTATTGGGACGACCAGAGGGTGTCGCCGCCCACTTCGGGAAGCTCGATGGCGTAGAGAAGCGTGAGGCTCGGGGGCTCATCGAGAAACGAGAAGTCCGAATGCCAGGTTCCGCCGAACGTCGAGATCCTCTGTTCGTCGGCCTCTTTCAAGACGGCGATGATGTCGGGGTATTCAGCAAGGTGTCCGATGTAGGGGACCCGGAGGATCGGACCCATTCTCTTGGTGATCTCGAGCTGTTGTTCCGGTCTCAGGTCTTGATCCCGAACGAACAGCACGCTGTGGGTGGCGAGTGCGGCGCGGACGGCCTGGAACTCCTCGTCGGAGGCGATTGTGAGATCGAGCCCCCGTACCTCGGCCCCACAGGCTGGCGCTACCGGCCGAACAGTCCAGTGACTAGTCATGCCACACTCTTCCGGTTCAATCGGCAGGGGTCAAGACGGACGTCGGCGACGGGGCTCGCCTGGGGTCCCCCAGACGACGTTGGGGGAACCCATGGATAGGTGGAATTGTGCGCTTTCGTCAGGCTGGTTTCATGATCTCCTCCCTTCTCCAGTGGTACTCGGGCAACGCTGTCGCCGTCTTTGCCGTGGCCAGCGTGACGGCGTTCGTTGGTGAGTCGATCTACCGGTCGCGTCGTCGTTCACTGGACCTGCGGGAGTCGGCTACCTCGCTGGCATCCGCCGCAGGTTTTCTGGTTGCCAAGAACGTTCTGTCGAAGTTGGTCATTTTCAGCCTGTCCATGTACCTCTATCGAGAACATCGGTTCTTCACGCTCGATCTCCGCAACGTGTCGGTGTGGGTGGGAGTGTTCTTCCTTCGTGACTTCATCTACTACTGGGTGCATCGCACGGAACACAAGGTGCGCCTCCTGTGGGCGTCGCACATGGTTCATCACTCGCCCGACACGATCGGATTTGCCACAGCGATTCGTGTGCCGTGGATGGAGGCGGTGTACAAGCCGTGGATTGGCATGTGGGTACCGTTGCTTGGATTCAACCCGGTTGCCTTCATCGTGCTCGACGTTCTTGCCGCCACGATCGGTCAGCTGCAGCACACGACGGCATGTCGTACGCGCACGTTGCTTGATGAGGTGTTCATCACCCCTTCGGCGCATCGTGTACATCACGCCTCGAACGAGGAGTATCTCGACAAGAACTTCGGCGCCGTGTTCGTACTTTGGGACCGACTGTTCGGAACCTACGTGCGGGAGTCGACTCCGGTGGTTTACGGTCTCGTCGGCGGGAAGTCGATCGACACCGCATCCGAAGCATTGGTCGGCGGATACCCCGACCTGATGAAGGCCGCACGTCGACAGAGTTCGTTGCGCGCAAAGGTCTCCTACCTGCTCGCCGCCCCGTAGCGGCACCGGCGTGCTCCTCGGTTCCGTTACCGGGAAGGTGCCTCAGGTGAGCTCGGCCGTGATGTGGCGAAGGAGATCGCCGAACTCGTCGAGGGCGCGAAATTGGGGAAACTCGCGGCGTACGTTTTCCGGAGCATGAAAGAGGAAACCGGCGTGGGCCGCCGCCAACATCGTCGTGTCGTTGTAAGAATCGCCGGCAGAAATCACCCGATAGTTGAGCTCACGTAGGGCCACGACGGCCTTTCGTTTTTGATCGGGAGTCCGGAGCCGATAGTCGACGATGCGGTCATTTTCGACCACGAGGCGGTGACACCAAACGGCCGGCCAACCGAGTTGACGCATGAGCGGGCGCGCAAACTGTTCGAAGGTGTCCGAAAGGATCAAGACCTGGGTTGTTTCGCGAAGCGCGTCGAGAAACTCGCAAGCCCCGTCGAGTGGCTTCACCTCTGCGATGACGGCCTCGATGTCGGACATCTTCAGACTGTGTTGATCGAGAAGGGCGAGGCGACCTCGCATGAGCACGTCGTAGTCAGGCTCATCGCGTGTAGTGCGACGTAATGCCTCGATGCCGGTCTTCTCGGCGACGGCGATCCAGATTTCGGGTACCAGCACCCCCTCCAGATCGAGGGTCACAATTGACTGGAGCGGGCCACCGGATGCAGTTGTCGAAAGCACGTCACTAGTTTGCTCACGAAATCGGGAGTCCTCGGGCATGGTCAGTCCCCTCCGGCTCGCTTGGGAGGTGACCGTGACGAGCGCGTCACGGAGATGCTCGTGTTCGCGTGGGAGTGCGATGCGTACGTGGCGTGGAAGGCCGAACGATGCGCAGTCACGGACCAGTATCCGCTCGTGGGCAAAAGCGTTGCGCAGGGTCGCGCCGGTCCAACCGCTGGCCGACAAATCCAAAACATCCCCGGGCGCCAACCCGAGGGCTGCGGCAAGACGTGGACCGTCACCTCCGTGAGCCCCGGAAACGGGTACCGACGTCATGGTTTCGCACCCGGCCGTTGCGCTGCGTCGGGAAGTACACATGCGACGATTGCCAGGAGCACGGCGAATCCCCAGGTGACGTGGCGGAGGAGGTCGGTGGCATCGCGAATCGCTTGAACGTCGGCCGGGCGTCCGCGTCCGAGCGTGCCGCGATCCTCCACCCGCGTCCCATAGGTGTTCACGCCGCCGAGCTGTACACCGTTGGCCGCTGCGAATGCTCCTTCCGCCACGCCGGAGTTCGGCGAAGGATGAGCTCGCGAATCCGTGGTGACCACTCGCCATACCTCTCCAGCGCGTCTCGGTCGAACCGCCATGACGATCACTGCCGTGAGTCTCGCCGGAATCCAGTTCGCGGCGTCGTCCAATCGAGCGCTGGCCCATCCGAAGTGTTCATAGCGTTCGGAATGGTGACCGACCATTGCATCGAGTGTATTGATAGCTCGATACGCCGCCACACCGGCCGGGCCGCATACCGCCGCCCAGAAGGCGGGTGCGATGACCGCATCAACGGTGTTCTCGGCCACCGATTCGGTCACCGCGCGAGCTATTGCCGTGGCGTCGAGTGACGAAGGGTTCCGACCTACGAAGTTGCGAAGATCGGCTCGCGCCGCATCGAGATTGCCCTGTTCGAGCGGAACGGAAATGTCGTACGCCAACCCTCCCAGCATTCGCCCGGCGATACAGACGGCGCCGACTCCCAGGGTGGAGCAGAATCTGGCCAGTGGCGACCAACGAGCACGGGTCGGAATCGCCAGCGCCGCGTCGACAAGGTGAGCCCCTAGGGATGCACCGGCTATTCCTAAGCTCGCATAGTACATGCCGGCTCTTCGGTTCGGGCGATACATCACATTTTCGAGTCGAGTCATTTGCACCCCGAAGAACCCCACAGGATGAAGGTGGTCGGGTGGCTCGCCGACCAGACGGTCGAGGAGAAGCGCAACTGTCGCCCCGGCGACGTGGGCCTTTCGGTTTCCGAGCACGAGGGTCATCGGTTCCGTCGGAGAGTTCTGCCCATTTGCACTGGTCGAGGCTATTACGACGAGCGTTCATCCAGACACGCCCGCATACGAACTGGGAAAGCGTGCCGGGGAGCGGATAGGGTCCGATTCATGGATTGGGGCGCACATCTTCCGCATTTGGGTCGACAGGCAACACCGGAACATCTCACGACGTTCGTCACGACGTGTGATCGAATCGGCATGCACTCTGTGTGGACCAGCGATCACATTGCCTGGCCGAAAGACATCGAGGCGAAATACCCGTACACCGACGACGGTTCGTTTCCGGCGCCGCCCGGCATTCCTTGGCTGGACCCAATCGGTACGCTTTTCTACGCAGCGGCACTTTCTGAGCGAATTCTTCTCGGCACGACCGTGCTGATCCTTGGGTACCGGCCAGTCGTGCAAACAGCGAAAGCCTGGGCGTCGTTGGATGCGCTTTCCAAAGGGCGAGCGCTCTTCGGAGTCGGGGTTGGTTGGATGCGCGAGGAATTCGAGGCCCTGCAGATGCCATTCGACCACCGTGGTGCTCGAGCGGACGAACAGCTTGAAGCCTTCGAGAAGCTGTTCGGCGAAGACTGGCCGTCTTTCGATGGTACGTACACAAAGTTTCCGGCGATCGGGTTCTACCCTCGACCCGAGGGCGGTCGAATCCCGGTATGGGTGGGGGGCGACAGTGCGCCGGCATACCGGAGGACTGCCCGCTTCGGCGACGTGTTCCACGCCGCATTCCAAACGGAAGCACAGCTGGTGAGTCACCGCGCCGGAGTGATCGCTGCGTGTGAAGCAGCCGGCCGGGACTCTTCCCAGATCGGCTTCTCGACGCGCGTGTATCTCGACCTCGATGGCGAAGCGAATCCGGAAAAGTCGATCGCCGGTTCCACGCAGCAGATGATCGAAACGGCTTCGCGCTTACGATCTCTCGGCTACGAACACGTGTTGCTCGATATCACCGGCCGCGGCGGACCCGAGCGTCGACTCGAGGGCCTCGTTCAATTCATGGCCGACGTGGCGCCAGCGCTGCGGTAACCCGGAAAGGAAGTCGCTATGGGGTCGCCCGAGACAGGAGTCCGTCCGAAGCTGCGTTTTGGTCTCGCCTATGACTTTCGAAACCCTCCGAACTCAGCCCTATCGACGCCGAGTCTGTACGGGCAGGTGCTCGATCAGGCGGTGTTCGCGGAGCACCTCGGATACGACATGATCTGGTTCAGCGAACACCACTTCGTGGACGACGGCTACCTCCCGTCCTGGATTCCCGTGGCGGGCGCAGTTCTCGGGCGGACGAACCGGGTACGTGTGTCGACAGACATCGCCATCCTTCCCTTCTACAATCCGCTGCGCCTCGCCGAAGACGTGGCGGTGCTCGATAACCTCTCCGGTGGACGCATCGAACTGGGCGTCGGCATCGGTTATGCGCCTCATGAGTTCGCCGGGTTCGGCATTCCGGTGTCGCGTCGCGTGTCGCTCATGGAGGAATCGCTCGACATCCTCAAACTCGCCTGGAGCGGCGAACGATTCGCCTACCACGGCAAGCGCTACGACTTCGAGGCACTGCAGGTCACCCCACGTCCGGTGCAACCCGGTGGACCGCCGCTCTGGATCGCCGCGATGACCGACGCCGGAGCCGAACGCGCGGCGCGTTACGGCACTCATTTCCTCCCCCAGGGTTCTCGACAGGTTCTCGACACGTGGCGTCGTCATGATCCCGATGCGGCGACGCGTCGAGTCGGCCTTCTGCGTTCCTGGCTCGTCACCGACGATCGCGAACGCGACTGGCCACCGGTGCGTGCCGCGGAGCGATATCGCATGGAACTCTACGGGCGCTTCTTCACCGAAGCCGAAGCTTCGTTTGGGCTGGGTCAGCCTGATGCGATCCCGCAGGTCTGGGCGGTGGGTACAGCCGACGAGGTGGAGTCACAACTTGGTGACACCATCGAACGGTTCGGTCTTACGGATCTGATGTGTTGGGGAGCGCCCCCGGGAATCGCACCTGAGGCGATGAACCCCTCGATTGAGCGATTCGCTCGCGAAGTCATCCCGCGCCTTCGCGCTCGCTTCGACGGAGTCTGATCGGTCCAGAGGCTGACCGGCCACCCTTCGGCGCAACTCGCTTAGCCGTACTTCGAATCGGAGCCACCCTCGCCGGGACAGTCGTCGGCGGGATCGTCTGCGCAAGGACCGCCTCCGGCACCGCCGGGGAGGCAGAAGCTGGCGTGGATTGCCCCGACGCCGGTCGCACGTCGATGATGCTCGACGTCTCCGAGGCTCCTATCGCCTTGGGCGCCGGTGCAGGGAGTTCCGCATCCGTATGTGTACGTATTGTAAGGGGTCCTGAAGTAGAAGGTGCTGCGGCTGTGTCTCCGGTGGCGGCACTCGCTTCAGCGACCGTTCGGCCGGCTGCGCCGATTTGTCCGGTGACCTGGGCCGCCGCGGTTCGTCCGGTCAGCGGGATCGAAACGCTTTGACGCGTCGCGCGCCTCCCCTCTTGGTGCGTAATTGAGAGCTCGTAACCACCCATACTGGAGTACTCGGTGTAGCCGGCGTTTGCTGAACCGTACACCGAGGCATACGGATCTCCGAAACCGACGCCTTCGAGCTTGATGTAGAACGTGCCGGCTGGGATTGCTGCGGTCAAGGACGGTTCGAGAAGAACCTTCTGCGCATACGTCACCCCACTGTTTACATACGTCAGGGCACCGGGATCATCGACAGCAATCGGGTTGCCCGCCTGGTCCAGGAGCGTCAGTTTCGCATCGAGGTTCGTCGAGGTCCCCCGCAACGCCTTTTCAACGACCGTGATCGCCCCAGCGGGTGCGTCGACTCTGAAAACGTCGACGTCAGCGGCGGATGAGATAAGTCCACGTACCTGTTGGACTCCAAGCGCGACCGGCGTCGCCGAAGACGTCGAGTCACCGTGATCGTCGGCGAGCGTGCTCAAGCCGAAACTCCCGATCGTGGCCAGATCGTCCTGCGAGTTGTTGGACCCGGGGTACTCGCCTTTGCTCCAATGCGTCACCATGCCGTAGTAGGACGCACCCATGATTGGGGCGAACACACCGTTACCGGTCGAGTAACTCTTGGCAACGCCGTTGAGTACCTCGCCGTCATGACCGAGGCCCAAGGTATGTCCGACCTCGTGGGAAGCAGCCTCAGCCGCCGAAACGGCCCCGCGATTGAACACCCACGCCGGTTGGCGGGTGACACCGTGTATCGCGGAGAACACGCCGACGTAGGCCACACCGCCGCAGCTCCCACAGATGGTTCCTGCGAGGGTCGAGTCACTGAATTGGACGCGCATGCCGAACGTCGGATCAGACGAGCTCGATCGATTGAGTGCTTCGGGCCCGGGATCCTGGGTGGTCACGTCGACATCGAATGTCTCGAAATCAGCCTGCACCCGCTCCCACACCTCCGCGATCTTGACGAGCTCCGATGACGAGAACCCGGGGCCGTCTGCTGCCGGGTCCCACGGAGGCACGGCGATCGGAGCACCCCCCACAGCGGAGTTCCACACGGAGTCGGCGACGGTTCCCCCGTCGAAGTCGAGATAGATGATTCGATTCGACCCGGGGCGGGAGTGAAGGGTGAACGGATCGAGACCCGCCGCCGCCACCTCACTGGGAGCTCCTGCAGGAAGTGCGACTTCGTCACGAATCGGGCCGCGGTCGCTGTCCACGAAGTAGATATGGTCGGTCGAGTCGACTCTCGCAGCAGGATCGCGCAGCGTGGTGCGAACCAGGTCCTCGCTCAGCCCGGTCGCCAGGACGACCGCGGCAACGGCATTCGGGTCCGCCAAGACCTCGGCTCCCGTGCGGACGATCGAACTCATACCGAGAATGGACGCAACCGACGTCGATGACGACAGACCGTTCGCTGACGCGCGACCGTCAGTCGAGGCACCAAGCACACTTACGGTAAGTGCCGCGAGGGTACCCGCCAGCGTCAATCCCATTCGTTTCATGCGCGCAGACAACCTCCGGGACCAACACCTCTAGAGCATTTAACTCATGAACAGCGCATCTGCACTCATCAGAAATGGTGAATTCACCCGACTTGGAAGTCGTGGCGCGGAAGATTTGCGGGAACGGCAACGGCAACGGTCGGTTACTTGCTCGACGTGTCGAGCATGCGAAGTCGGTCGAAGCGGATGACGGACCAGGCGTGGAACACGACGAAGACGCTGGCCGCGAACCCGGTGGCGATTCGCAACGAAGTGAGATCGGCGATGACTGCGAGAACAAGAGAACCCATTGCGGCGCCGAGAAAGAACATCTGCATGTATGCGCCGAGGACACGTCCTCGATACTGGTCATCAACTTGAAGCTGGAGAGCGGTGTTGAGCGCTGTTGCCCCAACGCTGTTCGCACACCCGGCGATCGCAAAGGCGATCATGCCGAAGGCGAAGTCCCCGGTCGCCAACAGCACAACGTACGCAGCGACCCATGCTACGTAGGCCCACCGAACCTGGAGTGAGTTGCGAGTTCGTCGGGCAAAGATTCCGACCAACGAGACTCCTAGGACTCCGCCGATACCGAAGGCAGTGATGAGGAGCCCATTGTCGCTGCTGCGGTGACCGAATTGTTCTTTGGCCAGGGCGGGTGCAAGCGTCGTGAGTCCGAAACCAAAGGCCGCGTTCACCAGCGATGCAGTCGGCGCGTATCGCAGCGTGGGGTGTCCGGCAAGGTATCTCCAGCCATCGGCGACCTCGCTCAGGGCCTGACGGAGCCCGGATCGACCAACTGAGGACGAAAGACGAGAGTCGTCCGGTGCGACCGCCAGCACACCGATGATCACCAGGTACGAGATTGCGTTGATCATGAAGCATGACGACGCGCCGAGCGTTTTCAGCGTCACCGTGCCAAGCACCGGGCCAATGGCGCGTGCTGCGGCGAACTGCATCGAGTTCAGTCGGATGGCCGCCGAGATCTCATTGGGGGGCACGAGACTCGGAATGAAACTCTGCCACGCAGGCATGTTGAGTCCTCCGCCAATCGAACCGATGATCAGAAGCGGCATCATCGTCGCGATCGAGGGACGACCGAACGACCACAGTGCCCACAGCGCGAGGGCCGACGTCATCTGAATGGCCTGCGTTACGGCCAGTACGACTCGTCGGGGATAACGATCCGCCAACATCCCGCCGGGGGTGTTCGCGATCATGGCAACGAACATGCCGGTAAACGCTGTGATGCCGAGCCAGGTTTTGGAGTTCGTGATCTCGAACACGGCGAAGGGCACCGCAATGGATTGCATCCACGAGCCGGCGTTTGACACGACCCCGGCCATGAAGAACCGGCGAAAGCTTCTCGTCCGCATCGGTTGCCACATACCGCCGACTGCTTCGGTGGGCCCAGCTACTCGAACGGTCACTGCGTCAGAGCGTAGGTGGCGAGGTGTACCGAGTCCAAGTGAATACGGATGCGATTTCTGTGCCCCTGGGTTTTCGAGCTATTGACGCTCCGCAGCAAGAGCGCTGCGCCGCACCTTGCCAGCGTCGTCGCGCACCACGTCGAGCGTGAACTCGAACGATCTCGGTACCTTGTAACGGACCAGCCTCTCGGAAAGAAAGCGCCGCAATTCGTCCTCTTCGACGCCGTCGACGCCGACCGCAGGATCCACCTGCACAACCGCGTGGACCAGCTTCCCGAGGTCTTCATCGGGGAGACCGATCACCGCACTCGAGAGCACCGCAGGGTGCTCAGCAAGCGCGCTTTCGATCTCCGCAGGGTAGATGTTCGCCCCTCCCGACAAGATCATGTCCCCCTTGCGGTCACCGAGGTAGAGATAGCCGTCCTCGTCGAACCATCCCATATCGCCGAGGCTTTCCCAACCATCCGCGATTCGGTTGGCCTCCGCACCAACGTATTTGTATGTGGGCGAAGCACTTTTCGGGCGCATGAACACTTCGCCCATCACTCCCGCTGGGAGTTCCTCATGGGTCTCAGGGTCGAGGACGCGCATCTGCCCGGACACCACTCGTCCGACCGAGCCGCGATGGCCCAGCCATTCGTCACCGCGAATGATCGTCACCGCTTGGGCCTCGGTGCCGGCGTAGAGCTCGTAGACCTTTTCCGCGCCCACCCAGTCGATCCAGGCTTGTTTGCACCACTGCGGACAGGGCGCGGCCATGTGCCATACGTGGGTGAGTGACGAGAGGTCGTACTGCGCACGATCTTCGTCGGGCAGTCGCGCCATGCGGCTCATCATCGTTGGGACCAGGAGAATCAGCTCGGGGCGATGACGATGAACCATTTCCACGGCTTCGCGCGCATCGAACTTTGGCAGGATCACCACGTGGTTGCCGAAGAAGAGGCCTAGCGAACTGAACTGAAACGGGGCGTTGTGGTACAGCGGTCCCGGAATTGCGACGGCGCCGTCGATGCCGATACCGAAACCGGCACCCGACTCCTCGAACTCCGCTCGTGCTCCCGACAGGATCAGCTTTGGTCTCCCCGTCGACCCTCCGCTCGTCGGTGCCTTCCACGTCGGTGAGACGGCATCGGGAAGATCGTCGGCGGCCAGACCCGCGTCTGGTTGCCACCCGACGGGCACGACGTGACGTGTCGGATGGGCCTGCGGATCCGCGCCGAGCACGAGGGCCGAATCAGCCAATTCGACGATCGCCTGCCGCTCTCGGTCGGGGAGTCGGTGGGACACGGGCTGGGGGACTGCGCCGAGTTTCCAGGCGGCAACGGCTGCCTCGAGAAAGGCGATGGAGTTCGGCAGCGCGATCGTGACCAGCGACCCTTCTCGGACGCCGAATTCGGCGAACGCCCGCGCCATCCGGTTGGTTCGTTCGCGCAATTGTTGACGGGTGACGAAGTCGTCGCCGCACGTTATGGCGAGGGCGTCGGGGTTGCGATCCGCGGCCATGTTCAGGAGTGTCGGTGCCGAGCGAAGGGTCATGTCGCCGATCCTAGAAGTAGTGGTTCCGCCAACCCAGTTTGCCGATGTGAGTCTGGCGCCCGACCCCGGTAGTGTGCGGCAAATGTCCGTGACGATCGCGCCGGAAGAACCAAATGTCGCAGGGCGTTCTGGTCTCTCCCGATCGTCACAACGGCTCCTGTTCGTTGCGCTTTTCGGACTGTTCAGCACGAACTTCAACGTCAGCGTGCTCGCGGTGATCGTCCCGCGGCTGGTGAGTGACTTTCGGGCGCCACCCTCGACGGTGTCGTGGTTGGTCGTAGGGCCGACGCTTGCCTTTGCCGTGCTCGGACCCACGTCGGGGAAGCTGGGTGATCTGTTCGGTCGACGCCGGATCTACCTTCTGGGCCTGGTCGGATGTTGCTTCTTCGCCGCGTGCACGGCTCTGGCGCCCACCGCACTGACGGCCATACTCTTCCGAACGGCGAGCGCAGTGTTTGGACAATCGACGGCGCCGACCGGAATGGCGATCATCAGTGCCGCCTTTCCTGAGGAGAAGCGCGTAAAGGCGCTCGGCTATTGGGGTCTGGTGATGGCCGGTGGGCCCGTTCTCGGCCTTGTTGCGGGAGGGCCGGTGATCGACCGATTCGGGTGGCGTTGGATCTTCTTCGCGCAAGTACCGCTCACGATCATCGCATTCGTTCTTGCGTATCGCTATCTGCCAGTGTCCAAGCGACTGAACGACGTTCGTTTCGATGTTCCCGGAACGGTGCTCCTCGCGGTCGCCGCATTTTCGGTGATGTTCGCCGTGAACCGCGGGCCATTGTGGGGTTGGTCGCACCTCGCCGTTCTGGGTCTCCTGGTGATCAGCCCGCTTGCGATCGCAGGGTTCGTATGGTGGGAACGACGGGTGACCCATCCGCTCATACCGCTGCACTATTTCAGGATGCGCGAGTTCACGATTCCGATGGTGACGCAGGCGTTCTGCCAGGTGTCCTACCAGGGTGGGTTTGTGCTGATGCCCCTTCTTCTTTCGCAGCTCAAGGGCTACAAGGCGACACAAATAAGCTTACTTACTATAGGAAGGCCGATCATGTGGGGTCTGGCCGGACCGGCGTCGGCTTGGTTGGTCCATCGATTCCGGAATCGGCAGGTGGTGATGGCAGGCGTACTCCTCAACATTGCGGGGTGCCTGATGCTGACCCGGATTGGAACGAACACGTCCAAAGCCGAGATCGTTGCGCTCTTGGCCTTCGCGGGTGTCGGCGTCGGAATCATCGTTGCTCCGCTGATGGCGATGCTGACCACCTCGGTGGGCGAGCGCGATCTCGGGGTTGCCTCCGCCACCAGTCAGATGATGCTGCAGATCGGGTCGGCCGGAGGAGTTCAACTGATGCAGACCGTACAAGTCTCGCGGTTGCGTCAAGACGGGATTGCGGGCTCGTACCATGTCGCCTTCGTCGTCGCCGCTGCTGTTTCGTCGCTCGCTATCCTGGCGGCGATGAACATCCGGCCGAGGGTCGCTACGCTGCAACCATGAAGATCGGACTCTCCATCGGCAGTGCCTACTACGACGGCTCGAACTGGGAAGACCTCGTTGAAGTCGTCCGACACGCCGATCGTATCGGGGTGGACTACGCGTGGTCAGCTGAGGCATGGGGAATGGAAACCATTGCCCCGCTCGCCTACCTGGCACCGCTCACCGAGCGGATCAAACTCGGCACCGGAATCATGCAGATCAGCGCGCGTACTCCTGCAATGACTGCCATGACCGCGTTGACGATGGCGCGTCTCACCAACGATCGTTTCTGCCTCGGACTCGGAGTGAGCGGCCCTCAAGTCGTCGAGGGTCTGCACGGTGACGCATTCGCAAAGCCCGTCGGCCGTTTGCGGGAGTACATCGCCATCGTGAAGAAGGGACTCCGTGGGGAACGAGTCACCGCGGACGGAGACCGCTATGTACTACCCCGTCCGGGTGGAGAAGGCAAAGCCCTGCGACTGTCACTGCCCCCCAAGCCTGATCTTCCTATCTACCTCGCAACGCTAGGCCCGAAGATGTTGGAGCTCACGGGCGAACTCGCCGACGGTTGGCTCGGCACGTCGTTCATGGCCGAGGCCGCGGATCACGTCCTGCCCCATATCGAAGCCGGAGCCAAGAAGTCGGGTCGTTCGTTGAAGGACCTGGATCTGCAGATCAACGCAACGATCGAGATCAGCGACGATGTCGATGCCTTGATCGCGAAGTACCGTCCGACGGCGGCGTTTACCCTCGGCGCAATGGGTTCGGCGAAGACCAACTTCTACAACGCCGCGTACAGCCGCGCGGGTTGGGCTGAGATGGCAGAAAAGGTGCAAGCACTTTGGGTTGCCGGCGACAAGCCTGCCGCAATAGCGGCGGTGGAGGCGGAGTTCGTCCTCGCGGCGAATTTCGTGGGCACCGAGTCCATGGTCGTCGAACGAATTCGGGCCACCGCCGCTGCAGGCATCACGACACTGCGGATCGCTCCGATCGGTAAGACCACTGATCAGCAGATCACCCAGCTGGAGAACGCGGTCTCGGTCATTCGCTCGGCAACCGCCTAGCGCGCGGCGATCACGGCCAAGGTTGAGCGTCGCACGGTGAGAAGCATCGTCGCAGCCACCATGGAGAGGACGAGGCCGATCCAAGAGCCGGTCGTATACCCGCCGGTCCGATCGACCAGCCACGCGCACAGGGTCGGGCCAGCGAGTGCCCCGAGTCCCGCAGCGCTGTAGTTCACGCCCGCCAGGCCGCCCAGTTGCTCGGATCCGAACACATCGGCGAGAACGCTTGGCCCCAAGGCGATGAGACCGCCATACGCGACACCGAAAATCACCATGAATACCGCGAGTGCGCCGTAGCTCTTTCCTGCGGTGAGCCAGATGATCTGGGTCAATCCCATTGTGGCTACCGCGGCGATGTACGTCGTGAGGGACCCTATCCGCCGGGCCAACGCTGCAAGTGCGTTGCGACCTAGGATCGAAGCCCCACCGAGAATACTGAGAAGCGTCGAAGCCTTCACCTTGGCGATGCCGTTGTCCTCCGCGTACGGAACGATGTTCACGAACACGTTGAAGAGCGTGACCGCAGCGAGGGCCAGACTTACATACAAGAAACCAAAAGTACGTGTACGTAGGGCTGTGCTGAGCGTAAAGGATGGTTGGTCACCGAACGACGGAGGTGTCCGTATCCCGAGTGCAACGATGGTCATCAAAACGGCCGTTGCGACGGCGAATATGGCGTAGGCATCGCGCCATCCGAACGCTCGGATCAGCCGCGCGGCCAGTGGTGCCCCGATAAGGCTGGAGAGTCCAATTCCTGACACCGCGACACCTATCGCCGTGGCCCTACGGGTGGTGAACCAGCCACCCACCACCGCGACCATCGGTACGTAGCCACAGGCCACTCCGATTCCGACGCCGAGTCCATAGGTAATGTACGCCTGCCACAGTGCGTTTGCTCGCGTCGTGAGTAACATGCCAATCACTTGCACAGCTGTCCCGAAAAGGATCATTCGGCGAGGTCCCACGCGATGCACCAGCGGTCCGGTAATGGCACCGAGCCCGAAGTACAAGAACGCCGTGATCGCAAAGACGAACGCGGTCGCGCCGCGACCAGCGTCGAACTCCGCAGCCATAGGTCGGACGAATGTTCCAAAGGAGTACGCAGTCGCAAAGACGGTGAACATCGACAGGCCGGCGAGGGTCATGTCGAGCCACGCACGTCCACCGTCGAGCTGAACTGACCCTGACGAGTGCTGCTCTGTCGCTGACATGAGCGGAGGCTACAACGAACTGTCTGCGCCATTCGAGTCCGACCGGCGCGGGTCGTACCTCTCGGTTTCGGTCGGGTGCGCCGGCTCAGGCCCGAGTGCTGTGCCGGCGGAATCGCGCGAACAACACCACGTCGTAGAGCGCTTTCAGTCCGCCGCCCAGTATCAGAGGCCAGCCGAACGTCGATCGGTGCAGGAGCCAACCGGCGAGTGGTGGCGTTGATGCAGCGGCCAAACTCCTCGGCAAGTTCGTGAAGGCGGCCGCGGCAGCACGTTCGGCCGGGACGACAACTGACATCACGAACGTCTGGCGGGCCGGTACGTCGAGTTGGGAGAGCAACGCTCTGGCCACCAAGAGGGCGACGGCGATCGACGCACTCGGAGCGAATCCGGCGGCAATGAGGAGTGCATTGGCCGGCAGGTGCGTGAATACCATTGTCTCCACCAGCCCGAACCGTCGAGACAAGCGCGGTGCAAAGAGTGCCGAGGCCGCGCTGGCAGTAGAAGACAGTGCAAGCGCAAGGCCGATTTCGCCGAGCGAGAAATCGAACCGGCGGGCGAGCCAAGCGGCCACGAGGGCGGTCCCTACGAAACCGCCGCCGGCGGCGTCGAGGGCAAACACGGCGGCCATGCTCCGCACGATCTTCTTGGATTCCTGCAGCCGAGCGGGCACTGTCTTGGAAGCAGTGTGGTGTCGTCCGGCTCGCACGTACACCAACGCGACCACCACGCCGGTGGCGGCATACAGCAGGGGAGCGAGCCCCGTGCCGTCGGTGGAAGCGAAGCCGATCCGTTTGCCAAGCGCAGTGACTGGCCCGGCGATGAGCGACCCGATTGCTGCGCCGAGAGCACCTGCGAGGGCGTACCTCGCGAAAAGGTCTGACCGGTTGGCGTCGGTTGTGGCATCGGTGATCAGGGACTGTTCGGCCGGGAGAAACGCCGATACGTCGCCTCCGGTCGGGTTCAGCGGGCCGATGAACGCAAGGGGAAGCAGGATGAACAGCGCCGAAGTGGTCGAAAAGGCGACGCCGGTCGCTACCATAAGTACACTTAGCAGAGTGAGGACGCGACGAGGCGTGAGGAGGTCCGGACGGCGAGTCACGCCGACAAGGGTCGTCGCAGACCCCAGGAGGGTTGCCGTGACGAGCCAACCGAGGGTTCGTTCGTCGAATCCCTTCGAACGGAGGAGTGACGCAAACGTCGCGGCCAGAAGGCCATCCGCGATGGCTCGTGCGGTGCGAGTCGCGAGGAACGTTCTTCCGACTCGAATGGGATCGGGGATCGCCGGTTGAATCTTGCCCACCTCGTCCTCGGCCTCCCGGCCCCGCGAACGCGAAGTCGCCACTCATCGTACTGTTTGCGGACTTCGCAGCAGAGTCGTACGCTCCAGCCATGACAGCGACCGTGCTGGATCTCGAACCCCTCGATGCCACGTTCGGCGTTGTCGTCCATGGCGTCAGCCTCATGGCGTTGGATGACGACACTGCGCGGGCGATACACCAGGCCTGGATCGATCACGCCCTGCTGATCTTTCACGAGCAGTCCCTGTCCCGAGCCGAGCAAGACTCGTTCGCCCTTCGATTTGGTGATCTCGAGTTCAAGGCCGCGCCAATTACGAACTACGACGGAACCGGCAAGATCTACAGCGACCCCGTCGAGGACGTCGTAAAGAGCCTGCGAGGGAACGAGGGCTGGCATCACGACAGTACCTACATGCCAGTTCAAGCGAAGGGCGCGGTGTTCAGTGCCGAAGTGGTGCCAACCGAAGGCGCAGCCACTGGAT
>JANOWU010000314.1:0-5664 GCA_031418035.1 Acidimicrobiia bacterium
GCTCCGCATGGGCCCGCCCACAGCTCCCCCTAGGACCCACAGCTATCCCAGAACCCACTCGACGGCGCGTTGCAGGGTGAACGGCAAGTTGTTGGTGGAGCCAACTTGCCGTCGACACCGCAACTCGCCGTCGAGTGGGGAGCGTTAGCTCAGACGCTTGAGAACAGTAAGTTTGCTTACTAACTCGTCGCGTTCGATGTAGCAGCTCTGCAGGTGGCGCGCTCCCCCGCTGGTGAAGCCCGTGCGGCCATGCATCACTCGGTGGTTGTCCACCATGTACAGGTCACCGGCAGCCATGTTGATCCGGAGTTGATAGCGCTCGCTCTCCCGTCGTCGACCGAACTCACGGTACGCGACATAGAACGGCTCCATGACGTCGCTGTCGAGGAGGAAGGGCTGGGCGCTGTGATTCGAGTAGCGAATCGCCTTGAGTGCCCCGTCCGCATCGAGCGTGATGATCGAATCCTGGGCCTGATGCTCGGCGGTGGCGTCTGCGAAGTGAAAGTGCAACAGCGTGGTGGCCAGAAGAGCGAACTGGTCGGGCACCTCACGACGCATGTCCTCGGCGATCGCGAACCCATCGACCAGCGTCGATGCTCCACCTGTCGCATCGGCGCGAAGGAAATGCTGGAGTTGCACGGTCGGTGCCGGGTCGCGGTAGCCCTCGTCGGTGTGGGTGACCAAGGGCAGGTTCGTGTACGCCACGGAGTTCGCGTTCTCCATCGAGATGACATCGAACACCAGTCCCCACGACGTCGTTCGGAGTTCGCCGAACTCGCGGCCGACGTCGAGAACCGTACCGGGCTCGCACGGCACGTTTCGAAGGATGCCGACGCCGTGCTCGATGAAACCTTCGAGAAACGACGCCCGAATTCCGTTGTCGGCCAGCAGGGCGGGATACGACACATCGGGGAGCGATCGGGCGATCGAATCTGCATCCCACAGCTTCACAACCCGTCGTGGGTGACGAGCACCGCGTGAGTAATCGTGCGCCTGCAACCACTCTGGATCGAACGTACTGACGTGGGCGTCGTGGGTCCAGACGATCTCCAACTTTCCTTCTGAGGTCACACGGGTTTCGCGCGGATGTACGTCGTCGGGGATGGACGACGTCTCCACGACTCGGTGGTTGGTCGAAGGATGTCGCAGTTGTGGGCAATTGTCGCGCAGCCAGAGGTAGTGGAACTCGCTCGTGCTGAGATCGGACCATTCCAGCACTAGCACTCTCGCCTGCAGTGAGACCTTCTCGATCTTCTTCATCTGTGCACCTACATTCTCGTTTGATCTCGGCGTGTTCACGATGGCGGCAGCTCTTCCGGGAAGCCAGGTGCACGAAGGTCCGTGCCGAGCGCATCTTCGAGCAGCTTCACCACTTGCGACGACCATGCGTCGCCGCCGTACTGGGAACGCGCACGGATGAAGGTCTGTTCGGTCAATCCTGCGACGTCGAGCGGCACGCCGAGTTCGCGACCGAACTGCGTCGCAAAGCCAAGGTCCTTGCACGCAAGGTCCATGGTGAAGTTGATGTTGTAGCTGCCGTTCAAGATGACCTGTCCTTCGGTCTCGTGCACGAAGCTGTTGCCCGAACTCTCCTTGACCGCAACGAACGCCTTCCCCAAATCAAGCCCACCGCGTTTGGCGAGCATGAGCGCTTCGCCAACACCCAGGAGGTTGATGAACGCAAGCATGTTCGTGATCACCTTGATCAGCGCAGCGCTCCCAATAGGGCCCATGTGGATCACCGGATTGCCAACGGCACCAAGCAGGTCTGCATACTTCTCGTACAGAGCATCATCGCCACCGACGAGCACCGTGATCTGCGCCGCCGCAGCTCGATGGACACCGCCGGTCACCGGAGCCTCCAGCATCGAGACGCCCGCCGCGGCGGCCATCGCGCTCAGCCTGGTTGTTTCGTTGTGATCGTTTGTGGACATATCAATCCAGGTGCCAGCCCGTCCGGCGAAGCCGGCGATGATTCCGTTGGGTCCGGTGACAACTGCATCGATCACCTTTGGCGATGGGAGGCACGTGAACACGACGTCGCTCGCGGCCGCAACTTCGGCGGCTGTGGATGCCCACGATGCGCCGTCAGCAACCAGGCTTTCGGCAATCTCCGGGTTGAGATCGGTAATGGTGAGTGGGTTTCCCGTTCGTTGCAGGCTACGGGCCAGATGCAGGCCGAGGTTGCCGAGTCCAATAAATCCAATTCGGTGTGTCATCACCAACCATTCTGGGGCCGACTTCACTGATTGCATAGTGGAGTTTCGGTTGGGGTTACCATAACCTGGAGTAATGGTAAGAGTAGTTGGCGAAGGTAATCGATCACCCGCTGGTCTGTCGGCCCGAGTCGGACGTCTACCTCGGCTCGCCCTCTTGGAGGCCAGCGCACGGCTCGGGAGTTTCACCGCCGCAGGGTTGGAGTTCGGCATGTCGCAACCCGCCGTCACACGACAGATCCGCCTGCTGGAGACGAGTCTGGGACTTGAACTCTTTCGCCGAAGCGCCAATCGTGTCGAGGTGACTGACGCAGGACTCCTCCTTGCCGACTCGGTTCGACGAGGGCTTGCCGAGCTCGATCGGGGAATCGAACTTCTCCAGCGGCGCAGCGATGCGTTCGTGTTGGCCTGTCACCCAGGATTCGCCCAGCAGTGGCTCGTTCCTCGCATCGAACAGCTTCAAGCGGCGATCGGTGGCCGAGAACTTCGGCTCTGGTTGTTCGATCGAACCTCGGATCTCGACAACGGACGATACGACGCGGCAATCCGCGTCGGCGACGGCACCTTCTCCGAAGAGAGCCGACCGTTGTTCCCCGAAACGGTGGTGCCCGTCGCGTCGCCGGGGCTGGCCAGGGCCCACCGTTTGACCCGACGAAGCACGCCGCGCGAGTTACTCGACTCACCGCTCCTCCACATGGACGACGGCGACCAACCCTGGATGTCGTGGTCCGGATGGTTTTCCAACTTCGACACCCCGCTCCGCCACCAGGCCGGACGAGTGTTGTTCAACAACTATCCAATGGTTCTGCAACAAGCGGTTGCCGGCCGTGGCGTGGCACTCGGGTGGAAGCACCTGATCGACGACCTCCTCAACGATCAGGTGCTCGTTACCGTGGGGCCGACCGTCACGACAAACAACGGCTACTACCTGACTTGGAACGCCTCCGCACCAGCGGAGATGATACGTGCACTTTGTGCGTGGCTCCCGAGCCAATTCGCACCCGAACCGGACACGACCGCGCGCACCAAGCCCGCGCCCACAAAACGAGGAAGGCCCCGGTGACACCGGGGCCTTCCCACAACAATCGATGCTGACGAAAGGTCAGCGCACCAGGAGCAACTACGGAAGCTTGATGCTCGGATCGATGAACTCGTTGGTCACGATGTCTGCCGAGGTCAGGTCGGCCTTCACCTCAGTGCCTTCCTTTTCGTAGACCGGAAGGGCTTTCTTGATGAAGCCGTCGACACGAGCGATCTCAAAGGAACCGAGGGTTCCGTCGGGGCTGTTGGCAACGAGGGAGTCCTTCAGCTGGTACTCCACTGACGCCTTGGCCTGATCTGCGGTGTAGACCCAACCAGTGTTGTACTTGGTGACGAGATCAAGGATCAAGGTGTTGGCCGCATCGGGGCTGCCGACGAAGTCGCGGGCCGCACGCTGCACGACCGGCACGAACGCCTTGAAGCAATCCTTGTTCTTGTCGAAGTCTGCGGAACGGACAGCCAGGGCCGCCGCGTACGCATCCCAGCCGGCGTCGTGAACGAGCTGGTATCCCACAGGCTTGCCCCACTCCTTCAGGACCTTCTCGTAGAAGAAGGGCTCAGCCGATGCAAAGCCCTGCTGAGCTGACTTCCCGTTGTCGGCAACCCAGGCGGACGGTTCGCCCTTGTACGAGCCATCGATCTGGTCCTGGGTGATGATGCCTGCACCGACGAGGTAGCTGAGGTAGGCAGCGGGCCCGAACACACGGATCTTGATGTCCTTCGGGAGGTCAGCAATTGATTTTACGTCCGGGTACTTCTCGGGATCCCACATGATGATCTGTGGGTTCTTGTTCAGCGGAGCAACAATGGCCTTGGTCGGGAACTTCGAGTACGTCGACACTGCATCATCGGTCGCGACGTAGCCGAGAGTGATCGCCGGATCCTTGTACATCGTCGCGACGACGGTTTCGAACGCAATGGCCGGTCCGCCAACGCGGATCTCGATCTTCACGCCGGTGTCGGTGGTGCCGTCCATGAGCGGGCCGGTCACTCGCTTCTTGTCGGTGTCGACCGTTGGGTTGGCCCCAACCATCTGGTACAACGCACCGTGCTCAGCCTCAGGATTCCAGTCGGTCTGGATAACGATCGTCTCTGGACACACGTCCTTCAACGACGCGCCCGCCGCGGCGGCCGCCTGGGTGTCCGCCGCGGCGACAGTCGTCTCTGCTGCGGCGGCGGTGTCAGCGGCAGTCGTCTCGGCAACGGCGGCTTCCGACGCCGCGGTCTCTTCGGCTACTGCAGTCGTCTCCGTGGCCGCTTCGGTGTCGCTTGAATCACTGCTGCAGGCGCCGAGGAACAGGGCTCCGGCGAGCGGCAGTGCAAGCCATGCTGACTTCTTCTTCATCAAGTTGTTCTCCTTGGGGAGGGTGGGTGGTGGGGTGTAAAGCAACGGGGAGCGAGTACGTCGATCCTCGTGAGGGTGAAGCGTGCGATCATCGCTTCGAGGTGTTCCATCGGCCGACAACGATACGTTCGAGCACCGCAAAGAAGGCAAAGAAGGCAAGACCCAGGGCGGCCGCCATCAGGATGCAGGCCCAGGTCGCGGGTCCGTTGAGACGCGAGTTGTAGACGTCGACCTGGAGTCCGAGGCCCGCTTCTCCGGCGCGGAAGAACACGTCGCCGACGATTGCCCCGATGACCGCCAGACCGGCAGAGATCCGAAATCCCGCAAAAATCGCCGGCGATGCGGCCGGGAGTTGCAACTTGACGAGCCGCGTCCACCGACTGGCTTTGTGAAGGGTGAACAGGTCATGGAATCCGCTGTCGACCCCCGTGATCCCGAACAGCGTGTTGGAAAGGATCGGGAAGATGGTTATGATCACCGTCACCAATATGCGCGGTGCCTGCCCGTAGCCCATGACGGCACCGATGAGCGGGGAGATCGTGAGGATCGGGATTGCCTGAAGGGCGACGAGATAGGGCCAGAACGAGATTTCGAGCCACTTTGCCATGCTCATCACCACGGCGGTCAAAACACCGAGGACAATCGCGATGAGCAGTCCGATAACAGCGACCTTCGTGTCGAGCCATGTCGCTTTCAGGACCGCTTTGCGAATGACCGCTTCTCCCGAGGAGTTCGTCGCAAGAAAAGCCTTGGTGATGATGTGATGCGGGGGTGGCAACACGAAGCGCTTATAGGGCGCCAACAACGAACGCGAGCCGTACCAGAGGACCATGACGAGCCCAAACACGGCGATCGGGCCAATGATCTTGATCGCCTGAAGGGGTTCTTTGACCGGCACAGGCGCATCACGTTCAATGGCGAGTGGAGCGTCTCCAACCATCGTCGTTCCCGTTTCGAGTCGTTGTTCCTCGGTGAGCGTCACGTTCGTCCCCGCGTACTGACTGGCGTGCCAGAAATGATGGTCGAGTAGGCATCGTGAAGCGCGTCGTTGACGGCGCCGGT
>JANOWU010000315.1:0-41940 GCA_031418035.1 Acidimicrobiia bacterium
TCCCTTCCTACCTCAAACACTTCGTTGACCAGCCAATATGTGGTTGGCAAACGGTCGAAACGTAGGATTTTCATCACCCTGCTAGGGGTCGGTTGCCCCGAGTAGTCCTGTGGCGGGCGGTAGCGTCAGCCGTATGGCTCCCTCTGTGACCCCTGTGGACTCTGCGTCGCCCGTATCGTCGCCCGTATCGTCGCCCGTATCGGTGGCCCTGGTCGGCTCAACGGGGTCGATCGGCACGCAGACCCTCGACGTCGTGCGAGCAAACCCGGGTCGCTTCCGGATCGAGGCGATCGCCGCCCACCGTTCCGTCGACGCGCTGGTCGCGCAGGCCTGGGAGTTTCGTCCGCGCATCGTGGCGGTCGGCGACGATGCTGCGCTCGCGGCCATCCGCGATCGATTGCCGCCGGGCACCGAACTTGTCGGTGGTGCCGACGTGTACGGCGACATCGCCGGTGTGGCCGACGTCTGCGTGAACGGGGTTGTGGGATTCGCGGGGTTGCCGGTCACCATCAATGCCCTGAAGAACAACCGACGCCTGGCGCTGGCCAACAAGGAGTCGCTCATCACCGCCGGGCCGGTCGTGCGGGCCGTCCTCGACGCCGCAGGACCCGGTGCCGAAATCGTTCCCGTCGACTCCGAGCACTGCGCGATTCATCAGTGTCTGGCCTCGCACCGATTCGCCGCCGGTCTCGGTGGGCCCGACCGTCTCCGCCGACTCGTTCTGACGGCCAGTGGGGGCCCGTTCCGGGTGCGTGCTCGCGACGCGGGCGGTGGCATGGCCGCCCGGGCCGCTCTGGCGAAGGTGACCCGCGACGAGGCGCTCGCCCACCCGACCTGGAAGATGGGCCCGAAGATCACGATCGACTCCTCCACCTTGTTCAACAAGGGCCTGGAGGTCATCGAGGCCAAGGAGCTCTTCGACGTCGATGTCGACCGGATCGACGTGGTCGTGCACCCGCAATCCGTGGTGCATTCGATGGCCGAGTTCAGCGACGGCACCACCATGGCGCAACTTTCGATGCCGGACATGCGCCTGCCGATCGCGTATGCATTGGCCTATCCCGACCGCGTCGACAGCGCCTACGGGGCGATCGACTGGGCCTCACTCTCGCAGTTGGACTTCGAGCCTCCGGACCGAGAAGCCTTTCCCTGTCTCGACATGGCCTACGAAGCGGGACGCCGTGGTGGTGTGGTTCCGGCATGGGTAAATGCCGCGAACGAGGTGGCCGTGGCCGCCTTTCTTGATGACGGAATTTCTTGGGGTGACATATTTGTTGTGATTGAGGCTTCACTTATGAGGGCAGACTCTGCTAAACCACTCTCAGTGGTTGACGTGGTTACTGCTGATCGGACGTCTCGACGACTTGCCGAAGAGCTTTGCCACGCCCTCAGCCGGTAACCCCAAAACACAAGAAACCAAATTCTCCGTCACGAACGCAATGGATCACCAATGAGTCAACCCATGGACACTTCCTCGAACCCCTCCCGTCCCGCATCGCCCCTGAGCACCAACGTCGAGCTCTTGGAGGCCGACGAAACCACACGCATCATCGATCTCACGGCGACGGAATCCGTCACCGAGTCTGCCCCGACTTCGCCCGACGCCCCACCCCCGCCTCGGGTCAACCCGATCGCCGCGTCGCTGGTCGCATCGTTCGTCGTTGTCTGGTCCGTGGTGAGCGGAAACACGAAAACGCTTGTTGTGGCTCTGGCACTCGGGTTCATGATCTTCGTGCACGAATTGGGTCACTTCGTCACGGCCCGCCTCACGGGCATGAAGGCGACCGAGTTCTTCGTCGGCTTCGGTCCACGGGTCTGGTCGTTCACCCGCGGCGAGACCGAGTACGGCATCAAAGCCATCCCGCTCGGTGGCTACGTCAAGATCCTCGGAATGACGAACGTCGAAACGGTCGATCCGGCCGACGAACACCGGGCGTATCGCCAAAAAAGTTACCCGCGCCGGATCTTGGTGGCTTCGGCCGGTTCGCTCACGCACATGGTCATGGCGTTCCTGTGTTTCGTCTCGGTGTACTCCGGCTTCGGACAGCGCGTCGAGAAGGTCGCCGGGGTCCGGGTCGGTCCTGAATTCAACAGCGTCGGCTCGGTGGCGTCGCCGGCAGAGGCCGCCGGATTCAAGCCGGGTGAGGTGCTGCTTTCCGTGAACGGGAAAGAGGTCACCTTCAACCAGTCCGGAAACGAATTCTCGACGAATCTTCCGCAGTTGCTCGCCGGGACCGCCGGTACCGACGTGGTGTTCGAGCTCGGTGAGACGGCGACGTACACCAAGCGTTCCGTCACCGTTCGCCCGCAGGGAGTTGACGTCGATGGACAGACGGTGGCGAGAGTGGGCATCACGATCGATCCCGTGGTGTCGGAGATTTCTACGGTTCGGGTGCCGGTCGCAACCGGTGCGCGCCGCGCCGGTTCGCAAATCGCCGAGTTCGCACCGATGACCTTCCAGGCGCTCGGCAAGTTCTTTGCACCAGATCAGCTCACCAAGTACTCCAAGGCCGTCGCCAATGCGGGCACTCCCGGCGCGACGAAAGAAATCGACGACACGCGGTTCTCGTCCCCCGTTGGCACCGTCAACTTGCTTGCCGAGGTGAGCGACAACAGCTTCACCGACGCGATCTTGTTGTTCGGTGCGATCAACGTCTTCGTCGGCATGTTCAACATGTTGCCGATGCTTCCCCTTGATGGCGGCCACGTTCTCGTCGCCACCTACGAGCGGATTCGCAGCACGCGCAAACGTCGCTACATTGCCGACGTCCGCAAACTCATGCCGGCGGCGTACGCCGTGATGTTCCTCATGCTGCTGCTCGGAGCCTCGTCGCTGTATCTCGACATTCGGGCCCCGATCTCGTTGCCGTAAAGCCGCGTAGGTTTGCGTTTGGCTCCGAGTCGGGCCGGCGTGAGCTCTGCGTCGGGCTCACGTGGGTCCGTGTTACGTCTGCGTTTCCACCTAGGGTGGGGCGATGGACCTTGACTTCTGGATCGACCCTATTTGACCGTGGTGCTGGCTGACGTCTCGTTGGGTCGTCGATATCGCTGCAGACCGAAACCTCACCATCACCTGGCGTTCGATCAGCCTGCTGATGAAGAACGACCTGAAGCCTGACTCGCCGTTCTTCTCCAAAGCAACGCGGACGCATCGATTGCTGCGGGTGCTCGAGTCCGTACGCGCCGACGAAGGCAACGATCGAATTGGTGAGTTGTACACCGCGTATGGTCGCCGGATTCATCATGACCAGAACCTCGAGTTCGACGCCGCCGACGCACTTGCTGAAGCGGGGATCGACACGAAGCACGCAGCGGCAATGAACGACGACTCCTTCGACGATATCATACGTGCACATATGGATGATGGTCTTTCGCTCACGGGCAACGACGTCGGCACGCCGATTCTCGGGTTCACCAACTCGGCCGGCAAACGAGTCGGGTTCTTCGGCCCCGTGATCAGTCAACGTCTGCCTCACGCCGACGCGCTGAACCTCTGGGACGGCATCATGTTGACCGCAGGGATCGACAGCTTCTGGGAACTCAAGCGCACCCGCACCGAGCAACCACAGTTCGGCGAGCGGCCGTAGCGACCGTTCACCGTGTTGCGACCAGAAGTTCCCCGGGTGGGCCAGAATGGAGCCATGCTTCGCACCTACCCCCGTCGCACCACTCGGACCATCCAGGTCGGCAAGGTTGCCGTCGGCGGTACTGCGCCGATTTCGGTGCAGTCCATGACGACCACGAAGACAGCCGACGTTGAGGCAACGCTCGCCCAGATCTACTCACTCGCCGCCAACGGCTGCGACATCGTCCGTTGCACCTGCAACGAAGTCGAGGCCGCGGAAGCGCTTGCGCAGATCGTGCCGCGCTCGCCGGTGCCGATTGTCGCCGACATTCATTTTCAGTACAAGCTTGCCCTGGCTGCCCTCGAAGCTGGCGTTCATTGCCTGCGCCTCAACCCGGGCAACATTCGCAAGCCCGAACACATTCGCGCCGTCGTCCGCGAATCGAAGGACCGCGGGATCCCCATTCGGATCGGTGTGAACGGCGGATCGCTCGATCCCGACATCGAGGCGAAATACGGGCAGACGCCGGAGGGCCTCGTCGCGAGTGCGCAGCGTGAGTTGTCGTACTTCATGGAGGAGGACTTCCACGACGTGAAGATCTCGGTCAAGGCGTCGAATCCCGCGCTGATGATCGAGTCGTACCGGTTGCTGGCCGACACCGTCGACTATCCCCTCCATCTCGGGGTCACCGAGGCCGGTCCGCTTCCCGGAGGGCTCGTCAAGGCGACCGCAGGCATCGCCACGTTGCTGGCCGAAGGCATCGGCGACACGATCCGGTATTCGCTCACCGCGGATCCCGTCGAGGAAGCCCGCGCCGGGCGTCAACTCCTCGAGTCCCTGGGGCTTCGCGAGCGGACATCGCTCGACCTCATTGCCTGTCCGTCGTGTGGGCGCGCAGAGATCGACGTCATCAAGGTCGCGAACGACGCGCAAGATGCACTACGCGAACTTAATGTTCCCATCCAGGTGGCCGTGATGGGCTGTGTGGTGAATGGACCCGGTGAGGCAGCGTCGGCCGACGTCGGCATTGCTGCCGGGCGTCATCGCGGTCACCTGTTCGTAAAGGGCAAGGTGGTGCGCGTCGTGCCAGAGGCGGAAATGGTAAGCGCGCTTGTCGCTATGGCACGCGAGGTTGCGGCCGAGGGTGCTGACTATGCACTGGCCAATGCTGATGCGGGTGCCGCGGCCGAGGCCGAGTACGACCGCAAGCTTCTCCTCGGCGAGCAGGGCGACGACGCCAACAATGCCGGTCAGAAGATCGAAATCATCAAGAAGATCAACAAGGCCGAATAACCAGCAATGCCCGAGACCGATTGGAATCCGGTTCTCCGCACGGAGTTCGCGAAGCCGTATTGGGCACCGCTCATGGAGTTCGTGGCCGCCGAGCGGGCCGCGCATGCCGTGTACCCGCCGAAGGATCAGGTGTTCGCGGCACTGCACCTGACGTCGTTCACCAACACGAAGGTATTGCTGTTGGGGCAGGATCCCTATCACGGGCCGGGTCAGGCCCACGGCCTGTGTTTCAGCGTACGTCCACCGACGATCCCACCGCCCTCGCTGGTGAACATCTACAAGGAGTTGGCGACGGATGTCGGGTTCGTTGCACCGAAGCATGGGTGCCTGACGTCATGGGCGCGTCAAGGTGTGCTGTTACTCAACACGACGCTGACCGTGCGTGCCCACGAGGCGGCAAGCCACCAGAAGAAGGGGTGGGAGACGTTTACCGACGAAGTCATCCGTGCCGTGGCGTCGAAGGCTGAACCCGTCGTGTTCATCCTGTGGGGGGCGTCGGCGCGAAAGAAACGTGCACTTATCGATGGTGACCGGCACACGATCATCGAGTCGGCGCACCCGTCACCACTAAGTGCACATAACGGATTCTTCGGGTCGAAACCGTTTTCGAAGACCAACGAAGCGCTTGTCGCCGCCGGCCTGTCGCCGATCGACTGGCAGCTCCCCGCCGATCCCGAGCTCTAGCACCCGCCCTTTTCACTCAGCGGCGAGCGCGAGCCCTCCTTTTCACTCAACGGCGAGTTGCAGGGTCGTCGGCAAGTTGTTGGTGGGGCTAAGTTGCCGTTGACCCTGCAACTCGCCGACGAGTGGATGGGGGAGTTACCGGGGTTGGAACTCGCTGGCGCGGAACTCGCGGGCCAGCAATCCGAATAGGGCATCGTCGGTGACGACATCGTCGACCCAGTACGACTCGCGGCGAATGCCCTCGGGTTGAAAGCCGAGTCGGGTGAGTACGCGGATCGACGCTGCATTGTCGGGGTGGGTCGACGCCTGCAGGCGATGTACGCCGACGTCGGTGACGAGGTAGTGGCACAGGGCCGAGGCCGCCTCGCTGGCGTAACCGAGCCCTCGGGCCCAGGGGTGGAGCGTGTAGCCAATCTCGGCGGTCTTCGAATTGTCGCTGAGGTGCACAGCCACATCGCCGACCGTACGCTGGGTGGCCTGCTCGACCACGATGATTTGGTACCACGACCCGGGAGTTGGTCCGCCGAGGGCCACGCACTCGTCAACGAGCGACTGCGCGTTCTCGATCGAGTACGGGACCGACCACCCCTGATACTCGGCGGTCGTAGGGTCGGATCGACGCTCGGCCAAGTCCGCAACATCGTCGAGGCCGACGGGGCGGAGCAACAGTCGTGCGGTCCGACGGGGAGCGAAGATCACCGTGCCAGTGTTGCGTATCGTCGCGACCCGTGCCCACACATTCAACGGCGAGTTGCAGGGTCGGCGGCAAGTTGTTGGTGGGGCTAAGTTGCCGTTGACCCTGCAACTCGCCATCGAGTGGGATGGGGGGGCGCAGATTTGCGTCACACGCTGTCACGCAGTCACGCAGTCACGCAGTCACGCACACACGGAGCCGAGGAGTTGTCATGACGAGTAGCAATGACTGGTCGCCACCGGGCCCGGGGCAGTGGACGCTCGACCGGTCCCACTATCCCGGGGGAACGACGCCGATTTCGCAGTGGCTTATCGAGTCCGGGATGGAGTCGGGTCTCGGGCGAGTGTTTCGAGAACTTGGTGCGCCCGTCGCTGCGGTCTGCGCCCGTTTCGTGCACGGCTTCATGTACACCCGGACCGTTCCGCTGGTCGGCGCCAGTCGATCCGCCACCACGTTGCCTCCGCTGTTTGTGCTCAAGGCGGCGTCGCGCCTTCACCCGGAGTTTCGGCGTCGCAATCGGACCGCAACCCAAACTCTCGCTCAGGCACCGGGACCGGCAATCGTGGAGCGCTGGACGAAGGAACTGAAGCCGACGATCGATACGCGCAATCGAGAGTTCGGCGCGGTTGCCCTCGGGGCACTCGATGACCGTCGGTTGGGTGATCACTGCGCTGCGCTTCTGGGCCACGTCGTCGAGACGTTCGACTTGCACTTTTGGCTCCATGGCTATGACCTCGGCCCAATCGCGCGCTACATCGCGTTCACCAAGTCCCATGGCATCGCGACATCGAACGCGGTGACGGCGCTCGTCGGTGCCTCTCCGTCGACGCTTCAGCCGCGCCTCGAACTTGCCGCTATACGTGCGGCGTTGGGCGACGCCAAGCCGACCAACCTCTCGGAGCTTCGATCGGTGTCGGCAGAAGTTGCTGGGTTGTTGGACGCGTACGTGGCGAAGCGGGGGAACACGCTCGCGACGGGTTACGACCTCAACAGCCTCACGCTGCGCGAGCTTCCCGAGACGCTGTTCGACTCGATCATGTCGGCGCAGCCGCCGAGTGAGGCCGACGCGGGTGAGCTGGCCGGTCGGAACGTGCGCGAATTGGTTCCAGAGTCGGCGCGCGCTGAATTCAATGCGCGCTTAGTAGAAGCGCGCGAGGTGATGGATATGCGCGACGACAACGGCCCGACCACGATCGAACATCCGATTGGACTGCTGCGCCTCGCGTTGCTGGAGGTCGGGCGTCGCCTGGTCTCTGCTGATAGGGCGGACCGAGCGGAACATGCGATTGAGCTCGCCCACGACGAAGTGGTCCCACTCCTCGTAGATGGACGGGGTCCATCTCGCGAGGAACTTCGAACGCGCGCGGCGAAACGACTCGCCGAGTCGCGTCTGTCGCCACCGATAAACCTCGGACCGGTTGAACCGTCGCCGCCCCCGAGCATTCTCCCGGGTCCGCTTGCCGAATTTGCGACGGCGATCCAGGTGTCGATGGTCGAGTTGGGCATGCTCGGGCCCGACACGAAGCGCGATCCGCTGAGCGGCACCGGCGTTGGCGGCGAGATCTATCGAGGACGGGCCCGGTGCGCGGAAACTCCGGAGGCGGCGATCGACGCCCTCGAACCCGGTGATGTGTTGATCGTTCGGGCGACGACGCCAGCCTTCAACGCCGTCCTCAGCATCGCCGGGGCGGTCGTGACCGCCGACGGCGGCCCGATGTCGCATGCCGCCGTGCTGGCCCGGGAGCTCGGAATCGCCGCGGTGGTGGGTGCTCGAGGCGCCCTCGAGATCCCGGATGGAGCGCTTGTGGAAGTCGATCCGATCGCCGGCGTCGTGCGCATCCTTCCATCAGTCTGACTTCATCAGTCTTCGATATATCATTAGCAAAAGTGACGAATCGGAGCTCGGTTCGTTCTCCGAGAGGACTCCATGACCGCTACGGCGCCGAAACCGTCAACGCTTCCGACACTCGCTGATCTGACGACGTCGGCTCGAGCGTCGGCGGAACGCCTCGGGGTGGTGCTGCGATCGTCGGGAACCACGCCGGTTCGGACCCCGATCCTCGGTGCAACGTTCGGGGCCGTCGACGTCGATCATGATCTCGACGCGGCAGTGAGCCGTGCGACTGCCACCGCCGCGATCTGGCGCGGTGTGCCCGCACCTCGCCGCGGCGAGGTAGTTCGGGTGCTCGGCGAATTGCTACGCACACATAAGTCTGACCTGGCGACGCTGGTGTCGATCGAGACTGGGAAGATCTTCAGTGAGGGTCTCGGCGAAGTGCAGGAAATGATCGACATCTGCGACCTTGCCGTTGGACTCTCGCGGCAACTTCACGGGCTCACGATTGCCTCGGAGCGTCCGAACCACCGTCTTAGTGAAACGTGGCATCCACTCGGTCCGATCGGCGTCATCAGCGCGTTCAACTTCCCGGTCGCCGTCTGGTCGTGGAATGCGGCGCTCGCCATTGTGTGTGGCGACCCCGTCGTGTGGAAGCCGTCGGAGAAGACACTGCTTTCGTCGCTGGCGACCGTGTCGTTGGCCCGACGCGCCGCTGCGCAGTGCGGGGCGCCGGAGGGTTTGTTCGAACTGGTGAGTGGCGGACCGGACATGGCGTTGGCCATGGCCTCACACGGCGGGCTTCCCCTCGTGAGCGCGACGGGTTCGACCGTGATGGGTGCGGCGGTAGGCCCGAAGGTCACCGCGCGATTCGGTCGCACGCTGTTGGAGCTGGGCGGGAACAACGCGGCGATCATTGCTCCATCCGCCGACATCGAACTGGTGGTGCGAGGTGTGACGTTCTCGGCGGCGGGCACCGCCGGACAGCGATGCACCACGCTGCGCCGACTCATCGTGCATCACAGCCGACTGGAGGAAGTGACCGAGCGTCTGGCCCGCACCTATGCGAGCCTTCCCGTCGGCGATCCATTGACCGACGGCACACTCGTAGGTCCACTTATCGATGGTGCAGCTGCGTCGCGAATCATGGCTGCGATCGAAACAGCGAAGGGCGACGGCGGCACGTTGCTCGTCGGCGGTGATCGGTCGCTCGCCGACCAAGCCCCCGACGCGTGGTACCTCAATCCCTCGATTGTTGCCATGCCCGGTCAAACCGAAATCGTACGTACAGAGACATTCGGGCCGTTGCTCTACGCCATGGCCTACGACGACCTCGACGAGGCGATCGCGTTGAACAACGGTGTGCCGCAGGGTCTTGCGTCGTCGATCTTCACGACCGACGTCCGCGAAGCGGAGCGATTCTGCGGCCCGAACGGCAGCGACTGTGGCATCGTGAACGTGAACATCGGGCCATCGGGGGCGGAGATCGGTGGTGCGTTCGGTGGCGAGAAGGAGACCGGCGGAGGCCGCGAGAGCGGATCGGATGCGTGGAAGGCGTACATGCGTCGAGCGACGTCTACCGTCAACTACGGCAACGACCTTCCCCTCGCCCAGGGCGTGACGTTCGTCTGACGCGCGCCGTTCACGCGAACCCGATCTGACCCGAGCAAACAATGAGTGAAACCGATCCGGCATCACCAGCATTTCTTGAGGCGACGCTGCTCGACGCGATCGCGGCGCTCGACGTGCCAGCCTCGCCCGCCTCGCCAGGCTTGCCCGATCCTCTCGACGCATCAGCGATCCACCGAATCGAGCGACTGCGAGCCCTGTTTCGGGCGCAGTGTCTGAGTCGTCACACGGACCTGCTGGCGCGTCGACTCCGTCTCCAGGGGACGGGCTACTACACGATCGGGTCGTCCGGTCATGAAGCGAACGCGGCGGTGGCGTTCGCTGCTCGCTGCACCGACCCCGCGTTGTTGCACTACCGGTCGGGCGGTTTCTACATCGCTCGCTCCATGCAAACCCAGGCGAATGCACGGCTGCACGGTCCGGCGATCAGCGATCCGGTCGACGACATCTTGGCCGGCATGTTCGCGCACACCGACGAACCGATTGCCGGTGGACGTCATAAAGTGTTCGGCCATCCACACACCGCGGTGGTTCCGCAGACGTCGACCATCGCGAGCCACCTGCCGCGCGCCGTTGGCGTGGCGATGGCGATTGGGCGGGCCCGCAAGCTCGGCGTCGCTCTTCGCTGGCCCGACGATGCCATAGCGATTTGCTCCTTCGGTGACGCGTCGGCCAATCACTCCACGGCGTTGGGCGCGATCAACGCCGCCTGCAACCTCGCCTACCAACAGCTTCCTGTCCCGCTGCTGTTCGTCTGCGAAGACAATGGCCTCGGGATCAGCGTGCGGACGCCGACCGGCTGGATCGAGTCCGCGTTCAAGGATCGACCGGGGATGCGTTACGTGAGCGTCGACGGCTCCGATGCGATTGCGACGCTGGAGGCGGCGCAGGAGGCGGTCGACTGGGTCCGGGGAAAACGTCGGCCGCTGTTCCTTCACCTCAGGACCGTTCGATTCCTTGGTCATGCGGGGACCGACGTCGAGCGCGGGTATCGAACCACGGAAGAGATTCGGGCCAGCATGGCGCAGGATCCGATTCTGGGTACCGCTCGTGCGCTATGTGCACATATGATCCCGGCGAGGGAGTTGCACGACGAATACCTCCAACTCGGTCGACAGGTTGCAGCCACTGCGGCGGAGCGTCTCCAACGAGGACGTGAGCTCGAAACCGCCCGGGAGGTGATGTCCGCGGTATCGCCCCGGCCGGAAACGGTGGTGGCTCCCGGACCCTTTGCTCCGATCCCCAGCGGCGCGGCCTCGGGTGGTTCGACACTGGCTCAGGCCATAAACACCGCGCTCGGGTCGATCCTCGAACACGACCGTAACTCGCTGTTGTTCGGTGAAGACGTCGCGGTAAAGGGTGGCGTCTACGGAGTAACCAAGGGGCTGCGGAACCGGTTCGGCGCGGCCCGCGTGTTCGACACGATTCTCGATGAGCAATCCATTCTCGGTGTCGCACTCGGCACTGCCGTGAGTGGCCTGCTGCCCATCGCCGAGATCGAATACCTCGCGTACTTACATAATGCGGAGGACCAGATCCGGGGAGAGGCGGCGACACTCCAGTTCTTCTCGAAGGATGCGTATCGCAACGGCATGATCGTTCGCGTCGCCGGGTACGGATACCAAAAAGGTTTCGGTGGACACTTCCACAACGACGATTCCGTCGCGGTGCTTCGCGACATTCCGGGCATCGTGGTGGCATCGCCGGCCCGACCGAGCGATGCCTCCGAGATGTTGCGAACGCTGGCTCGAAGCGCACGCGACCACGGAACGGTGGGCGTCATGCTCGAACCGATCGCGCTCTACCACCAGGCCGATCTCCACGAGCCCGGCGATGGTCTGTGGCTGGAGCCGATTCCGAGCACGGACACCAGCGCCAGCGTCGAACACACCGAGGCGGCGACCAACGACATCGGCACAGTCCGTCGCTACGGCCCAACCGATGCCGACGTGACCCTCGTGACATGGGGCAACGGACTGTGGATGTCGATGCGCGTCGCCACCCGGTTGGCGAGTGAACCCGAGCCGATTCGCTGCAACATCGTCGACCTGCGCTGGATCGTGCCGCTCCCGATCGATGCGATCCTTGCCGGAAGTCCGACGCGAGTGCTCGTCGTCGACGAAACCCGGCGTAGCGGGGGAGTGAGTGAGGGTGTGATCGCCGGTTTGATCGACTGCGACTACGACGGGCCACTCGCCCGGGTGACGTCGAAGGACTCGTTCGTGCCTCTGGGCGATGCCGCGAAACTGGTCCTGCTCAGTGAACACGAAATCGAACAGGGCATTCGGGCGATCGCTCGTCGGCCGACACGAAGGGATTCGCCATGACCCAACCCAATGCTCCCGAACAAGAAGTACGTACACAGACGGTTCCCGAGTCTGCCGAAGTGGTGATCATCGGTGGTGGTGTGATCGGTGCCAGCACGATCTTTCACCTCGCCGAGGCCGGTCTGACCGATGCTGTGCTGCTGGAGAAGAACCAGTTGGCGGCGGGTTCGACGGCGCTGTCGGCCGGTGGGTTTCGTATGCAGTTCTCCGATGCGATCAACATCCAACTCGCCCAACGTTCGATCGCGGCCTTCGAGAACTTTGCGCAGCGGCCCGGCGGTCAGATCGACATGCACCAGGTCGGGTATCTGTTCCTGCTCGACAATCCGGCCGACGTCGAGGTGTTCCAACGCAACGTGGCGCTCCAACAGTCGATGGGTGTGCCGAGTCGAATGCTCACACCGGCCGAGGCAGCCGAACTCTCGCCTTTGGCGGATATGAGCGGCATCCTTGCCGCGACCTTCTGCCCGAAGGACGGACACTGCAGCCCCGAGGGAGTCGTGCAGGGCTACACCGTCGCGGCGCGCGAGATGGGGGCACGCGTCATGCAATTCTGTGGCGTCACCGGTATCGAGCAGCGCAACGGCAAGGTCAGCGCGGTGCATACCGAAAAGGGAACGGTGAGGACCTCCACGGTGATCTGCGCCGCCGGGCCATGGTCGGCCACGATCGGTGAAATGGTCGGCGTCGAACTGCCCGTGGCGCCCGTGTCGCGACCGATCTGGTACACGGAGCCAATGCCGTCTCGGCCCGCTACGGTTCCCATGACAATCGATTTCACCACCGGCTTCTACTTCCACTCCGAAGGGGAAGGCCTGCTGTTCGGCATGGCCGACCCGAACCAGGCCGCCGGATTCGATGCCCCCACCCGTTCCGATTGGCTCGAACAGGTCGCCGACGTCGTGGCTCGCCGGGCCCCGGCGCTGCTCGAAGTTGGCGTCGCCGGCGGCTGGGACGGTTTCTATGAGATCACACCCGATCACAACGCGTTGATCGGTGAGTTCGACGCACCAAGCAGATTCCTGTACGCCACCGGATTCTCCGGGCACGGGTTCCAACTAGGGCCCGCCGTCGGCGAAGTGATGCGCGATTTAGTGCTTCGTCGCACGCCACCCGTCGATGTCTCCGGATTCGCGGTCGAACGATTCGCGGCGGGTACCAGCCGCCCCGAACACAACATCGTATAGGTACGTATGAATCTCAGCGTCGAGCGACTTCGCATGCTGGTTGCCGTCGATCAGAACGGCACGCTTGCCGCAGCAGCACGTGAGCTCTCCATCTCCCCATCCGCGGTGTCGCAGCAACTCACGATTCTCGAGCGTGACGTCGGCGGCGAACTGCTCGTACGGAACGGACGATCCGTGTCGTTCACCGCGCTGGGATCGGTGGTGCTCAACGTAGCGCGCAGCGTGCTGAGCGAACTCGAACGCGCGGAGACAACCATCGAAGCTCATCTCGGCGCGTTCGGGGGTCCGTACACGATCGCCGCGCTACCCAGCGTCGCCCTGTCGATCGTGAGCTCCGCGTCGGCGGCCCTCGCTCACTCCCATCCTCACCTCGACCTGAAGATCGTCGACGCCGAGGCGGGAATGAGCATCTCGCGTCTTGTCGGTCAAGTCGTCGACATGGCGATCATCGACAGCTACGACGAGGTCCCGCTCGTGCTCCCCGATGGCGTCGACCGCGTCACGCTCGGCACCGAACCGCTGCTCGCACTCGTCCCGGCATCGTTCGTGGAACCCGGACAGCAGTCCATTCGACTCGAGCACCTCGCCGAGCTGCCGTGGGTGCTTCCCCCCGACGACGTCGCATGTGGAATCGCCGCACGCCAGGCATGTCGCCGCGCCGGCTTCGAACCGATCGTGCGCTGGGAGAGCGACGACTTCCTGCTCCTGCGCGAATACGTGGCCGCCGGACTCGGCGCCGTCGTGCTCCCGAGGCTGGCCCTGCACGGCACGCCCGACACCACCCTGGCCCTCGCGATCGAGGGCCAGCAGTTGCAGCGTCGGATCGACGTGATCACCCGGAGCGCCACCGCGCAGCGTCCTCACCAGGACATAGTCATGTCCGAACTTCGGCGCGCATCTCGCCATCTCCTCGATGCTGATGCGAAAGGGCGCGAGCAGCAGGGGGCTTCGCGCTAAGCTCTCGGCCAGCTTTTCCGATCGATGATCCGGGGGCGTGGGATTTCCCACGCCTTCTTTGTTTCCGAGGTTGGGGAGGAATTCTCAACGAAGTCACAACCGCAGATCGCATTCGAGAGGAGGAACAAACCATGGCCACCGACAACGCAGCCAGTGCAGTGAACGCCCAACGGGCCGCCGCGGTTCATGTCCTGCTCGAACCCGTGCTCTTCGACGCCCACTTCGAATTGGTCGACACGGTTCTGACGGGGGGCGTTCTCCAGGTGCTCGTGGAGTTCACCGCGACGCACCCAAGGCTCACCGACCCGGGATTGGGCGGTCGCATCGACCTCGAGGGCGTAAGTGTCGCCACCCGTATCGTCGACGAGGTTCTGGAGGTCCACGACCCCATCTCGGAGCCGTACACGCTCGAGGTTTCGAGCCCGGGGCTGGAGCGTCCCCTACGCAAACCGGCTCACTACCAGCGCTTTCTTGGTTCGACGATCAGCGTCAAGACCAACCCCGGCGTTCCCGGTGAGCGTCGAATCGAAGGACGCCTTGACCGGGCCGACCTCGCGGAGGACGGCACCATCAACGTCGACGGACGGATAATTCCCTATGCGGACATCGAACGCGCCCGCAGCGTGTTCGTGTGGGGAGGCCAGGCCAAGGGTGCAAAACCCGGCAAGGCGAAGAAAGCACACCCTAAGTCCACCCGAAATTCTGCCGATGTAGCGTCCCTGGCGCCCGACGTCGACCATTCAGAGGACGTATCGCCAGGCAGTACCGTTCACAACGCAGCACCCAACCGAATACCAACTGAATAGGAGTCAAAGATGAAGCTCGACCAGAATTTCATGGAAGCACTCGAATCGATCGAGCGCGATCGTGGCATCCCCAAAGAGGTCATCTTCGACGCGTTGGCCAACGCGTTCGTCACCGCCTACAAGCGCCAGGCGAACGCCGCCGAAGAAGCAGCAGTATCGATCGACCCCGACACCGGCGAGGTATGGGTGTTTGCCCAGGAGCTCGACGAAGACGGCAACGTCATCCGGGAGTGGGACGACACGCCCAAAGATTTCGGTCGCATCGCTGCCCAAACGGCCAAGCAGGTCATTCAGCAACGTATTCGCGAGTTCGAACGCGAGCAGAAATACGCGGAGTACTCCGGTCGCGAGGGTGGCCTCGTCACCGGCATCGTGCAACAGGGCGACAACCGCTACACACTCCTCGACCTCGGTCGCGTCGAAGCCCTGCTGCCCCAAGCCGAACAGGTCCCCCACGAGCGGTACGAACAGGGCTCGCGCCTGAAGGCGTACGTCGTCGAGGTTCGCAAGACGGCGAAGGGTCCCCAGATCGTCGTGAGCCGCACCCACCCGGGGCTCGTGAAGTGTCTCTTCGACCTTGAGGTTCCCGAGATCGCCGACGGCGTCGTGGAGATTAAGGCCATGTCACGTGAACCCGGTGCGCGCACCAAGATTGCGGTGTGGTCCAACGACCAGAACATCGACGCCAGCGGCGCATGCATCGGTGCTCGCGGCGCCCGAGTTCGTATGGTTGTGAACGAGCTTCGCGGCGAGAAGATCGACATCGTTCCGTTCAACCACGATCCGCAGATCTTTGTCCGTGAAGCCCTCGGACCGGCGAAGGTCAAAGAAGTTCGCATCGACGAAAACCTGGGCGTCGCCACGGTCATCGTCCCCGACAATCAGTTGTCGCTGGCGATCGGCAAGGAAGGCCAAAACGCCCGACTCGCTGCTCGTCTCACCGGCTGGCGGATCGACATCAAGGGCGAGACCCAATACGAGGAGGAGCTCGCCGGCGTCGGACTCGACGACACCGAGTATGCCGAGGGCGAATGGGTCACCAACGCCGAGACCGGTGAACAGCTGTGGGTTCCGGCCGACGGAAGCGACGCGGTGAGCGTCGACGAGTGGAACGCCGGCGATCCGCCAGAGATCGCGGCCGAAGAGGTTGTCGCAGCTGTCGAATCGGCCGATTCGGCCGAGGTCGCGACCGATGGCGCGCCCCCCGACGAAGCCTAAGGGCGCGCGAATCGGGGTCGGTCCGCAGCGAACCTGCGTTGCCTGTCGCCGGGTCGGTCCACCCGAGTCGTTTGTGCGCATATCAGTTGTTCACGACGCAGCCACCGACCATGTGTCGGTGGCTGTTGGTCCTTTCGGTGGCCGGGGGGCGTGGCTGTGTCCCACGCCGACCTGTGTGGCACTCGTCGTCAAGCGTCGCCCGTTGAGTCGAGCGCTGCGCTGCGAAATCCCTCCCGACGCCTACGCCGCACTGGCGACACAGTTCGGTGAACTGATCAGTTCACGACCCGGCTAGCCCCGGGCGGGCAACCACGGTGGCCGCCCACCCGCACATTGCCACTCTGCGCGGTGTTTCGAACGAACGGAATCGCGGGTCCGAGCCAGGGTCTACACTTTCCCCTCGGCCTTTGCGTCGCTGCGCGCTCCGCGTGCAGCATACGAAGGCCAACGGGAACCATTGTTGTTGGCGTTATGAACTAACCACGAGTAGCCCATCCGGCACCACGAACGTATACAAGGACTGAGCCCCACTTGGCCGCAAAGATTCGAGTACATGAGCTTGCACGAGAGCTCGGACTCACCAATAAAGAAATGCTCGACCTCGCCGCTGTTTTGGGCATTGGGGTAAAGAGCCACTCATCGGGCATCGAAGAGGCCCAAGCCGATCGGGCGCGTCGCCGCGCCGAGCGCGACGGCCTGATTCGTGAGGTCCAACCCGAAGAGCCAGTGGTGGTCAAGGGCAAGAAGAAGGCGTCGGCCGACGCCGCAGCGGTCGAGTCTGCGTCCCCCGCGCCAGAGGTCGCTGCTCCATCGAGCGCTGCCCCATCGAGCGCGGTTACGAGCGGTGCCGCAACGAGCGGTGCCGTAGCGACTTCGAGCGGTGCCGTAGCGACCCCGACGGCGCCAGCACCCGTCGCCGACGCGCCGCCGGTCGTTGCGACCCCCGAGCCTGCGGCCCCCGCACCCGTGGCGGTCACCGCCGTTGCGCCCGCCGCGGCTTCGCCGACTGCTCCCGCTGCGACCCCGCCGGCCCAGGCGCCGACTTCGACGACGCGCCCGCCCGCCGCCCCTGCCTCCGATGCTGTCGCACCCGGACCCCGGCCGCCCGCTTCTGCACCGACGCGCCCCGCTGCGTCGGCACCCACACCCGCGCCCGTCGCGTCAGCACCGGCGGCGCCGACCGACGCGCCACCGTCGAACCCGCGGATCATTTCCTCGAGCAGCCGTCCGGGAAGCGCCACCGCCGGATCGGCACCGGTTCGTCCCGTGCCTCAGCGACCGACCGCACCTCCTCCCGGGTTCGTAACCCCGGCGTCACCGGGTTCCACCGTTGCCGCCGACGCAGGCACTGCGCCCGTTCGTCCCGCGGGTCCCGCCGGTCCCGGACCATCGGGTCCCCCCGGCCAACCCCGAAGCGCATCTGGTCGGCCGATTCCGCCGCCCCCCGGCCCGCCGCGGAGCTTGAGCGGTCGTCCGATCCCACCACCCCCCGGTCCGCGTGGGCCCAATGCCCCCGCCGCCCGTCCCATGGGTGGACCCGGTGGCCCCGGCAGCCGTGGCCCCGGCGCTCGACCCGGTGGCGCACCCGGTGGCCCCGGCGCTCGACCCGGTGGCGCACCCGGCGCACCAGCCGCGCCCGGAACACGCCCGAACTACACGCCCGGACGTCCCGGCGGCGGCACGTTCCCGCGCGTCCAGGTCCCCGGAGCAGGCGTCCCTCGATCAGGTCCGGGAGGACCCGGTGGACGCGGTGGACCCGGTGGTGGCGGGCCCGGTGGAGGTGGCCCCGGAGGTCGTGGCAACGCCCGTCCCCCGCAGCGCCAGTCGCGGTCCAAGCGGCGCAAGGCGTTCGAGGAACTCGAACCAACGAGGGTCACGAGCTACACGAAGAGCGATGCGTCGGTGCCAACCGGGGAGATCATCGTCGAGCGTGGCATGTCGGCCCAAGAGGTCGGGCCCCGCTTCAACCGGACGTCCTCCGATGTCGTGCGATTCCTTCTGCTCCAGGGCGAAATGGTCACCGCCACACAGAGCCTGACCGACGAGATGATCGAGTTGTTCGCCCTCGAAGTCGGTGGGCAGCTCCTGCTCGTCGACCCAGGTCAGCAACAGGAGACCGAACTCCAGCAACTCTTCGACGACGGTGAAGACGACCCGACTCTCGAAGAACCACGTCCACCGATCATTACGGTCATGGGACACGTCGACCACGGCAAAACGCTGTTGCTCGACCGGATCCGAGAAACCAACGTCATCGCGGGCGAAGCCGGTGGCATCACCCAGCACATCGGTGCCTACCAGGTCGTCAAAGACGGTCGCAAGATCACCTTCATCGACACACCTGGCCACGAAGCCTTCACGGCGATGCGTGCCCGTGGTGCGAGCGCGACCGACATCGTCATTTTGGTGGTGGCCGCCACCGATGGCGTCATGCCCCAGACCGTCGAAGCGTTGAATCACGCGAAGGCGGCCGACGTGCCAATCATCGTGGCGATCAACAAGATCGACGTCGACGGCGCCGATCCGAACCGTGTCATGCAGCAACTCACCGAGTACGAACTCGTGCCCGAGCAGTGGGGCGGCGACACGATCATGGTGGAGATGTCGGCGCTGCAAAAGTTCGGCATCGACGACGTACTCGAACAGGTTCTTCTCGTCGCCGACGTCGAAGAGCTCACCGCGAACCCGAACGGGCCTGCACGTGGCATCGTCCTCGAAGCGAATCTCGACACCGGACGTGGCCCCGTGGCGACCGTCCTGATCGAAAAGGGAACGTTGCGCGTCGGCGATCCAATCGTGGCTGGTGCCGCGTGGGGATCGGTTCGTGCGATCATCAACGATCTCGGTGAGCAGATCAAGGAAGCCGGCCCGTCGACTCCCGTCCAGGTGCTTGGCCTCTCGGCCGTTCCCGGTGCTGGTGAGGAGATGCGCGTTGCGCCCCTTCTCAAGACGGCAAAGACTGTGGCCGAGGCCCGCGAACAGCGGTTCCGTTTCGCCGGGCTGCGTGGTACCTCGAGTGCCATCGGCGGCGGCGTCAAGCTCGAAGACATCTTCGATCAGATCCAAAAGGGCGAGGCGGCAACACTCAACCTCATCCTGAAGGCCGACGTCCAGGGCTCCCTCGAAGCGCTGACCGAGAGCTTGAAGAAGCTGGAACGTCCCGAGGTCAAACTCGCCTTCGTGCATCGAGCTGTTGGTTCGGTCACCGAGAACGACATCCAGTTGGCGTCCACGACGGGATCGACGATCATTGCCTTCAACGTCCGACCGGATCGCAAGAGCCGCGATCTCGCCGAGGAGATGGACGTCAGCGTTCGCACGTACCAGATCATCTACAAGGTGATCGAAGACATGCAGGCCGCAATGGTCGGTCTGTTGAAGCCCGAGTTCATCGAAGTGGTCACCGGCGATGCCGAGGTCCGCGAGGTGTTCAGCGTGCCCAAGGTCGGTGCGATTGCGGGTTGTTACGTCCTCAACGGTTCCATCACTCGCGGGTCGAAGGTTCGCTTCCTTCGCGAGGGTGTCGTCATCTGGACCGGTGCCATTGCGTCGCTACGACGTTTCAAAGACGATGTGCGTGAGGTTGCGACCGGCTTCGAATGCGGTATCGGTCTGACGGACTTCAAGGATCTCAAGCCCGGCGACATCATCGAGACCTACGAAGAAAAAGAAGTTCCCCGGGTGTAGTTGGCCCTCTGTTGTGATCGGGTGCGTCCTTGGACGCGCCCGGCGGGGTTTCAACCCGACGGCAGTCACTCTTCGTAGAAATTTGTAAAGTTCGCCCACGAAGCGTGCCGATGCAGGCAATGTGTTCGGCGATTCCACCAGTCCATCGGAGACGGCGTCGGGTGCGACCGCGTCGCCCGTGTCGCCCGTTTTGCCACGCGCGCTCGAGCCCTACGACCAGTTTCTCGCGAGGCTGAGCTGGCTCCCGCACGCCACCGAGCGGGCGCTGGACCAGACGGCATTGGCGGGCGGCCGACACGTTTCGCCGCTAGTACCCACTACGTGGGAGCGGTCCGCCGGTTCGCAAGCAACTGCGTGGGCGCCCGCGCCGACGGTGTGGGCACCGCCTTCAGGAGCAAGTGCGGGGCCGACTCCCTGGGGTGTCGCGGCAGGGCCGGGCGCTGCCTCCGGGACGTCGAAGCAATGGTGGTTCCATGTACTCATCGCCCTTGGGCTTTGCGCTGTTTTGGCCATGGCCGGGCGTACGCTTGGCTGGTCATCGTCGCGGCCGGTGCCGCCCCATCCCGAAGCCTTTGATCCGGCGGTCGCACCGATCACGTCGTACATCGAAGCCGAAACGGGAAAACCATTCCGGTACCCCGTTTATCTTCGATTCCTGCCCACGAACGAATTCGACGCCCGACTCGATGCCAAGGGGAGCGGCGAAACCTGGAGTCGCCGGGGGGTCGACGATGCATTCCTCGTGTGTGCCGAGTTCGGCTCATCAGCCGGTTCGTGCACGCAGATCAAACGTCACACCCAACCTTCCGTCAACGCGATGTTCCTTCGCTTCCTGGGCGCCGAAATTCCGCTCGGCGAGCCCGCTCTCGAGAACCCTTTCGTCTTCCCCGGCGTGGGGTCTCCTCGCGTTCTTCACTCGCTTTCGAATCACGACATCGTCGGATTCTATGAGTCGGAGAGCGCAACGGTCTTTGTCCGGGGCACGGATCTGAACGCAGTTCGCCAGACCGTTGCCCACGAACTCGTTCACGCGTGGCAGGACCAGCACGGGTTTCTCGATGGCGGTGAAGACGGAGTCGACGCAAGCTACGTGCACTTAGCAATGCTGGAGGGTCACGCCGAACTCGTGGCAGAACGGTATCTGGATTCGTTGCCCGCTGCCCAACAGTTCGCAGCGGTAAAGGGTGACGAACAACTTGGGAACGAATGGGTTGAGAAGGAGCTTGCCGACACGGCACCGGGAGGGTCGGTGTTTTCGCCGACGAACAAGACTCGTCGCCTTGAACTGTCGCTTGGCCTCTGGCCCTATGAGGCGGGTCGACAGTACCTGTCGACTCGTTCGAAAGAGGAGATTGTGTCGCTTCTGAAGCGACCGCCGGCTTCGAGTTGGGACATCATGAATCCAACGGCCGACGGGACAGGCCGGGGCGTGAAGCCGAAACTCGGAAGTGTTCCCGGCGACCGCTACACAAAGAAACGGTTCGTCGTCGGGCCGCTCCTATGGAGCGAGAGCATGCGGTCGTTGCTGAACGACGACGTTGCGGCACGCAACTTTCGCGATGCGTGGGTGGGTGACGGGGCAGCCGTGTTCGAACGCGCCGATGAGGCCGTTTGCCTTTTCGACCGCATCGAGTTCATCGACAGTTCGGGTCGCGCCGCCGGGCTGATCGCCTTGAACCAGTGGTCTGCCAAACACCCGATGGCATCCGGGATCACTATCGCCGCGAACGGACTGTCGAAGGTGGACGTGACGATTTGCCGCTAAATGCGTCTGTTGTGCGTGAACACGGATGGCCTGTTCGTCTGTGCACTTCGATTTGGGGTCGGTGCGGATGAGCCAACATGGATGGCATGTTCGTCTGTGCACTTCGAATAGAACTCTTCTTCCCCCTCGTTCACTCGCTCAAGGAAAAGCGGGCGATCGTGACGCCGCTGGTTGAGGGACTGCGCAACCGCTATCGCGTTTCGACGGCCGAGACAGGTTTCCAAGACCTCTGGCAGCGCTGCGAGTTGGGCGTGGCCGTTGTCGGGTCCTCTGCCTCTCAGGTCGAGCACATGATCGACGAATGCGAACGGTTCGTGTGGAGCTTTCCGGAACTCGAAGTGGGCACGGTCGAACGGTTGTGGTTGGAGTGAGTCCGAATTCATGCCATATTCCGAAAGGCTCAGAGCCATGGCATGAGAGACTGGAGATATGGCTGGCCGCCCGACGCGCAGTGGACAATCGAACCGGAAGTCCAATCGAGGACAGGCCCCCCGAGGGGCGGCGCGTGGATTTCCACGCGTGGCGCGGATCAACGAGGTCATGCGCGAGGTCGTCGCCGACGAACTCGAACGTATCGGCGATGACCGTCTCGGCCTTCTGACGGTCACGGGCGTCACGGTTGACCCCGACCTCCGTCACGCCACCGTGTGGTTGTCGGCGCTGATGTCGCCGGGCGGCGTCGATGCGGTACTCGACGTCGTCGGTGAGCATCGAACTGCGCTGCAGGCTGCGGTGAATCGTCAAGTCCGCATGAAGCGCACGCCACTGTTGCAGTTCTCGGCGGACCCAGCGATCACCAACGGTCAGCGCATCGAAGATGTCATCCGTGCGCTTCCGCCCCGCCGGGTGTATCTCGATGAGGATCTCGACGAGGATCTCGAACCGCAAGACGAGCAACTCGAGCAAGACGAGCAACTCGAGGGTGAGCCACATGACGAAGCCGACGACACGTGACGAGTGCGTCGACCTTGCCGTGCTCGTGTGGTGTGCCGGTCGGCCCATTGCCCACTATTCGTGGCCGTGAGATGATGTTGATCCACTCTGCGTAGCAGAACAATGTCTCTGTCGAGACGAAACGGATTGATCTTGTCGCTTCACAGTGCCGTTCACAGTGCAGTTGATGATGAACGCGCCCGCGCCGTGGCCGCCATCGCCGCCGCTCCCCATTTGGCCCTGGCCTGTCACGTGATTCCCGATGGCGACGCTCTTGGTTCGATGATGGCGATGCATCACCTCGCAACCGCGAACGGCCGTCGAGTGGTCAGTTCGTGGCCCGATCCTTTCGTGGTCGCTGCGACCTACCGCTCGCTTCCCGGACTCGACGCATGTCGGCCATCGTCGGAGTTTCCGGCTCAGCCCGAGGTAATGCTGACGTTTGACTGTGGCGCGCTCGGTCGACTGGGCGAACTTGCGAGCTCTGCGACATGGGCGAAGAACCATGGCGAACTCGTCGTTGTCGATCACCACGTCACCAACGAAAACTTCGGGACGATCAACGTGATCGATCCACGCGCTGCGGCGACCGCCGTGGTCGTCCGATCCATCGCCCATGATCTCGGCTGGGAACTCAATCGCGACGCGGCCCTTTGTCTGTACGTCGGGCTGATCGCCGACACCGGACGTTTTCAATACTCATCGACGTCCTCGGTATTCGCGCTTGCCGAAGAGTTGGCTTCGTTCGATCTTCCGATTGCCATGCTCTCGCGGCAACTGTTCTCGGAGCACCGTTTTGCGTATCTTCAGTTGGCCTCCGTCGCGCTCGCTCGTGCCGAACTCGACACCGAACTGAGCTTTGTTCATACCTGCGTGTTGCGAGAAGATCAGCGTACGTACGGTGTGACGTACGACGAAGTTGAAGGGTTGATCGAGTGGGTTCGCTCCACTGCGGAGGCCGAAGTGGCCTGCGTGCTGAAGGAGACCGACGACGGGTTCCGTGTGTCGTTGCGCAGCGTCGAATCGGTCGACGTGGGCGGTATCGCTCACGCGTTGGGCGGAGGCGGCCACCGCCTCGCAGCCGGATTCACGATGCGCGAATCGCCAGAAGAGGTCGTGCGAATCGTCAAGCAGCGTGTTCGGGAATCGTTGGCCGCCCAAAAGGGTGACTGACTCCGTCGAGGTCTGTCGACTCCGCAAGCTCGACAAGAATGAGCGTCGTGGGAAGAAAAACGAAAGACTCAGGCGTCGATGGCCTGTTGGTGATCGATAAGCCGGCGGGGTGGACGAGTCACGACGTCGTTGCCAAATGCCGCGGTGCCTACGCGCAGCGTCGGTGCGGGCACGCGGGCACCCTCGATCCCGATGCGACCGGCGTGTTGCTCGTCGGTTTTGGAAACGCCACGAAGCTGCTGACCTTCCTCACCGATCTTCCCAAGACGTACACCACTGAAATGGTCATGGGCGCAACGACCAATACGCTCGACGACAGTGGCGAGATTCTCGAACGCTTTGAGATGCCCACCCTCTCGGTACAAGATCTGCAGACGGCGGCCCAGCAGTTCGTCGGCAACATCTTGCAGATCCCGCCGATGGTCTCGGCCGTTCAGGTCGGTGGTGTCCGACTTCACCAACTCGCGCGACAGGGCATCGAGATCGAGCGCGCACCCAGGCCCGTTACGGTGTATCGCTTCGATGTGTTAAGTGCACTTGGTAACAACGTTTTCGCGGCTGAGGTTGTCTGCGGAAGCGGAACATATGTACGCACACTTGTCGACGATCTCGGGAAGGCGGTGGGCGGCGGCGCCCACCTTCGAAATCTGCGTCGGACGGCAATCGGATCTTTCGCCGCTGCTGATGGCGATTCGCCGCTGCGCCCGGGCTTCGGCGATCGTCCCCTTGCCACCCCGGCAGACGCGCTTCGGGACTATCCGGCACTTCGTGTCGACGACGACATGACCGGGCGCATCCGAAACGGAGTGGTTCTTGACCGGGACCATTTCGCAACCGGGGACGTCACCGGTCCACAGCGAGTGCTTGCCCCGGACGGTCAACTGCTTGCGGTGTACGAGGTGAACGGCCAGCGGTTTCGGCCACTCGTGGTTCTCCCGAGTCGCGAGGGGACGGGGGAGTCTCAAGCCGTGCGTGCGACCGACGAGGTGACAGGTAACGTGGATCGCCGTGCAGATCATTCGTGACCTAGGTTCGGCCCTGCCGAGCGCGACACGTACCGTCGTGACAATTGGTGCCTATGACGGCGTTCACATCGGTCATCAGGCGCTCATCACCAAGGTCTGTGAACTTGCCGCGGCCCGCGGCCTGGCCAGCGCCGTCGTTACGTTTGACCGCCATCCCGCCTCGGTCGTTCGTCCCGAGTCGGCGCCCAAGCTGATTTGCGATGCCGAACAGAAGCTCGAACTTCTCGCATCCACCGGTATCGACGCGACCTGGCAGGTCGTCTTCGACACGAATCGGTCGACGGAGTCCGCCGAGGACTTCGTTCGGTCCGTCCTCGTCGACAAGCTCCGGGCCAGTGTCATCGTGGTCGGCGACGATTTTCACTTCGGCAAGGGCCGACGGGGCAACGTCGAACTCTTGAAGTCGATGGGTGTCGAACATGGCTTCGAGGTGCTGGGCCTCGAGCTCGTCGCCGGACCCGGACAGGGGGCGAGCACCAAAGTTTCGAGCACCGAGATCCGCCGCCGCATCGTCGGTGGCGACCTCCGAGGCGCAGCCGCACTGTTGGGGCGACACCACGAGCTGCGTGGAACTGTCGTTCACGGCGACGCCCGCGGGCGCACGTTGGGGTTCCCCACGGCAAACGTCGCCATCCCCGAAGGCATGTGTACGCCGGCCGAGGGCATCTACGCGAGTTGGTACCTTCGCCCGGACGGCGTGCGTCTCCCCGCCGCGGTCAACTTCGGGCGTCGACCCATGTTCTACGACGCGCAGCCCTACTCGTTGCTCGAAGCCTTCGTCCTCGACTTCTCCGACGACCTGTACGGCGAGATCGCCCGGGTCCAGTTCGTCGAACGCCTGCGCGCCGAAGCCAAGTTCGATTCCCTCGATGCCCTGATCGCGCAAATGGACGCCGACGTCGCCCGAGCCCGGACGATCCTGGCCGCCGAACCCGTCTGACCCGCCGAACCCGCTTGAACCCGGCCTGAAACCGCCGAACCGCTGACCCTGCTAGCCTTGTCCGGTTCCCTTGGCCGGTCTCGACGGGCCAAACGGTGTCACAGATAAGGAAAATCATGCCTGATAAGGCCAAAACAATTGTCGAAAACCGCAAGCACGAGACCGATACCGGGTCGCCTGAAGTGCAGATTGCGATTCTGACCGAGCGCATCAACCACCTGAACGATCATCTCAAGATCCACAAGCATGACCACCACACCCGTCGTGGCCTGCTCCAGATGGTGGGTCGTCGTCGTCGACTTCTCGACTACGTCGCTGGAATCAACATCGAGCGGTATCGAGCGATCATCGCCAAGCACGGCTTGCGTCGCTAAACCAAAGATCTGTTGACGGGGCGGCCGAAAGGCCGCCCTCGTCGTAGAAATCGGCTCCAGTCCGCGTTCTTGCCGTACCGGCGAGGCAAACTGGAAACGCAGCAAACACGCAGTACACAACCCAGTTTCAGGACATCCCTGAATTCGAGCCCGTAAGGACGGTCAGTGTCCAGTGGTGAATCACCAGCGTCTCCTGTTCGAGAACGTTGGTGGTCGACCACTGGGAACTGGCCAGACGGGCTCCTCAACCCGGACCTGCGCACGCCCACCACACGGGTGGGTCAACGAGGCGGGTCCATAGGAGATATATGGCAGAACAAACAACGGTGTCGGCCCCCATTGCGGGCACGACCAAAACCCTTTCGTTTTCGACCGGCAAACTCGCTCAGCAGAGCCAGGGTGCCGTCGTTGCGATGATCGGACGCACCAGCGTCCTCACCACCGCCAACGCCGCCAAAGGCGTCCGCGATGGCATCGATTTCTTCCCGCTGACCGTCGACGTCGAAGAGCGGGCGTACGCAGCAGGCAAGATCCCCGGCTCGTTCTTTCGCCGTGAGGGCCGTCCCACCGATGCGGCAATTCTCACCTGCCGTCTGACGGACCGACCGCTTCGTCCGTCGTTCCCCGATGGCTTCCGCAACGAAACCCAGATCGTCACCACGGTCATCGGCGCCGATCAGGAAAACCCCCACGACATCTTGTCGATCAACGCGGCATCCGCGGCCCTCATGATCTCGGGCATTCCCTTCGACGGCCCGATCGGCGCAGTCCGCGTCGCCTACTCCATCGAGGGCGATTGGATTCCGCACCCCACCTTCGAGGAGGGCGAAGAATCCACGTTCGAGCTCGTCGTGGCCGGTCGTCAACTCGACGACGGCGACGTCGCCATCATGATGGTTGAAGCCGGTGGCACCGAGAAGTCGTGGAAGTACTACGAAGACGGCGCACCGAAGGTGACCGAAGAAGTCATCGCCGATGGCCTCGAGGCAGCGAAGACGTGGATCAAAGAGTCGATTGCACTGCAGCTCGAACTCGTGAAGGCCGCGGGAACCCGTGCGCCGCTGTCGTACGTTCCCGTCCTCGACTACGGCGACGACGTGTACGCAGCCGTTGAGAAGGTCGGCACCAAGACGATGGAGCCGGCGACGAAGATCGTCATCAAGGCCGAGCGTGAGGCTGCGCTCTCGGTAGCGACCAGCGAAATCGTCGCTGCCCTCGTGGGAACTGCCGACAAACCCGGCGAATTCGCAGGCCGCGAGAAGGAAATCAAGGAAGCGGCACGAAGCCTGCAAAAGAAGATCGTCCGCAAGCGCGTCGTCGAAACCGGTGAGCGCATCGACGGCCGCGGTCCGCGTGACCTGCGTCCGGTCAGCGCGGAAGTTGGCATCATCTCGACGGCGCACGGCACCGGCTTGTTCCAGCGTGGTGAAACGCAGGTGTTGAACGTATGCACACTTGCTATGCCGAAGATGAACCAGATGCTCGACACGCTCGAACCTGTCGACAAGAAGTACTTCATGCATCACTACAACATGCCGCCGTCCGCCAACGGCGAAACGGGTCGCGTCGGTTCGCCGAAGCGCCGCGAGATCGGCCACGGCAAGTTGGCAGAACGGGCACTGCTCCCCGTCGTGCCGAGCCAGGAAGAGTTTTCCTACGCCATTCGATTGGTCAGCGAAGTCCTTGCCTCGAACGGTTCAACGTCTATGGGTTCGGTCTGTTCAGCGTCGATGTCACTCATGGATGCCGGTGTGCCGATCAAGGCCGCCGTTGCGGGTATCGCGATGGGTTTGATCTTCGCCGAAGGTAAGTACACAACCCTTACCGACATTCTCGGCGCGGAAGATGCATTCGGCGACATGGACTTCAAAGTCGCCGGAACAAGCGAATTCGTGACCGCCCTCCAGCTCGACACCAAGATCGACGGCATTCCCGCCGACGTCCTCGGTGCGGCGCTGCAGCAGGCGAAGGAAGCTCGTCTGAAGATTCTCGACGTGATGAACGCCGCCATTTCGGCGCCGCGAGCCGAGGTCAACGAGACGGCTCCGAAGATCGTCAGCTTCGAGATCCCCATGGACAAGATCGGCGAGGTGATCGGGCCGAAGGGCAAGGTCATCAACGCGATGCAGCAGGAGACCGGCGCCGACATCACGATCGACGACGACGGCCGAGTCGGCATCGTGTCGATCGGGTCAACGGACAGTGCAGCAGTCGCCGAAGCCCGACGTCGTATCGAGTTGATTCTCGATCCGCCAAAGGCCGAAGTTGGCGCCGTGTACATGGGCAAGGTCGTTTCCACGACCAAGTTCGGTGCCTTCATCAACATCTTGCCGGGCCGCGACGGACTGCTGCATATCTCCAAGGCCGGCAAGGGCAAGCGCATTGCCACGGTCGAAGAGGTGCTCAATCTTGGCGATTCGGTCGAGGTCCGTGTCGACGATATCGACGCACAGGGCAAGGTCTCGTTGAACTACGCGGATGCGCCTGCCGAGGCTCCGGGCGAGCGTGCCGAACGTTCGAGCGGCGAGCGCGGTGAGCGCAGCGACCGAGGCGATCGGGGTGACCGAGGACCGCGTGATCGCGATCGCGGCCCGCGTCGTGAAGGCGGCCGTGATGGAGGATCCTCCAGCGGTGGCTCCTCAGGAGGTGCGCGCGCCGCCCGTCCCGAAGGTGCCGTGAGCTTCGACGAATCCTTCGACGCGGAGATCGCTGCGGAGTTCGGCGATCTTGGTCCGGCGCCCGCCGAAGGCGACGAACTGCGCGAGGAAAGCTCAACCGGCGGCGGACCCCGCCGCAACCCTCGCCCCGGTGGCGGACGCGGACCACGCCGATAAAGCCTTCCGACACCCTTCCCCCTTGTGGTGCGTTTGCCACCCTTGGGGTGCGTTGGGCCACCCCAAACGCACCACAAGCTACCCAAACGCACCACAAGCCCGGCCGAGGTTCATGGCGCGGGCTAGCTCAGGGTCTGGAGTGAGTATGGCGCCGATGTACTCGGCGTGGCGTAGAGATGCTGGACTGTGTCGATGTCAACCGAAGCAGTCAGGCCGATAGGCGTACCGGGCGTCCCCTGGGGCCCATCGGAACGAGCGCAGTGGAAAGCGCAGCAGTCTGTCAAACGCAGTTACGCCGACGACGTTCTGCGGCGCATCGAAGGTCTCCGCAACTCGTGGGACGTCGTGGAGTACGGCAGCCTCGACGCCACCGACGATGGTCACCCGCTGGTCGCCTTGCGTAGTCGTGGGTGGTCGAATGACGGCCCTGTCGCCGTGATCACGGGAGGCGTCCATGGCTATGAGACAAGCGGGGTTCTAGGCGCGCTTAACTTCGCGGAGGAGTACGTGCGCCGCTTCATCGGGCACATCGACGTGCTTGTCGCACCGTGCGTGAGCCCGTGGGCCTACGAGCGAATTCATCGATGGAACGCCGCAGCGATCGATCCCAATCGATCCTTTCGCGACCACACGCCGGTTGTCGAAGCCTCGGCGCTCATGCGCCTTGTTGCCCCGTTCCGCGACCGGGTCATCGTGCACCTCGACCTGCACGAAACGACGGACTCCGACGAAACAGAGTTTCGACCGGCACTCTCCGCCCGAGACGGCGTCGACTATGAGCCGGGCGAAATCCCAGACGGCTTCTACCTTTGCGGTGACACCGAGAACCCCGAACTCGAGTTCCAAGCAGCGGTGATCCGTGCGGTTTCGAACGTCACGCACATTGCGCCGGCCGACGCACGAGGCGAGATCATCGCAACACCCATCTCGGCGCCCGGCGTCATCTTGTACCCGATGCGTGAGCTGGGGCTGTGCGCCGGGATCACCGACGCCTCCTTCACCACGACGACCGAGGTGTACCCCGACAGCCCTCGCACGTCACCCGACGAATGCGTCGCCGCTCAGGTCGTCGCTGCGTGCGCGGGCATCGAGTTCGCCCTCGACGCCACCCCGCGAGGCGGCGTTTGCGCGTGAGGTGACCCGCCCGTCGAGCCTTGTGGTGCGTTTGACACCCGTGTGGTGCGTTTGGGCTGGCGGAACGCACCACAAGCTACCCAGACGCACCACAAGCCTGGACAAGCGCGACCCGGGACCAGCGCGCCGCACCCGGGACCAGCGGAGCGAGCTACGGGAATAGTGACGCGGGACCAGCGGAGCGAGCTACGGGACCAGGGTGGATTTGCGGAGACGAACGGTGAGCTCGTCGATGGGGAGCGGCCGGGAGAACGCAAAGCCCTGACCGAGCTCGCATCCGGTCTCGAGCAACTTCGCGATCTGGTCCTCGTCTTCGATGCCTTCGGCAATGGCGACGAGGCCGAGCGAACCGGCGAGGGCGACAATGGCCCGAGCAAGGGACAGGTCTCCGCCTTGGATGAAGAGCTTGTCGATCTTGAGAAAGTCGAGGGGGAAACCGTGGGCGACGGCCAGCGAGGAGTAGCCCGTGCCGAAATCGTCCAGTGCCAATCGAATTCCCATGCCCTGGACTTCGGCGACGGCCGAATGCACCGCGGCCTTGTCGATGAGCGCTGCTGATTCGGTGATCTCGAGCACGAGCCGATCCGGCGAGAATTCCGTCTCGGTCAAGACGGTGCGGAGTCGAGCGACGAAGTCCGATTCGAGGAGCTGGCGGACCGCGATGTTGACGCTGAGGAACAGGGGATTCCCGGAGTCCGACATGAGGTCTCGAACGTCGAGGCACGCTCGGCGCAGCACCCAGAGCCCGATCTCGACGATCAAGCCGCTGTCCTCGGCGATCGATATGAATCGGTCCGGCATCAACAGACCCAATTCCGGGTGGTCCCATCGCAGCAGCGTCTCGACGCTCACGACTTCGCGCGTCGTCAGTTTGACGATCGGTTGATAGCGGAGCGAGAACTCGCCGTTGTCTATGGCCTGTCGGAGACGGGTGACGAGCATCAGGCGCTCGTGGGCCGATTCCACCATCGCTGTTTCGAACACCCGATGGGACCCCTTCCCGGTACGTTTCGCTTCGTACATGGCGACGTCTGCATTGCGGAGGGCGTCGCTCAACAGCTCACCTGGTTCGACGTGGGCGACGCCGACGCTTCCACGTACGACGAGGTCGTTGTCGCCGACTCGCATGGGTGGATCGAGTTTCGCGGCGATGCGCGTCGCAGTTTGCGTGGCGACTTCCATGTTGTCGCTCTGCAGGAGGACGGCAAACTCGTCGCCGCCCAGTCGAGCGACCAGATCACCGCTTCGAATACAGGCACGGAGGCGATGTGCGACTTCGACCAGGACACAGTCACCGGCGGCGTGACCGAGGCTGTCGTTGATGGTCTTGAAGTCGTCGAGGTCGATGAGGAGTACGGTGCGCCGCGTCCCGGTGCCGTCGCCGAGCGCCGCGCTGAGGAGAGCCCGGTTCGGCAGTCCGGTAAGTGTGTCGTGGTTGGCCTGATGGCGCAGTTGTTCCTCGAGGCGGCTGAGTTCGCCGAGCGACCGTTCCAGGTGTGTGTTTTCGAGCCCCACCGCAATCTGGTTCGCGAGCACGTCGAACAGGTAGCGGTCCTTCTTCGAGAACGCGTGGACGCCACCAATTCGGTCTGCGACGACGATCAAGCCAAGCAGCCCGGCTTCTCCACGTATCCGCCGCACCATGGCGTGTTTGATGCCGAGTTCGTCGAGCAGTCTCCGTTCGCGTTGGCCGCTGGTTGCGTCGATTATGCGCGTCATGTCCGTTTCAGGAATCCAGGCGGGCGAACCGTCGCCGCGCGACGACGCGGTTTCATCGTCGGTCAGCGTGAAACGTAACCACGAGTCACGGTCCGGCCGAGCGATGGACACCATTGCGAACTTGGCCCGGAACACGGTGCGAGTTCCCTCCAGCATGTCGATGAGTGCGCGGTCGGTGTCCGTCGTGCGGTGAAGTGTCTTGGTCGCCTCGTAGAGGAACTCGACGTTGGTTCGATTCGTATGTTCGTTTACGAATAGTCGAAACGCGGTGTATGTGAGCAGGAGGGGGACTAACACGAGTGGTGTGAGGGCCGGGATGAAGTGGGTGGTCGTTGCGGCGATCACACCTATCGTGCCCGTGGCCATGGCGTTCAAAACTGAAAAGAGCGTCATTCGCCAGAGGTCGTGGATGAGCCAGCGCCATTCCGCGACCGAGCGAACCACCGATATGAGCGCTGATGCGAGAAGCGAGGCAACGGCGAGTGCCGCCAACGTCGTGAACCACATTTGCGGGCTCTCTGGCGACGGGGACGTTCCCTGAAGCGTGCGAGCTATTCCGAATGCGACGGCCGTCGTGAGGGTGGAGTTCGCGAGGTTGAAGACCGCCCGAACCGGCGTCGCTTTGCGGATCGTGAAAACGATGCCCAGACCGACGATCTGGGCGACCATGAACTGGGTCGGCGAAACGTACGCGATGCCCAGCGCCAGCGAAAGTTCGGAGAGGGTGAACGTCTGGGAGTCTGCCCGGTAGCGAACCTCGAACATCAGCCATTCACACAGTGCGGTGCCGGCGACGACGAGGAGGAACGGGATCGGAACGGGAAGTTTGATCGCGACCGGTAGGGAGGCGACCGTGCGGGCAGCGAAGAACGCCGCCAGCGCCAAGACGCTCACGAAGGCCCAGATACGGCGATTTGGGTTTGGGGGTAAACGGGCCACGGCAGGGCCGTGACCACGATGTTCCCGTCCAACTTGCACCTCTACTTTTCGGGTCATCACCCCCGAAACTTGATGGAGAGTAGGCCTTGCGACCCTGGAAATGAGTCGTCGGACCACCTAGTGGCCGACGTCTTCTCTCGTTCGTCGCTCAGGTTTGGCCGGCCGGTGTGTAGTTGGTCACAGCCTCTAGCTCTCGGAGCCGGACGCCCTTATTGTTCATACACTCTGTGCGGTTCGACAGGGTGTCTGAGCGCTCTTCCGGCGTCGGGCCGAGTAGTAATTTCCAGGGGGAATCCGTTGAGGGTCACGTTCTTTGGCGTCCGAGGTTCGACGCCGTGTCCGACGGGTCCAAACGCTCGCTACGGTGGAAACACGTCCTGTGTCGCGGTGAACATTCCGGGTGAGAGCCCGATCGTGTTCGACCTGGGTACGGGCTTGCAGAGCTGGGGCCGACATCAGCCCCTCGATGGCTCGTTCAGTGCGACCGCCCTAGTCACCCACTTTCACTTCGACCACGTCCAGGGACTCCCGTTTCTGGCGGCGGCTGATCGTCCGGGCGCGAAGTTCTCCGTGTACGGCCCGGGGGAGACCGGCTCGACGGTCAAGGACCTGTTCACGGGGTTCGTCCGCCCGCCCTACTTCCCAGTGGGTATCGACCAGCTTCGCGGCACCTACGACCTCCATGATGTGATCGACGCGGATTTCTTGATTGGCGAGGTGAAGGTCAAGGTCCGCCCGGTGCCCCACGTCGGGCTGACGGTCGGCTACCGACTGGACTGGAACGGATGCTCGGTGGCCTACATCAGCGACCACCAGGCTCCGCTGGGGCTCGATTCCATAGCCCCTTCCGTGCTCGAACTCTGTGATGGCGTCGACCTGCTGATTCACGATGCCCAGTACACGATGGCCGACTGGGAGACCAAGAGCCACTGGGGTCATTGCACGGTCGATTACGCGCTCGATGTTGCGATCGCTTCGCGGGTGAAAGCGTTGTGCCTGTTCCATCACGATCCTTCGCGCACCGACAACGAGATCGACAAGCTCACGGCGTCGCTAAAGGAACGGGCGAAGGCGAACAACATCGAAGTGTTCGCCGCCGCGGAGGGTCTGAAGATCGCGGTGGGGAAGCCCGTCGGGCCTCAGATCGCGAAGTCGATCGCCGTCGGACCGATGTTCAGCTCCAACTGCTGAAACGTGGTTTCCGCAACGACTCGTGGAAGACTGAACTCATGAATGGACCGCTTCAACATCCTGTCATCGACGGTGCCGACTACCGACACGTGATGGGACACTTCCTGACTGGCGTCACGATAATCACGGCCATCGAACCCGAGTCAGGGGCCCCGGTCGGGTTGGCAGCAAGCTCCTTCACGTCGGTGTCGATGGACCCCGCCCTCGTCCTGTTCTGTGCGGGGAAGAGTTCGTCGAGTTGGGGGAAGATCCGTGCCGCCGGGTCCTACTGCGTGAATGTGCTCGGTGCCGATGACGAAGCGCTATGTCGGACGTTCGCCTCGAAGAGTACCGACAAGTTTGCTGGCGTGGCCTGGCACGGTGGCCCGTCGGGCTCACCGATTCTTGGGTCAGCGCTCGCCTGGATCGACTGTGTGATGCACGATGAGGTCGACGCCGGCGACCACGTGGTCGCGATCGGACGGGTACTCGACCTCGGAACGACTGAGTCGAATGGTCCGCTCGCGTATTACCGGGGTGGTTACGGCCGCTTCCAGCCGTAGCCGGACCGATATGCCGTTTACCTTTCATGAGTTCGACGTCCGTGGTGTGGTCCTGGTCGAATCCATTCCCTTTGGAGACGACCGCGGCAAATTTTTTGAAGCCTTCAAGGCTTCGGAGTTCGAAGCGGCGGGATTGCCCGGCTCTTTCCGCCAGGACAATCAGTCGTCGTCCGTGCCGGGGGTGTTGCGAGGTTTGCACTTCCAACGCGATCCATACGCGCAGGGAAAGCTGGTCTCGGTGTCATCGGGTGCGATCTGGGACGTCGCCGTAGACATTCGCGCTGGTTCCCCTTCGTTCGGCGAGTGGGTCGGAGTGGAGTTGGCCGCCGACGACGGACGCGCCCTCTACATTCCTCCCGGTTTTGCCCACGGCTTTTGTGTGCTCGGAACCGATGCTGCGACCGTGCGTTATAAGTGCACGAACGAATACTCGCATCCCCACGATGGTGGTGTCCGCTGGGACGATCCCGAGATCGCGGTGGCGTGGCCGATCGATACGGACCCGATTCTGTCGGCCAAGGACATCGCGCAACCGTTGTTGCGCGACTGCGACCACGGGTTCGTCTACAAGCCGTAACGCACTGCGTTAGCGGTTTCGCCGATTACGTCGGCGGGAACGAAACGCCCACCATTTTTGTCGGGCGACTCGGAGTGCGAGGAGAACACAAAAGAGCGCCGCCACGAAGGCGACGCCCCGAATGTTGATCATGTTGCCTCGAAGGTCACACGTGCCGTGCTCGGCAGGCCGACGTGGCCGGAGGGATCTACTTGGTCCAACGGAACCGGCCGTTCTTGTCGGCCTTGCAGGTCAGCTTTTGTCCTTTGTTGTCGGTCCCTCGCTTGCCGCTCTCGGCTTTTGCGCAGAACCGTCCGTTCGTTGGTTGACCGGGGGCCGACGCCGGAGCGGGCGATGACTTAGAGGACGATTTCGAGGAACTGGCCTTCGTCGTTTTCGCGGCCTGGGTGGCGGGGGCCGACGCGCCCGAAGCGGCCCAGCGGTACCGTGAACCATCCTTGGTACAGGTCAGGTTGCCGTCTTTGGTTCCGACCTTTGCGCTCGAGCAGAGTTGACCGGCGGTTGCCGCTGACGCCGACGGCGCCGTGACCGTGAGACTGGCCGCGAGTACGAGGCCGGTGGCAAGGGCAATGGATCGAAAACGGCTCATGGGTTCCTTTCGGGAGCCCGAATCGCATGCAGTGATTCAGGCTGGTGGTGGCTCAATAGTAAAAGCACTGCATGTACAACGAGAGCATTACGTGAACACAACGAAAGCACGGCGTGACCACGGAAAGCACTGCGTGAACGGCGAATCAGATCGCAGTTCTATCAACTACGACGCTCACGGGACGATTTCGTCGCGTCGAGGAGAAAGGCGAGGGTAAAAGCCTCGTCGCGCCAGCTCTCGTATCGTCCACTCGGCCCGCCGTGCCCCGCTCCCATTTCGGTTCGCAACAGCACCGGTCCGCCGCCCGTCGCCCGCGAACGTATTCGCTGGACCCACTTTGCCGGCTCGAAATAGCTGACCCTCGGATCGTTCAGTCCGGCGGTCACGAGCATCGCCGGGTAGTCCACCGCGCCGACGTTTTCGTAAGGCGCATAGGACTTCATGTAGTCGTAGAAGTCCGGCTCGTTCGGGTTTCCCCACTCTTCTTTCTCGATCTCGGTGAGGGGCAGCGAGTCGTCGAGCATGGTGGTCAGTGAGTCGACGAAAGGAACCTCGGCGACCACAGCGTTCCAGAGGGTGGGTTCGAGGTTTGTGACCCCACCCATGAGGAGACCGCCTGCGCTCCCACCGCGAGCAGCCAGCCTCCCTACGTGCACATAGTTGTTTGCGACAAGGTGTTTGGCGCACGCGATGAAGTCGGTGAACGTATTGCGCTTCTTCAGGAACTTCCCGTCGAGGTACCAGCGTCGACCGAGTTCGCCTCCGCCGCGGATGTGCGCGATTGCGAACACCATCCCGCGGTCGAGGAGTGAAAGCCGCATGACGCTGAACGTCGGATCGATAGAGATCTCATAGGAGCCGTATCCGTAGAGCACTCCCGGCGCTGAACCATCGAGCTTGGTGTTGCGATGGCGCACGAGGCTGATCGGCACCTGGGTGCCGTCGTCGGCGCTCGCCCAGAGCCGTTCGCTGACGTAGTGGGCAGGATCGAACCCGCCAAGAACGGGCTGCTGCTTGCGCAACACCCGCTCGCCGGTCACGAGGTTCTCGTCGTACGTGCTTCCCGGCGTCGTCATCGACGTGTATCCGAAACGGATGGTGGGGGAGTCGAACTCGACGTTGCTTGTTCCCCAGACACTGTGAACGGGGTCGTGGTGGGTCAGGATCCTCTGGCTGCTGGGGTTCCCGGCATCATCGAGGGTGATGATGCGAATCCGTTCCATGCCCTCGAATCGTTCGTACAGCGCGATGTGGTTCCGGAAGAGATCGAATGCGTCGATCTTCGCCGCGGCGTCGGTGACCTCGGTGCCGTCGACGAATCGTGCAGGGACGAGCGGCGATCCTGGCGCAGTCGCTACAGCCAGGCGGAAGTTCTCCGCACCATCATTGGTGAGCACGAACCAACGCTCGGTGCCGTCGTTGGCAACGTGGTGATCGACGCCGTACTCGATGTCTTGACGACGTGGCATCACCACCTTCCATTCGCCCGTTGGATCGCTTGCCTTAAGTACACGTACTTCTGCGGTGACTTGTGATGCGACCGACATGAGGAGGTAGGCGTCGGTCGCGCTTGTGCTCAGACCGACGAAGAATCGATCATCGTCTTCCTGGAACACGAGCACGTCGGCGTCCTGGGGCGTCCCGAGAACATGACGCCAGAGCTGCCACGGACGCATCATGTCGTCGAGCGTCGTGTACAGGATTGTCGTGTTATCGGCGCCCCACACGACGCCCGGCGCCGTCTCGGTCAATACGTCGGGGAGATCAAGGTTGGTTGCGAGGTCGCGGACGTGCAGTTCGTACACCTCGTCTCCGTCGGTATCGAACGCGTAGGCGAGCAGTTCGTGGTTGGGGCTCACCTCAAAGGTGCCGAGGGCGAAGAACTGGTGGTCGGCCGCGAGGACGTTTTCGTCGAGCAGTGTCTGGTCGGTTGCGTCGTTGGGTTCCGCGTGGCGTGGACGGCGACAGTGAATTCCGTATTGCTGGCCCTCCACGGTCCGTCCGAAGTAGTCCCACGGACCTTTGCTCGTCGGTACGCTGAGGTCGGTTTCGAGGATGCGCGATTTGAATTCCAGAAACAATTCCTCGCGCAACGGTGCGAGGTGTTCCAGCATGTGCTCGGTGTAGCTGTTCTCGGCCCGAAGATGGTCGAGGACCTCAGCGTTTTCCTTCTCCCGCAGCCATGCGTATTCGTCGATCCGGGTGTCTCCGTGAACCGTGGTTGCCACCGGTCGTTTGACCGCGACGGGCGCAAGATGCGAAACGGTCGCTTCCGGAGTGGGACTCGAACTGGACGGCGAAGATGCTGACATGGTCCACCCAGGGTACCGGTGCCCATGGTGTTGGCGTTTTGCGACGGAACCCGAGCGACGTGCGAAACGGAACCGTTTCGCTCCCTGTCACGGGCGTCACTACATTGGCTCGATGGCCATATACGCTCTCGGCGACCTCGTCCCCTCCATTGACCCCACCGCCTTCGTGCATCCCGATGCCACGATCATCGGCAACGTGACGATCGGTCCGGAGAGCACCATTTGGCCCCAGGCTGTCCTGCGCGGTGATCACGGCTACATCACGATCGGAGCCCGGACGTCGATCCAGGACGGTTGCGTCATCCACACAACGCCCCACGCGCCAACGACGGTCGGCGACGACTGCGTGATCGGACACCTCGTGCACCTCGAAGGCTGCACCATCGAGTCGGGTTCGTTGGTAGGCAACGCCAGCGTTGTGCTGCATCGCGCCATCGTTCGCACCGGGGCCCTGGTGGGATCGAACGCGGTGGTGACGAATGATCTCGAGGTGCCGAGCGGCGCGATGGCCCTCGGTGTCCCGGCCAAGATCAAGCTCGATTGCGTGGACCCCGAAATGATCCGCGGCTCGGCGGAGGTCTACGTCCACAACGGTCACAACTACCGCAAGAACCTCCGCCGGATCGACTGAGTCGGGGCGCGTCGGTCACGTCGGCGCGTGCCACTAGAGCGAGATGGCCCGGCCACGGTATCGGAGGGGCTGTTCGTCGTACTCCTCGATGGCGTGTGCGACCCATCCGGCCATTCGGGCGGTGGAGAAGATGATCTCGGCGAGATCGGGCGAGCGGTCGAGGGCAAAACTCATGGCGCCGAGCGCGAGGTCGCAGTTGGCAAGCTTGGGCACACGCGCCGTCATGGCCGACAGCAGGTCGCTGATCAGCCGACGTTTCTGCGGACTGATCACGCTGTCGAGGGCATCGAGCATGGGTTGCGTACGCGGATCGGCGCTTCGGTATACCTGGTGTCCGAGGCCGGGCAGGCGCTGACCGTTCCGGATGGTTTCCTCGACCGCCTCGTCGACGCCGACCGTCGCCGCCCGAACGAAGAGGTCATGGGCCAGTCGACCGGCCGAACCGTGAAGGGGACCGGCGAGTGTTCCGAGGCCGGCGAGGATGACATCGTGCGCTCCGGCCCGCGTGCTTGCGGCGACGCGAGCGGCCAGCGTCGATGTGGCCATTTCGTGGTCGGCCATCGTGAGCAGCGCGATGTCGAAGAGTCGGATCAGTTTGGCGTCGGCACCTGCACCGGCAAGGATCGACGCTACCGACGTCGGAGCGCCGTCGCCGACCGATGACGCAACCGAAACGATGAGTGCCCTTGCGGTGGCCCGCACGAGAGGGGGGTTCGTCGCTGTGCGTGTCGGGGAGCGAGCGGCGTCGTGCGCGACGACGATTCGCATGCGATCGGGTCCTCGGAACTTGTGGATTCCGGATACTCGCGTCGTGGGCGCAGTGGGCCAGGGTCCTTCCGCGCCGTCCCAAACGAGATCGGCGGTCTCTTCGAACGTCGACGCAGCAACGAGTTCCGCAATGGGAACACCGCGAAAGAAGAGTTGGTCGCCGTCGATCGACGAGACTCGCGTCGCCACGGTGACGTCGAAGGCCCCACGACGTCCCGGTCGTGAACCGCGGGTGATGGCGAGTCGTTCGATTTCACGACGCGCGAACTCGCTACCTTTCCCGGAGTCGGCGAGTCGTCTGGTGACGATGCCCCTACTTACATATGCGTACAGAGTTTCCGCTTTCACGCCGAGCCGCGCTGCAGCTTCTTCGGTGGTGATCCATTCTTTCGTAGGCATAGTCTGAGCTTCGTACCATTCACTCGACGCGACAAGGTTGATTGTAGTCAACATTGATCAATATCAAGATTGCCTTCGCTCCGACGGGTCGTGACACTGGGTTCATGACCGATGATTTGCAAACGAAGCTGGCGGGAGAATTCAGGCACCAGGCAAAGCCTTGCCGTGACATCGGATCGCCGTTGTACGCGGACCTGTGCGAACTCGTCGCCGCAGATATCGAGTCCGGTGGAGTCTGCTGGTCCGTCCTGAAATCACATGCACACGTTCGATTTGGATTGGCAATCCCACTTCGATTCCTTGGTGGCGTCCACCGGTTGGCCCAACTCGGCCGAGCACCCGAGCTGGCTGCCCAGTACCCTTCGGTCGGTGGAACCCCCACGGAACGACTCTGGCCGGCGTTCTGCGACGTCGTGGGTCGAGAACGAGACGAAGTGGTCGCGGCGCTGGACCGAGATGTCCAAACGAACGAAGTCGTACGTTCCGCGGCCCTGAGTGAAGGTCTTCGAGCGGTACAGGTGCGCACCGGCCTTCCACTTTCCCTTCGTGAAGTCGGCACGAGCGCTGGTCTCAACCTGCAGATGGATCGCTTCGCCTACGTCGACGGCGACCGAATCGGTGGCGACCCGGCAAGTCGGCTTCGCATCATCGATCGCTGGCGGGGATCGACGCGTCCCTCGCTCGCCGATCTCGACATCGTCGATCGGGCGGGATGTGATCCAAATCCGATTGACCCCTCGACAGCGGAGGGTCGGGCGACGCTTCTCGGGTTTCTGTGGCCCGATCAACTCGATCGTCGCGAGCGGACCCTGGCGGCCATCGACCTCGCGACCGCACACCCGTCGCGCATCGAGCGAGCCAATGCCGAGGCCTGGCTCGGCACCGAACTCGCGAAGCTCACCGAGGGTGTGGTCACCGTCGTCTTCCACTCCATCGTGTGGCAGTACATCGACAAGGACGAACGAACGCGAATCACCGCACTCATGGAGGCAACGGGGAAAGACGCTACGGCACAGTCGCCGCTGGCATGGCTGCGATTCGAGCCCCGAGAGTCGGACCGTTCCTGCGCCGCTCTCACCCTGCGTCTCTGGGACGGGTCCACCGACGACGCCGAGCCGATCGAGTTGGCGATCTCGGGATTTCACGGCGAATGGGTCGAGCTTCGCTGATGCCGCACCCTTCGCGCCAACACGCGCCCATGCGGGCGCTACGAGCGCGCGCGGCGTTGCCGAAAGGAATAGGGGACTCCCCGATGTCGCGCCGGGACAATCCGGTCAGCGTTGGAATCATGAACACACGACGCATCGCCCCTACCGCGCTCCTCATCGTGGGCCTCCTGGTCGCCACGCCACTCGTTCGAGGGGAGGCTGCTGCGAAAAAGCCTTCGGCCTCGAAACCGGTCTTCACCCCGAAACAGCTGGCGGGCAAGTATCGATGGGTCAAGTCGACCGTGAAGGTGAGGTTTACCAAAGGCAACTCCTCAGGGGGCGAGGTCCCCTACGGTCCGAATGACACCGCCGTGTTCGTCATGAAGAAGGTCCCGGGCCTGCCCCACGCGAACGGCACCTTTTCGACGTCGGTCACCGGCATCGGGTCGTCGACCGGAAAATGGTTTCTCCGTGACAACGGAACTCGCTTGGACATGGTGTACGACGATGCTGATGCGTCGGTCGCCTACCGCCGAATCGACCAACTCGATAGCAAACGTCTCACGATGTCGGCCGACGATGTCCTTCTCGTGCAGGCCTTCAACCAAAACGGGCTCAACGACGCGTCGAATCCAAACAAGGTGGTGGGTGGGAGCGCCTACGACGAACTGGTGCGCATTTCCTGAATTCCTGGCGGCCTACATCGTGAGTCCGTGTATCGCCGGTCGCGTCGATGGGGTCCGTGCGTGGCAAGGACGCGTTCGAGCACTCCGCCCCCGGTTTGGAGGCTGACTCTCGTGCGGGTTTAGCGGGCGAACAAGAACTGTGGTGGCGGTGGGCTGTTGGCCGTTCGTCCGTTGGGCCATTCGAAGATCAGACTCGCATGGTCACGATCCCAACGAATCGTGAGGCGATGCTTGTGGACGTAGCGGTGATGGAATTTACACAGCGCGCAAAGGTTCGCGAGTTCATGCGTGCCACGATTGACGCGTTCTTTGATGTGATGCACATCAGTCCACCTTGCTGGACGGTCACATCCCGGGAACCGGCACGACTGGTCTCTCG
>JANOWU010000316.1:0-48306 GCA_031418035.1 Acidimicrobiia bacterium
GGCTAAAACCACGTGCGCTACTCTTCGTATCGGGGCTGGTTAGGCCGTTTTTATGCGGGGGCCCACGCCCCCCGCGCCCAGCAGTCGGATCAGCACGAAAACCCCGCGCGCTGACGGGTTGACCACGAAACTCAAACCGAGTGCGGCGACCAGGAGAAGTCCCCCGGTCGTCAACGTCGTCGTTCGAAACCGGCGGGCCCGAGCGATCGCGGCAGGACCGAACAGCACGGCACAGATCGCCATGGCCAGGTCGGGCAGCGTCACCCAGACTTCGAGTGCATAGCCACCGCGGTCCTCGTGGAAGAGCACACCACTGAACAGCGCCAGGGCGGCAAGGGCGAGCACGGCGTGGAATGAGCGATGGACACCGGGTATGCCGACCAACTGGGTCGGGGCCTTGTTGAAGTTGTAGTAGCTGCTGTCGCCGCCGGCTTCGAGTTCGAGGTCACGCAGGATCTCTGCGCGGCGACGTTTGCCGATTCGACGTCCCGCAAACACGACCTCGGCCACTTCCTGCGGAGTCGGGGTCACGAACTCGTAGTGGTCGGGTGATGGCGCGTTGTGTGGGGTCGTGCCGCTTTGCGTAGGCGGCGTGGGGGTCTCGGCGGTGGGCTCAGTGGTCGGCGCGGGCGGGGTGGTCGTCGCGGTCGGGGAATTCTCCGGCCGACGCCGCGTGAGAAGAGCCCTCCGATCCATTGCGTCTCTATCGACCAGGGACAACGTGTCCTTGAGGTCGGTTCCTTTTGCGCCGACCAGCGCACCCAACTCCAACTCCAGCGACGCTGGCGTGCCGGGCGGGTCAGCCAGGAAGGGCCAGGAGCCAGGTGAATGCGGTGTGGCGCTCGAAGGCGACGCCGGGGTGCAGACCCGAGGGCATGGCGGCGCCGCTTTGCTGCACCGCCTGGGCAACCACATGCAAACCACGAGCGACGTCGGCGGCATCGAGCAGATCCTTCACCGGTCGCAGCGCTGCCACGTTGCGTGAGCCGACGCACAAATCCTCGATGCAGATCTTGATCGCCGCACCGGAGTCGCCGGGCTTGTCGGGAAACCCGAGGTGGGGAACTAACCCAAGGCACCACTCGAGAACCTTCACGCCCTCATAGCGCCAGGCGTGGTTCGTGTCAGCGTCGGAGGACGGGTCGGGGTCGAGGATGTAATCGTTCTCAGCAATCGAGAGGTGATCCCACACCTCGTATGCGTCGGCGAATGCGAAGACCTCGAACTGGGTGAGGCCCTGTCCCTTCAGCGAACACAACGCGAGGGCCTTTGCGCGACCGATCACCGCATCAAGCGACGGAATCGCGACCTCACTCGTGAGCGGGACCGGGATCGCCGCGAGGTCCACGGAGATGCCCCACAACGTTAAGTATGCATACGTCCGCTTTCGGCGACGCGCACCTTCGTCGGTTTCGCCGGCGTCGTCGTGTTCGACGTCGGCATCGGGCTTCATCGTGAAACCAGCGTCAGACGCTGACGGACTTGCGACCGATAGTGACCGGCACCGGTTTGGAGTGACCCGGCCCCGGGTTCGGCTTGTCGATCGGTGGTGATGCCGCCGCTATACGGGCGAGCTCTTCGTCGGCGTTGCCCCACACGCACTCCGGGTCAGGACCATCGAGGGGCAGACCCGTGAAGAACTTGGCGGCCATACAGCCGCCTTGGCATGCGTCGAAGGAACCGCAACTCGCGCATGCGCCGGCCGACTGTGGTTCGCGCAGCGACACGAAGAGATCCGACTCGCTCCACACCTTCTTGAACCCGCCCTCGTCGCGGACGCTGCCCGCCCGGAACTCGTCGTGCAACACGAACGGGCACGCGTAGACGTCGCCCACCGGATCAATGAGACACACGATGCGCCCCGCGCCGCACAGGTTGAGGCCGGGCAGCGACTCCCCGAGCGCACTGAGATGGAAGAACGAATCGCCGGTCAACACGTTCGGACGCTTGATGATCCAGTTGTAGAGCTCCCGCTGTTGCGCGTTTGTGGGGTGCAACTGGTCCCATGTGTCGGCGCCACGGCCTGCGGGACGCAGGCGGGTGAGCCGCAGTTCCGCGCCGTACTTTGCGGCAAGTGCCTCGAACTCGTCGAGTTGACTCACGTTGTGACGCGTGATCACGACGCTGATCTTGAACTGACCAAAACCGGCTGCCGCAAGGTTGTCCATTGCGGCAATCGCGGTGTCCCAGGAACCATCGCCGCGCACCGCGTCGTTCGTCTCGCGATCGGCCCCATCGAGGCTGATCTGGATATCGATGTAATCGGTACCGCTGAGACGTTTCGCAGCGTCGGCATCGATGCGACTTCCGTTCGTGGAGAACTTCACACCGACGCCATTCGCGACGCAGTAGTCGATGATCTCGAAGAAGTCGGAACGGATCGTTGGTTCGCCGCCGCCGATGTTCACATAGAAGACCTGCATCCGGGCGAGTTCGTCGACGACGGCCTTGCACTCGGCCGTGGTCAACTCACGGGGATCACGGCGCCCGCTCGATGAGAGACAGTGGATACACGCAAGGTTGCAGGCGTAGGTGAGTTCCCAGGTGAGACAGATTGGCGCGTCGAGCCCACCCTTGAGTTGTTCAACCAGAGCGGCCATCAGGCTGCCACCTCCAACATGTCGGACTTCAGCAAAGAATGAAGTGCACTTAGATAATTCTGACGAGACGCCTCGGGGACGTTGTTCGCCTCGAGAACGTCGTCGATCGTCGTGTGACCGTCGAGGCTGTTCACGACGGCGACGATGCGATGGTTTTTCAGGAACACCAGTTTGCGGTTGCCATAGTGGTACACGAGTGCACCGAATGGTTCGGGACGCACCGCGACCATCTCATGCACCCTGTACACGCCGGTCGGATCGAGGGGGAGTTCAGACATCGCCTACGACGTTAGTCCGCACGCGCGCGATGAACCTCACCCGCCAGGACTCGCGCATTCGGCCAGCGCAAATGAGCCACGGGTGGAGTCCTGGAGGGTGAAATCCTGGAGCACAGGTTGTGCTCCGGACCTCCACCCGTGCCCCGGACCTCCACCCGTGCTCCGGACTGCTCATCAAGAAGTGCTCACCTATGCGCCGTGGCAATCAGGAGCAGGGGGAGGGCGCCGGGCCCGGTCGCGTGTCAGGGGGCGAGGGTCGTCGGGGGAATCGAGGCCTTTACGGCGGCAAGAGCGGCCTTGTTCTGGGCCCGGGTGGTCTCACGGGCGGACTTGTTGGCGGTGCGGGTGGCCTCGCGGCTGGCCTGGTTGGTCGACTTCGTCGTTGCCCGTGCTGCCTTGTTGGCCGTGCGAGTGGCCTCGCGGCTCGACTTGCAGGTGGCCCGAGCGGCGGTACGGGCTTCGGCGGTCGTCGCCGTGTCAGCGGCCGTCATGCATGCCGTGTGGGTTGCGTCGCGGCGGGCGACGTTCGCAGCGTGCGTTGCGTCGCGGCGGGCCTCGTTTTCCTTGTAGGTGGTCTCGCGGCGGGCCTTGTTGGCTTGGTAGGTGGCCTCGCGGCGAGCCTTGTTCTCGGATTGGACCTGAGCAACGGCAGGGTTGCGCGAGGCAGCCGAGGCGACAGAGGACATCACGGTGACGCTGGAGAGCGACAGGACGGTGGCGGCAGCAAATCGGGCGATGAATTTCGAGGGCATATGGGCTCCAGGGTTTGGGTGACGCTCGATTGCGTAACCGGGTGAAGTTACGATCGCAGCGAAAAGTGAGGGCGTTGTGGGCAGAACGTGGTGATTTGCCCATGAGTTGTCATCGTGGTGTGTGTTCATGAGTGGTGGTTCGTGACCTGTCATCGTCTTGTGTTCGTGAGCTGTCATCAGTGTGTGTTCGCACCTCCGGCTAACGTCGCCTCTCATGCGAACGAGGCGTGCCATTACGGTTGTGGGCTGTCATGCGGGTGGCGAGATCGGCAATGTCGTCACGGGTGGCGTGTTGCCCTTTGCCGGCGACACGGTCTTCGAGCAGATGCAAACCATGCAGCGTGAAGGTGAGTGGCTGCGTCGGTTGTTGCTGCGTGAGCCGCGCGGCAGCGTGGCGTGTCATGCGAACCTGATCGTGCCGTCGAAACGGCCGGAGTGCGACGCCGGTTTCATCATCATGGAGCCGACGGAGTACGCGGCGATGTCGGGAAGCAACACGATCGCAACGACGACCGTGCTCCTCGAAACCGGCATGGTCACGATGACGGAACCCGAAACGATCGTCCGGCTCGAAGCGCCCGGTGGTGTTGTAGAAGCGCGAGCGGTGTGTCGCGATGGTCGGTGTGAGAGCGTCGAGTTCACCAACGTCGCGTGCTTCGCCGATCGCTTTGACGCGCCACTCGAGGTCGAGGGTCTCGGCACGATACAGGTCGACGTTTCCTATGGGGGCATGTGGTACGCCATTGCCGACGCGAAGACGTTGGGCTTCGCGATCGAACCAAGCGAGGCGCGCGACCTCTCGGTGGTAGGTGAGAAGATTCGTCTTGCGGCTCGTGAGCAGTTGCCGTGCGTACATCCGGATAACCCGGGCATCGCGGGCGTGTCGATCGTGCAGATCGCAGCTCCATGGGAGGGCGTCGGCAAGGTCACCCGCAACGCCGTTGTGGTGTCACCAGGACGCCTCGACCGCAGCGCCACCGGCACCGGCCTCTCCGCACGAATGGCAGTATTGTATGCGCGCGGACTAATGAAGGTTGGCGACGCGATGACCCATGCGTCGGCCATCGGCTCCACCTTCGATGGGCGAATCACTGCGACGACGACCGTCGGCGGAAAGCCTGCGATCCTCCCCGCTATTCGCGGCAGCGCTTGGATCACCGGAATCACCCAGTTGTTCGTCGACCCGACCGATCCGTACCCGGAGGGCTATGTGCTGTCTGACACCTACGGCGTGAGCGGCACCGACATCCAGTCATGAAGTTGTTGGAGCCTTTGCTGATTGGCCCTTCCGGGTTGACGTTGGCGTCGCGCGTGATGTTCGGGCCCATGGAGACGAACCTTGGGTCGGGCCGTTCGCTGTCGCCCGCCCACGTTGCCTTTTACACACGGCGAGCCTCGGGTGGCGCCGGCATCGTGGTCACCGAGATCGCGTCGGTTCACGAGAGTGACTGGCCCTATGAGCGGGCGCCGCTGGCGTCGCAGTGTGGTCCGGGTTGGCGTTCGGTGGCCGACGCCGTTCGTGTGGTCGCGCCCGAGTGCGTAGTGCTCGCTGGCCTCGGCCACAGTGGCGGTCAGGGGACGTCGCACTGGAGCCAAGGGGTGTTGTGGGCGCCGTCACCGGTTCCCGAGGTCGCAACCCGCGAGGTCCCCAAGATCATGGAGCAACGCGACATCGACGCGGTCGTCGCGGGCTTTGTTGCAGCGGCACGGTCCGCGATGGAGTCCGGGCTCGCGGGCGTCGAGATCAACATCGGCCAGTTCTCGCTCCTACGTCAATTTATCAGTGGACTTACGAATATGCGTGGCGACGCGTATGGTCAAGACAAGCTTCGCTTCGCTCGTGAAGTGCTCGCCAGCGTGCGTGATGCCATCGGGAGCGGTGTGCTCGCAGTTCGCCTGAGCTGCGACGAGATGGCACCGTGGGCGGGCGTGACCCCCGAAGCCGCGGTCGACGTTGCCGTCGCACTGGCCCCGTTGGGCGTCGATTTGATCACCGTCGTGCGCGGGTCGATCTACACATCGGCGGCGACGCAACCCGACATGCACGCGGACCCCGGTTTCAACATCGGCCTAGCTCGCCAGATCCGCGAGGGGCTTCGGGCGGCGTCGATCTCTGTACCCGTCGTGGCGCAAGGTTCTATCGTCGATTGGGGTCAGGCGGAATGGGCGATCGGCGATGGCGTGTGCGACGCCGTCGAGATGACCCGTGCACAACTCGCCGACGCTGACCTGGTGGCGAAGTTGCGCAGCGATTCGATGGCGTCGATCCGCCCTTGTTTGCTGTGCAATCAGACGTGCAAGGTCCGCGACAACCGCAACCCGATCATCACGTGCGTGATGGACCCGCGCACCGGTCACGAACTCGATGATCTCCCCGAGGGTGCGGGACAGGTCGCTGGTTCGCGTGAATCGCTCACGGTTCTGGGTGCTGGCGTTGCGGGCATGGAGGCGGCGCGGGTCGCTGCGTTGGCGGGGTGGCGGGTGACCATACGTGAACGTAGTAGTCGCGCCGGTGGCGCCGTGCGGAGCGCTGCAGTTGCGACAGGGCGCGAGCGTCTTGCGTTGGCGACCGACTGGCTGGAGGCGCAGTGTGTTGCGCTCGGTGTCACCTTCGAGTTCGGCGTGACCGATGGGGCTGCGCGGGCGGGTGGGGTGCCGGTCGGGTTGCCAGGTGGGTTGCCGGCTGGCGCCACGATCGTGGCGACGGGCGGTGTTTCGGGGACGCTCCCGTTTCACGTCGACGCCGATGCCGTGGTTTTCCACGATGTCGAGGTGCTCGACGGTGCTGTTTTGCCGGAGGGACCGATTGCGGTGTGGGATCCGATCGGTGGTCCTATCGCCATCGCAATGGCGGAGTGGTTGAGCGATCGAGGGCATCGCATCACGCTGATCACGCCGGATCTGCTGGTGGGCGAGAAGCTCGCGCTCTCCGGTGATCTTGCGCCGTCGCAGAACCGACTCCATGGCCGTGGCATCACACTTCATAAGCGCGCAATCCTTCGCCGGGTCGGTGCTTCGAGCGTCGAGGTCGAAGACCGGTTCAGCGCCGTCATGTCCACTATCGATGCGGTCGCGGTCGTCGCGTGCGGCCAGCGTCTGCCCGACACCAGCGTCGACCCCGAGGAACTCCTCCCCCAGGTCGGCGACCGCGTGGCGCCGCGCACCATCCACGAGGCGATCCTCGAGGGCCGCCGCGCCGCGCAGTCCCTCCGCTGACCCGCGGTCTCCCCCGTTGAGCTTGTGGTGCGGTCCCCTCTTGAGCTTGTGGTGCGTTTGACACCCTTGTGGTGCGTTTGGGCTGGCCGAACGCACCACAAGCTGCCCAAACGCACCACAAGCCGAAACCGAACCTCCCGCCGAGCGACGCTCCCGGAGCAGCGTCGTGCTCAGCGTCGTGCTCAGCCGGTGGAGAGTTTGGCGAGAACCTCGTCGTCGAAGGAGAAATCGAACTCGTAGTTCGCGCGGCCGCCATTGGCGAACCATTCGTAGCTGTCTCGGTATCCCGACTCCAGACCGAACTTCGGCCTCCACCCGAGCTCGCGCTGGGCCTTCTCCACAGAGAACACGGCTCCGCCCATGATCCCTTCGCCCCAGTGCACGAGCGGCCGGTGCAGCGATTTCGCGATCGACATCGGCACGTGCACGATGTTGGGCTCGACGCCGACGACTCGTCCCATCACGCGGACGCAGTTCAACAGACTTGCAACCTCAGACCCGAACACGTTGTACGTCTGGCCAGCGGCTTTCGGATTCCCCAGGACCGACGCCATCAACGACGCCACATCGTCGATGTGGATCAGATGGAGGAACGCGAACCCGTCGCCCGGGATGAGAATTGGCCTCTGTGCTTCGAGCCGCGCGAAGTAGATCGGATCTCGAGTGGCGAGCGGGCTGCGCGGGCCAATCGTGTGGCCGACACGCAAGACCGTGGCAGGAAAGCCATTCGTTCGATGCTGTTCGAGCAGGAAGTTTTCGCACTGCACCTTGCCGACGCCGTAACTCTTCGCAGGCTCGGGGTCGTCGGGCGCGTGCGTCGAGAACGACTCCGTCACCGGATGCACGAGGCTGCGACGGTACACGGCGGACGAACTCGTGAAGACGAAGTGTTGTACGCGGCCCGAAAACAACGCCAGCATCGGCTCGAGGTCACTCGGGACATACGCGGTGTTGTCGAAGATCGCGTCGAAGGAATCACGATACGGCGCAAGTGTGTCGTGCAGTACACCGGGGATACGACGATCACCGTGTATGCGCCGAACCCCGGTCGGCAAGTTCGCCTCGTGACTGTTGAACACCGTCACGTCATGGCCCTGCTCCGCAAGCGTGCGGACGAGGCTGAGCCCGATGTAGCGATTTCCTCCGGTCACGAGCACTCGCATGGTGTTCCTTTCCTCGATCTGCTTATCCTGGTCTAGGAGTCACCGAGATATCGAAACGACGTCGAAAGGACGATCCATGGCCCTGCATCACGAACACATCACTCTCGACTGCACCGACCCTCTACGTTTGGCGTCGTTCTGGGCCAACGCGCTCGGACGCACTGTCGACGACGGTGCATCGGACTACTTCGCGTCGATCGGCAAGGCCACACCCGACGGCCAGGTCGCGTACCTGTTCCTCGCCGTGCCCGAGGCTCGGACCGCGAAGAACCGCGTACATCTGGACTTCCAGTCAGATGATCGCAGTGCCGACGTCGCACGCTTGGTGTCGGGCGGCGCCACGAAGATCGCTGACAAAGACGAATGGGGCACGAAGTGGACGGTGATGGAGGACCCGGAAGGCAACGTCTTCTGCATCGCCGACCACTCGTAACCCGGCGCGTACGTAACCGGTCCTTTCCACCGAGGCTTGTGGTGCGTACGACACCCTTGTGGTGCGTTTGGGCTGGCCAAACGCACCACAAGCTGCCCAAACGCACCACAAGCTCAAAGAAACGCAGGGCCGGAGCTCACGTGCACACACCACGTGACAGGCCGAATCGCCGTATGCGGCCATTGCGACCAGAATGTCCGGGTGGGGAAATACCGCTATCTGTTCACACCGTTACGCCTCGGCCCCGTCACGGTTCGCAACCGTGTCGTGTTCAGCGCCCACCTCACGAACTACGCCGCCGACGGGCTACCGACCGACCAGCATGTGGCGTACTACGAGGCCCGCGCCAAAGGTGGCGCCGGGCTCATCATCACCGAGGAGCACTCCACCCATCCGACGGACTGGCCCTACGAAAAGCTGATCCACGGCTTCCACCGCGAGGTGATCCCGGGCTATCGAAAGATCACCGACGCCGTTCACCGCCATGGCGTCCCGATCTTTGCGCAGATCAACCACAACGGTGGTCAGGCGTCGTCGATGTACTCCCGACTCCCGGTGTGGGCGCCCTCACCGGTCGCCGACCCTCTGTTTCGTGAAGTACCCAAGGCGGTGAACACCCGCGAGATCCAACAGATCATCGACGGTTACGCGCTCGTCGCCGGACACTGTGTGGAGGGCGGGTTCGACGGCGTCGAGCTGCAGTGCTCACACTCGTCGATCGTGCGAGGTTTTCTCAGTGGTGCAACAAATACGCGCACAGATCATTACGGCGGCTCGCTGGAGAACCGGGCGCGCCTCCTTGTGCAAATCGTGGCCGCGGTGCGGGAAGCTCTCGGCCCGACGAAAACGCTCGGGGTACGCCTGTGCGGCGACGAGTTCATCGAGGGCGGAACGACGATCGAGGAAGCCGTCGAGGTCTCGAAGATCGTCGAGGCGACCGGACAGGTCGACTACATAAACACGTCGATCGGCGTCGCCACGGCCACGCTGTACATGATCGAAGCGTCGATGCACATCCCGCCGGGCTACTCGCTGTTCATACCAAACGCGATTCGACGCGCGGTGTCGCTACCCGTGGTTGGCGTCGGCCGGTTCAAAGATCCACTGCAGGCCGAACGCGCACTCGCCGAAGGCCACTGCGATCTTGTCGGCGCAGTACGCGCGCAGATCGCCGATCCCGATTTCGTTCGCAAGTCACAGTCCGGTGAACACGACGACGTCCGGCTGTGTCTGTCGTGCAACCAGGAGTGCGTCGGACGAATGGGACTCAATCGCTGGCTCGGTTGCATCGAGAACCCGAACACCGGTCGGGAGGCAATCGTAGGTGCACAGAGCATCTCGCTCACAAGGGCCCCGAAGCGTGCCAAGCAGGTGATGGTGATCGGTGGCGGACCAGCGGGGTTGCAGGCAGCGATCAGCGCGGCGACCGCCGGGCATGAGGTCGTGGTGTACGAACGTGAACCGGTGCTCGGCGGACAGGTGCGATGGGCGGCCAGCGTGCCGAACCGCGCCGAGTTCGGCGACATCATCCGCAACCAGACGAACGAGCTCCGGCGTCTGAACGTGAAGGTTGCGCTCGGCCATTCGGTCGACGCAGGGTTCGTGCGAACGCAAAACCCCGACGTCGTGGTGGTCGCCACGGGGGCTGCCCCGGCGCGGCCGTATTGGGCTCCGGGTGACGCGGATCGGATCATCGACGTGATCGACGTTCTCGCCCGTCCGAACGAGGGTCCACGAAGCGGCGAACGTGTCGTCATCGTCGACGAACTCGGCTTCCATCAGGCCACGAGCGTGGCTGAGGTGTTGGCCGACCGCGGATGTTTAGTGGAGATCCTGACGCCCGGCATGGTTGTCGGCCAGGACCTGGGTATCACTCTCGACATGGAAGGCTTCTGCATTCGTGCCGCAGCAAAGGGCATCACCCTCACCCCCGATTCCGTGGTGATGGGTTGGAACGGCTCCGCGTTGAGTGTGCTGCATCACGTGAGCGGGTCGATGAACGAACTTGCGACCGACTGGGTGGTCCTGGCCGTTCCCGCACGAGCGGCCGACGAGCTCTACCTGGAACTGAGCGCCGAGCCCGGTCGCGTCGTGCATCGGGTCGGCGATTGTGTGGCACCACGTCGGGCGCATTCGGCAGTGGTCGACGGCGATCGACTCGGAGCCTCGCTGTGAACGCGCTCGCGGTCGTGCTCGTGCGCGATGGCGTATTGCCAGCGGGTGCCGACGAGGTGACCGCAGAGGCCGATGGCTGCGTGACGTTGATCGGTAGCGGAACCGACACCGTCGACGCCGCCAGACTCATAAGCGCACGTTGCATCTACCTCGTGGAATGCAGATGGGTGGATCGCGCCGACGTCGCTCGTCAGGTTGTTACGCAGCTGAACGTGCCGGTGGTGATTCTGCCGTCGAGCCCCGATGGCCGAGACCTGGCACCTCGCCTCGCCGCTCGCCTTGGCCGGCCGCTTCTCGCCGGAGCCGTACGTGTACAGAACAATATGGCGCAGCTCAGTCGCGTAGCCGGGCGAGTGATCGAGTACCACCGCATCGCCGACGACGCAGTTGTGACGCTCATCCCGGGCCTCCGCGGGTCGTCGCCCACCAACACCTCCCCGACCATCGAACGCCTCAGCATCACGGCGGTGGGCGCGCACACCGCAACAGTGACGGTGTTGGAGGTTCAGCCCCCCGACGCCGCAACAATGGACCTCGCAGAGGCACCCCGGATCGTGGCGGGCGGCCAGGGCCTGGCGTCGACGGAAAAGTTCGAACAACTCGGCCGCGTCGGAGCGGCGATCGGTGCGTCACTCGGCGGCACGCGGGTGGCCAGCGACGCAGGCTGGATCCCGTTCGAACGTCAGATCGGCACCACGGGCGTTGCGGTGAACCCTCGCCTGTACCTGGCCTTCGCCATCTCTGGAGCGACCCAGCACACGAGCGGGCTCGGCAACCCGGATCACATCATCAGCGTGAACACCGACGCGAGCTGTCCCATGATGACGATGGCCAACCTTGCCATCGTGGCCGACGCCAACGCCACTCTCGACGCGTTGGAACAGCGTCTCGGCGCGAGCCGCAGCACTAACTCCGTCTGAGCGTTCCCACTGCCTCGCTGATCTGATCGGCCAGCGCAACCCGGTCCGGTGTTTGCAGCACCACACGGCGCAGCCGTCCTTCGACGAGATCGATCACCAGAACCTCGCGGTCTCGATAGACGCTCCAGAACTGGCGTCCCTTCATCCCGTTTCTGGAAAGGAAGTGCCCGGTTGCGAAACGGCCCGGGAAGTACCCGCCCGCGACCCGCCAACCGAGGTTCTTCTTGAGTTCATCGATCGAGCGCACCGAGGCCGACTCGATGTCGGCGAACCGAATCCGCAAACGACGGCGAAACGAGATCGTCGCATCGATTCCAGTGAGCGAAACGTCTATTCCTTCGGCGGTGATGTCTATCGAAACGGCCATGCGCGAACGTATCTCGTCGAAGGCCGGGCACGCACGACGGTTCGCGCGCTCACCTGTAGCCTGGCAAGATCGTGACCGACCGTGAGGTAGCGCCGCGGCACGTTCACGCCAGACCCGAGCACCAGCTTCGACCCAGACTCAAACACCCGACTTCAAGGAGCGGCAGCGATGACGCAGGCGACGAAAGACACCACCACCTACCCCACTCCCGTCTCGGCAATTCGCTCCGACGGTAAGGAGAAGGTCATGGGCACGGGTCGCTACACCGCCGACCTCACCCTGACCGGTCAGCTCTACGCCGCATTCCGTTATGCCGACCACCCCCATGCCCGACTCCTTCGCGTCGACACGACGAAAGCGAAGGCGCTGCCGGGCGTCGTGGCCGTCGTGACCCATGCCGATGTGCCGGAAGTGCTCTACGGCGGCATGGTGCAGGATCGGTACCTCTTCGCGAAAGACACCGTGCGCTTCGAAGGCGACATCATTGCCGGCGTGGCTGCGACGACGGAGGCGATCGCTCGTAGCGCCGCTGCGCTGATCGAGGTGGAGTACGAAGTACTGCCCGCCATCACCGATTTCGAAGCTGCCATGAACGCAGACTCGCCTCTGGTGCACCCGGGCTGGGCCGAGTACTCACGAAACGACGACGTCGGCAGCACCGGCAACACCATGGGGTACTCCACGATCGTGAAGGGCGACGCCGATGCAGCGATGGCCGGAGCCGATGTCGTGGTGAAGGGTCGCTACGTCACCGACCCGGTGCAGGGCGTGCCGATCGAACCGCGTGCGGTGCTCGCTCAGTGGAGTGGCGACAAGGTCACCGTGTGGACGTCGACGCAAGTTCCCTACGCAGCCCGGTCGGGCGTCGCCCTGACGATGGGGATTCCGGAATCGAATGTACGCGTAATAGTTCCGTTGCTCGGCGGTGGCTTCGGGGCCAAGTGCGACTTCCACTTCGAGGGCCATGTCGCGGCGCTCGCTCGGGCCTCACGCCGACCGGTGAAGCTCGTGTTCTCACGCAAAGAAGAGTTCTTCGCCGTTGGCCACCGCCGTGAGGGCATGGTGCTCGAGTTCGAAACCGGCGCAAAGAAAGACGGCACGCTCGTATCGCGCCGAGCACGTCTCGTGCTTGATAAAGGTGCGTATTGTGGCGAAGGAGGGTTCTTCGCGCAGATGGCGGCCATGCACGCCTGCGGTCCGTACAAGATCGAAAACATCCACGTTGCGTCGTTCCTGAACTACTCGAACAATCAGCCATCGTCATCCATCCGGGCCCCAACAGCGCCTCAGGTTTGTTGGGCGCTCGAGCAGCACATGGATGCGCTCGCCAGTGCGCTCGGCATGGACCCGGTCGACCTTCGTCGTAAGACGCTCGTCGACGAGGGCGACGAGGGCCCGACGCGCCAAGTGTTCGACCGGGTTGGTCTCAAGGAGACGTTGGAGCGTGCCGTTGAGCTGATCGGCTACGGCAAGGAACTCCCCGACGACGAAGCCATCGGTGTCGCCAGTGGTTGGTGGCCATGCTTCGCGGTGCCGTCCGGCGCCTACGTGAAGATGAACCCCGACGGTACCGGCACGATCGTGACGGGTGCGCAGGAGAACGGCAGCGGTGCGGTGATGGCCATGCCACAGTTCGTAGCTGAGGAACTTGGTATGCGCGCTGAGGATTTCTCGATTCTGTATCAGGATACCGACGCTGCTCCTTGGGACATGGGCTCCAGCGGTTCCCAAACGACATTCAACAGCGTGCGCGCGGTCCTCGATGCCACCGCCGACGTCCGCAACCAACTGATCGCCGCTGCCGCCGATCTCCTCGAAGCAGCTCCCGAGGATCTCGAGCTCGTCAGCGGCAACGTGCAAGTCAAGGGGACGCCGACCAAGAACGTGGCCATCGCGACCTTGACGGCAGGCGGCACGTTCCACGGACGCGGGAGCGGTCCGCTTCCCGACTCACCTCCCGTGCAGGCCGAAGGATGCGTCGGACGCCTCGGAAATGAATCCTTCCTCGCCCCCCAGTTCTTCACGCACGCCGTGCGGGTCAAGGTCGACCGCGACACCGGCGTCGTACGTGTACTTCAGGTTGCCGCCGGTCACGATTCCGGCCGAATCCTCAACCCCACGGGAGCGGCGGGGCAGATCTACGGCGGGATCGTGATGGGGATCGGCCAGGCGATCTCCGAGGGCACGATGCTCGACGACGTCGGCCGCCAACGCAACCCCGGTCTGCTCGACTACAAACTCGTGACGTGTTCCGACGCGCCGCAGATGGATATCGCGTGGGTCGAGATCGACACACCGAATGCGGGGCCTCGCGGTTCGAAAGGCATCGGCGAGCCGCCGTGCGTGCCGACTGCCGGAGCAGTGGCCAACGCCATCGCAAAGGTGATCGGCCAGCCGGTCACGCATCTTCCCATGACGCCCGAGCGGGTATGGGCACAGGCCAACACCTCGAATGGAGCGCAGTCATGAGCGGAACACTGGTTGTCTCGACGTCACTCGCCGACGCACTGGCTGCGTTGGCATCGGGGGCTCGACCCGTAGCCGGCGGCACTGACCTCGTGGTCGGAGCGCGTCAGGGGAAGAAGCCGTTGCCGGATTCGATCGTGGCGATTCACCAACTCCCAGAACTTCGTACGCTTACGACAGAGGGCGGCGGCGTTCGCCTCGGCTCCCTCACCACTCACGGCGAGATCGTTGCCCATGCTGGCATCCGGGAGCGCTACACCGCACTGGCCGACGCCTCATCCATCGTTGGCTCTCATGCCACACGAGCGCACGGGACGATCGGCGGCAACGTGATGACCGCGTCGCCAGCGATGGATACCGGTGGCCCGCTCCTGTGCCTCGACGCGTCGCTCGTGCTGCAGTCGCTTTCGGGCACTCGGACCGTGTCGATCAACGAATTCTTCCTCGGACCGGGTCGCACCATCGCTGAGCCCGATGAACTTCTCGTCGCCGTCGAACTTCCAGAGATCGCCGGCCAAATAGGATCATGCTACGTACGCTTAGAGTATCGACGCCAGATGGAAATCGCCGTGGCCGGTGCCACGGCGTTCGTCCGCGTCGAGGGCGACAAGATCGTCGAGGCGCGCATCGCGATCACGGCTCTTGCTCCGACGATCCATAGGGTTGCCACCGCGGAGTCGCTCCTCGTCGGCACGACCGGTTCACGAGCCGATGCTGATGCTGCGGCGAAGGCCGCGGCGGCTGCGGCCACGCCGATCAGCGACGTACGCGGTTCCGCCGACTACCGCACGGCCATGGCGGCGGTGATCGTACGCCGGGCGATCGAAGGGGCGCTCTCCCGGGCACGGGGCGTCGAGGTCGCGATTCCCGCCACCTCCTCACTACAGGGTACGCGCTAATGCTACGTGCACACATGGTGTGCCCATCCAGTTTCCAAGGGAAGACAAACGAGACGAAGTAATGAAAACCGAAACAACACTGAACGTAAACGGCCTCGCCTACGAGGTGACCATCGATGCCCACGCCACCCTCTCCAAGACCGTTCGTGAGACGATCGGTCTGACCGGCACCAAAGAGGGCTGCGACGATTCCGAATGCGGAGCCTGCATGATGCTCATCGACGGCAAGCCGGTGAACTCGTGCTCGTACTTCACCCTTCAGGCGGCGGGCCACGCCATCACGACCGTCGAGGGCCTGTCGGACGGCGACGAGTTGTCACCGCTCCAAACGTCGTTCCTGACGTGCGGCGGCGTCCAATGCGGGTTCTGCACACCGGGCATGCTGATATCGGCCACGGCGTTCCTGGCCGAGAACCCCGACCCCACCGAGGACCAGGTACGAATTGCGCTGTCGGGAAACCTGTGTCGGTGCACCGGCTACGACGGCATCGTGAAGGCCGTGCTCGACGCCGCCAAGGCCTGACCATTCGGAGGTTCGGGTCGGTGAATCGCAGCGGAACCGATTCGGCCGGTCGCAGAGAACAGCGATAGTTTGACGCAAGATGAGTGCGAATCAAGAAGGCCTGCTGCAGGGAATCAAGGTTGTCGACTTCGGCCGCTACGTGGCCGGGCCGTGGTGTGCGCAGTTGCTTCTCGGCATGGGAGCCGAGGTACTGAGAGTGGAGCGTCCGGGAGGCGGCGAGGATCGCTTCCTGTTCCCGCTCGCTGATGATATGGGCGCGTATCTTCTGCACTGCAACAGAGGAAAGCGGTCGCTTACACTCAACCCGACCAAGCCGGCCGGTCGAGAAATCGTGGCCAAACTTGTGGCGTGGGCCGATGTCATCGTGGCCAACATGCCCGACGACTCGCTCGCCACCATGGGTCTCGACTGGGAATCGGTGCACGCCGCCAATCCCCGCGCCATTCTCGCAACGGCGTCGACGTTTGGGACGACGGGACCCTACGCCGGGCGCGTCGGGTTCGACGGCATCGGTCAGGTGATGAGCGGCAGTGCGTACCTGTCCGGACATCCCGGCGACCCCGTGAAAGCGTTCGTGCCGTGGGTCGACTACAGCACCGCCAGTAACCTAGCGATGGGCGTCGCCGGTGCGCTCGTGAAGCGCAGCATCACCGGACTCGGCGTGCGCATCGAGGCATCGCTGCTCGGCACTGCACTTGCTGCGATGGGGCATGTGATTTGCGAGGAGGCCGCCACGGGTATCGGGCGCGTGGCGACCGGCAACCGCCATCCGGCTGCGGGGCCTTCGGACATCGTGACGACTCTTGATGGCAGCATCATCGTGCAGGTGGTCGGCAATCCGATCTTCGCTCGGTTCGCGAAGGCGATCGGTCAGCCCGAACTCATCGACGATCCGCGCTTCGCTACCGACGAGCTCCGCGGCGAGAACGGGGTCGCGATTTCGGCCATTGCGGCGCAGTGGTGTGGATCGCGTACGACAGCTCAAGCACTCGAGGAGCTCGCCGCCGACTCGGTTCCCGCTGGTCCCGTGCTCTCACCCAAGCAAGCTCTCGCCGATCCTCACATTCGAGCCGAACTCATGGAAACCGCAACCGTCGACTCCGTGCCGGGCGGCGTCCCCGTAGTTTCCTTCCCACTGCGCTTCTCCGACGGATCAGGCCAGTTCGGCATGCGAACATCATCCGTAGGTGAACATACGAATGATGTACTTGCGTCTTTGGGCTATTCGCCCAACGACATTGCGGCACTTCGGGAACAGCGAATCGTGTAGCAGCTGCGTGCGCCTTTGACGTCGCCTCACACTCCAACTCCAACTCGGGGTACGTCACACTCCAACTCCTCGATTTCAGCTCCAAAACAGCGTCGTTTTCGCCGAGTTGGCCCGCGCCCCCCACCAAGTTGGCCCGCGACCCAGGCCAAGTTGGAGTTGGAGTTGACGTTGGAGTCGGAGTTGCCCGCGCACCCAGCCCAGGCTTAGCCTCAGCCCTCAGGCCGTGCCGGCTGCGGCGCGTTGCATCGCCGCCCAGGTGGCGGCGACATCGGAGCGCTCAGTAGTAAGTGCACCTATCGATACTCGGACCATCCAGCGGCCGTCGAGGACGGACGGTGTGAGGTACGCGAGTCCGCTCTTGTTCACCGCATCGCACCAGGCGAGCGTGTGCGCATCGAGGGCTTCGCCCTCGAGCGCCCGTCCATCGGCACCGACACCGCAATGACGCACGCACACCGTCTGCAGCGGCACGGGCGCCAGCACCTCCCAGCTCTCGGTGGCCAGCACCTGCTCGCGCAGCCACTGCGCGTTGGCGAGATCTCGTCGCAGGCGCGCCCGAATCGAGTCGAGCCCGTCGAGACGGATCTGGAACCACAGTTTGAGGGAGCGAAATCGTCGACCAAGCGGAATGCCCCAATCGCGGTACTGCGTGACCTCGCCGTCGACGGCCGAGCGCAGGTACGACGGGTTGCTCGACATCACTCGGATCAAATGCTCTGGGTCACGCACGAAGTAGGCCGAACAGTCGATCGCGGCACCCATCCACTTGTGCGGGTTCCAACTGAGGGAGTCAGCACCCTCGACCCCACGCCACATCCAACGACACTCCGGGAGCAACATCGCCGAACCGGCCAAGGCGGCGTCGACATGCACCCACGCGCCAAACTCCTGCGCGATCGTCACGATATCTGCGACCGGGTCGATCGCGGTCGTCCCCGTCGTGCCCACGGCGGCAACCACAGCGCATGGCGTGTTTCCCGCGGCGACGTCGGCACGCATCGCCTCGGTCAACGCAACGGGATCCAATGCGTACGTATGATCGACGTCGACAACCCGAATGTTCTCGACGCCGAAGCCGGCCAGCACGGCCGCCTTCGCTACCGACGAGTGACAGTGCGGCGACGCGTACACGACCAGTGGCGCAACCACCGATTGCAGGCCACCGCTGTTCATCGAGAACGAAGTCGAACGTTCGCGCGCACACAACAACGCCACGAGACATGCAGTCGAGGCCGAGTCGTGAATCGTGCCGACCCAGGCGTCGGACAGCCCGGTCTCGACACGCAGCCACTCCATCATCACTTCTTCGAGTTCGGTCAGCGCCGGACTCGACTGCCACGTGATGCCGATGACCCCGAGCCCGGTCGACACCATGTCGCCGAGTACGGACTCCAACGACGCATTGGCCGGAAAGTACCCGTGGAACCGGGGATGCTGAAAATGCGATAGGCCCGGAACCACAATTCGGTCGAGGTCGTCGAGTATCGACCGCAACGACTCGGGCGCGCTTGGCGCGATCGTCGGCAGCAGCGAGCGAACCTCGCCCGGTGCGGTGGTCGCATGCACGGGGCGGCCCGGGAGCGACTCGCGATAGTCGGCGATCCAGTCAACGACCTCGTGTCCGAGGCGACGAAACTCATCAGGGGTCATGGGGACGACGGTACTCGGCGTCCTAGAGCACGAGTGGAAACCCGGAGCACAGGTGGTGCTCCAAAACTCCACCCGTGGCCGAAAACTCCGCCCGTGCCACAAACTCCACCCGTGCCCAAAGGCCCAGCGTTACCGGTCCCCGGGTGCCATGTAGAACCACACCGGCTGCTTCACGCCGGCGTCGCGCATGGCCGCGCGCGCCGCGAGCACGGTCTTGCCACCTTCGGTCTTTTCGAAGAACCACCGAGTGCCCGCCCAGGCACCGGGCACGTGGTCGGCGAGGCCGAGCGCTGCGGTTTCGTAGTATCCGCGGATGTCCTGCGCGACGCGCGCCGGGATACCCGGAATCCCCGCGTCCTTCCAGTCCATTCCCTCGGCCACGAGAGCAAAGGCCCCGATCGCGTCGCCGATGTGATCGGCGTCGACCACACGACCGGCTCCGGTGCGGTTCCCGAAGCGAGCGACGGCGCGATCGTAGGCCGGCCGAAGACCGCGTGCCTCGTCGACGGCGGGATGCAGGTCCGGGTTGTGGCGCGGTGGCAACGGGCAAGCGAGCACTTCGGTGCCATCGTCGACAATCGCTTCGGCGAATACCTCGAACACGGGGCCCGTGGCGTCGAGCAAGGAAAACGCGTGCGCAAGAACACGATGCTGGAACGCGGGGTCCGCCGGTTTGCCGAGTGGACGCCCCAGTGGAAAGTCGCACCAAAGCCCACGAGGCGGAGCCGTGTTCTCAATCTGGTTACGTTGCGAACCAAGGGCAATTGTGGCGAGCCCCTCGGCCTCGAAGACGTGCGCAAGCGTACTCACGGTACGCGTACAAAGGGGTCAAACGGGGGTCAGCAGCACGACGTCGACCCCGTGCGCCCGAAGAAATTTCGCGCCCGCAGGTCCACTGTCGAGTCGGACGGCACTCAGGTCGAATTGGTTTCCGGCGTAGGCGAGATGCTCCTGTGCAACCGAGCCGATGGCGCCGCTCGCTGCCAACTCATCAAGACGGTCGATCGGAAACACCGTGTTGATATCCACCGCAAAACCGGTGGCATCAAAGTTCGGGCTCCAGTGTCCGATCATGTAGTCACGGCGATCGGAGGAAAGAACCCGGTATCCCGTTTCCCCGGGAGCGAAATCGTCATCATCGACATGGTGCAACGACGCCGTCGTCACGATCGCCACCTTGCACTCCCGCAAGGGCTTCGGGGTTGTAAAGGCTGTGCTCTCGAAGACAGGCGTCTCGATGTTCGCAGTCATTGCCTTTACATGATGGTCAGCCATGTCGAGTTCCTCTCTCCGGACGTCAGTCGCCGGAGCCGACAGTTTTGCCCCATCGGAGAGGATCAAACCAATCAAACCAATCGGACCGGTCGCGAATGGCCGCACGCCAGCTCGTTGCGCATCGAACCTCTGCCATCATGGGCGGATGAGCAACGGGTTTCTTTCTTCGACCATGGGCGACTTCGATCTGTCGCTACGCACCATCATGGAGCACGGCTCAACCGTGTTCGGCGACTCTCGTGTCATCACCTTCCATGGCGATTCCACGACATCGGCGACATTCGCCGAGGTGGGCAGCCGGGCTCACCGCCTGGCGCATGCGTTGCGATCATTGGGTATCGGACACGGCGACCGTGTCGGCACCTTGATGTTCAACATTCAGACACACGAGGAGGCGTACTTCGCCGTGCCGTCGATGGGTGCGGTTCTCCACACGCTCAACTTTCGCTTGCACCCCGAACAGCTCGCATGGGTCATAAACCATGCTGACGATCAGGTCATCATCTGTGAAGCCTTCCTGCTGCCGGCACTGCTGGCGATTCGTTCCCAGCTGCCCGGGGTACGTCACGTCATTCTCGTTGGCGAGCCTCCTGCTGGTATCGAGGTTCCGGCCGACGTCATCGACTACGACCAACTCCTCTCCGCGCAACCCGGCAGCTCCTTTCCGTGGCCCGACGTACCCGAGCGCGCCGCCGCAGCGATGTGTTACACCAGCGGCACCACCGGCGATCCAAAAGGAGTGGTGTACTCACACCGATCGTCGTTTCTCCACGCCATGAGTTTCGTCGGCATCGCCAGCCTCACCGTAAAAGATCGTGTACTTACGATCGTGCCAATGTTCCACGTCAACGCGTGGGGCATGCCGTACGCAGGATTCCTCGCCGGGTGTGACCTCCTCATGCCAGGACGCTTCTTGCAGGCCGAACCGCTGAGTCGGTTCATGGCTCTAGAACCACCAACGTTCTCCGCCGGTGTTCCTACGGTGTGGAACGACCTCCTTCGCTTCGCGGAAACACATCCGATCGACTTCTCGTCACTGCGTAACGTCGTCGTCGGCGGCTCGGCGGTTCCGGCAAGTCTTATCGAGAACTTCCGAACCCGTCACGGCGTGCAGATCACACAGGCCTGGGGCATGACGGAGACAAGCCCGATCGGCGCGGTTGCGTATCCTCCGCGTGGTGTCGAGGGCGCCGACGAGCTTCCCTACCGAGTCCGGACGGGCCGCCCCGTCGGTGGTGTGACCATTCGGATCGTCGATGACAACGACAATGTCCTTCCCCACGACGGTGTGGCGGTCGGCGAGCTCGAAGCGATCGGCCCCTGGGTGACGTCGTCGTACTTCAGTGTCGACGCTCCCGAGAAGTTCCACGTGGAAAACGGTCGCACATGGCTCCGAACGGGCGACGTCGGCTCGATCGACCCGTATGGGTACGTACAAATCACGGATCGAGCGAAAGACGTCATCAAATCCGGCGGCGAGTGGGTCAGCTCGGTTGATCTCGAAAACTCGCTCATGGGACACCCCTCGGTGCAGGAGGCCGCGGTGATCGGCGTGCCCGACGACCGTTTCGACGAGCGTCCTCTCGCGTGTGTGGTGTTGCGTGACGGTCAGGCCCCCGATTTTGCAGCCATGGCACTTTTTCTCGAGGACAAGGTTGCGAAGTGGTGGATTCCGGAGCGCTGGACGACGATTGCCGAGGTGCCCAAGACCTCCACGCTGAAGTTCGACAAGAAGGTGTTGCGCGCTCGCTACAACGCCGGTGAACTCGACGTCACTACGATCGGCAAGGCCACGCGCTAGGGCCACACGCTAGGCCGCGAACATTGGCGCCACCGTGCCAGGTGCCGCGTTGTTGGACCGACCGTTGACGCCAAGGCGGCACGGTGGTGCCAACATTGGGAACTCGGGCCGCCCACCTCGGGGCCCTCTTACTTCTCCCAGGCCTTTCGGGCTGCCGTCTGCGCGACCTGTTTCTCCTGCTTCGCGGCCTTCTTCTCCTTGGCGGTCCGTCCGACCTTTTTGGAGTTCGTCGATGATGGAGTTTCCTTGTTTGCCATGTGGCACCCTACAGGTCTTTCCGAGACTACCGCTGCTGATCGACAAAATCTATGCACACGTAGTTTCTGCGGACGTGCCTGAAGTCTCGTCAGGGCAGCACCCAGGGGGCTGTAGGGTTAGTCAACCGCTGGAAGATTCGACTCGTTTGGGCAGGACGGCCGTAGCGCTGTCGACCCGTGCAGGCTCGACGTCTCGACCCGCCTCGATTGGGGAGTCGCAATGCGCAACGTACCTGCATGGCTTACGCCGGCCCGAACTGATGCACTTGTGATGCGTCGTCGCATCGGCATGGTCAGCACCTACCCGCCAAAGATCTGTGGCCTTGCAACATTCGCGGGCGCTCTCGAACGCGAGATTCGCGATCTCGGAAACATCGTCGATGTCGTTCGAATCGACGACGGACGTGACATGACACCGCGAGAATGGCCGGTAGTTGCGGACCTTTCGAACGGGATTCCGCGCTCCATCGCGAACGCCGGCGCGCTGCTCTCGACGTACGACATCGTGATCATCCAGCATGAATACGGGATCTTCGGTGGGGTCGACGGCGACGAGGTCCTCAACCTCCTCGACGTGATTGGCACACCCACAATCGTCGTTCTCCATACGGTGCCACTCGCCCCGTCGCCTCACCAGCGCTACGTGTTGACCGAACTGGTGGAGCGCTGCACTCGGGTTGTCGTCATGTCGGAAGCGGCGCGGCAACGACTCGGTACCTATGGCGTCGATCTGTTGAAGGTCGCGATGATTCCGCACGGTGCCGTGACCCGTCCGGTGGTTCTCGATCCACACGACGATGCGGACCGGTCCGACGGTGCAGCCGACACGAGAAGGATCCAGATGCTGACCTGGGGACTCCTCGGCCCCGGCAAAGGTATCGAACACGTCGTCAACGCGATGGCGCTTCTTCCCGACGCCACTACACGCCCCCATTACACCGTCGCTGGTGTGACGCACCCGAACGTTCTCGCTCGATCCGGCGACGTGTACCGGAACGGGCTCATCGAGATGACGTTTGCGAACCGCGTTGCCCCGTCGGTGACCTTCGACGCCCGGTACCGGACCGTCGACGAACTCACACGATTTGTGATGTCGAAGTCACTCGTGGTTCTTCCCTACGACTCGCCGGATCAAGTGACGTCCGGTGTCCTCGTTGATGCCATCGCCCTCGGGCGACCAGTTATTGCCACGGCGTTCCCGCATGCTGTCGAACTGCTCTCGTCGGGCGCCGGCATCCTTGTACCGCCCCGCGATCCTGTCTCGCTCGCCGAGGCGATTCGTTCCGTCGACACGAATCGTGACCAACTCGCCGCAATGGCCGCCGAGGCCTCTCGCATTGCTCCGCAACTTCAATGGTCTACCGTCGCACAACAATATGTGCACATAGCTGATGACATTGCCCGACGTTCTCACTCGGTGGCCGTGTGAATCTCGTCGCGAGTGATAGCCGCAAGGATCAGTTGCACAACTATCACCTGTCCCACCTCGAACGGCTGAGCGGGGATCGAGGCATCTTCGAGCACGCCCTCGGACTCGATCGGCGCGAGGAGCACGGCTACTGCACCGACGACAACGCCCGGTTACTCGTCACGATGATTCGCGAGCCGAAGGGACCGATCGCGCGTCGACTCACCCGACTCGCCCTCGGGTTCGTGGTGTCATCCCAAACCCCCGACGGCCAGGTTCGAAACCGCATGGACGCCACCGGCGACTGGACCGATACCGCATCGACGGAGGACTGCTGGGGTCGAGCAGTCTGGGCGCTCGGCGCCACCGCCGCGAGTCATGACGACCCGTGGATTCGTCGTCGAGCTCGCCTTGCCTTCAACCACAGCGTGAGTCAGCGCTCTCACTGGCCACGCGCAATGGCGTTCGCCGCGCTCGGGGCCGCCGACGTGTTGACGGTCCATCCCGATCACGTGACGGCGCGATCGCTCCTCGTCGACACCCTGGACTGTATTCCCCAGAACAAAAACGACAGCCATTGGCCGTGGCCAGAACCTCGCCTGCGCTACGCGAACGCTGCCCTCGCCGAGGCCGTTATTGCTGCTGGTTCGGCCCTTGCACTACCCGAGCAAGTCGAGCGTGGCCTCACAATGCTGCGGTGGCTGCTCGACCGCGAGACGGCTGGCGAGGTTCTCTCGGTCGTCGGCGCAGCCGGGTCAGGCCCGCACGATTCTCTGCCCCAGTTCGATCAACAGCCAATCGAGGTGGCCGCGCTGGCCGACGCGTGTTGGCGCGCAGCCACGGTAACCGGCGACCGAACCTGGCTACGCGGCGTCACCGCCGCCGGGTCCTGGTTCCAAGGGCGAAACGACGTCGGCCTTGTCATGTTCGACGACGTCTCCGGTGGCGGCTTTGATGGCCTGCATCGCGACCGCGTGAACTTGAACCAGGGTGCGGAGTCGACCCTTGCGTACATCGCAACCGCACAGCGTGTCGTTGCGATGGCCCACACCGAGGGATTGGCGTCGTGATTCAATCACCCTCGACCGGTCCAACCCTGGTGATCCGAGCCGATCCCACCCGCAACGTCACACGCCTGTTCATCCCGGGTCGCGAAGAGGTTGGTCCGGGCAACTCCCGCGCCGGCGTCGTGATCGACCGCGTCATGCAAATGTCGGAGGCTGACGTCGCCGAGACAATGGACGAGATCAATCGACGCTTTGCCCATCGCCATCGCGATTTCGACTCGACGCTCCTGCAGAACGAAGCCGCCGTCGATTCGCGCATCGATTCTGGAGTGGTGCTGTCGCCCGAGCGCCGACGCCTCATCGGCGCCTGTTTTACCCACGAGTACTCGACGGAGTCAGCAGCACTGTGCAACCCATCTGTCGTCCTCGCCCCGATACAACCGGTCACCAGCGAAGACGATGAAGACGGCGATGACGGCGGGGAGGGTGACGTTGCCTTCGTGATGAGCGTTCGCGGGATCGGCGAGGGCCATCGGTCATCCATCGGATTTCGCACCGGCATACTCGACCGGTTCGGCAAATTGACCGTTAACGAACCGGGTCCCTATCCGGTCATCGCGACTACCTCGCCGAGTCGACATCGGCGTCGGGTCTTCGAGTCAATGCTGTCGGATTCGCACGAAGATGCGGAGAACAGTGCCTTCGTGTTGTCGAGTCTCCCCGACGAGTTCGACGATGCCGAACTCGAGGAACGCATCGCGCTGCTGGCTGCGGATCAGACGACCCGCCGTGGTACCGAGGCCACGATTGCGAGCATCCGTTTCGTTGCCAGTTCGTCATACGCGAAGTGCTTCGAACCCGAAACCGATCTCTCCGAGCGTGTGCTCTGGCCACACTCCCCTGCGGAGTCCCACGGGATGGAAGATGCCCGCTTCGTTCGCTTCACCGACGAGGATGGTTCGGTCAGCTATCTCGCCACTTACACGGCGTTCGACGGCATCCTCGTGGCCCAGCACTTGCTCGAGACAAAGGACTTTCGACTCTTCGACATGTCCCCCCTCTCCGGCGATGCTGCCACTGGTAAGGGTTTGGCCATCTTTCCTCGCAAGATCCAGGGTCGCTATGCCGCGCTTTCAAGGTCCGATAGGGAGACGAATACGATCACCTTCGCCGAGCACGTCAACCATTGGGCAGATACGGCGATTCTCCAGGTCCCTGAGGAACCTTGGGAAATCATCCAACTCGGAAACTGCGGATCCCCCATCGAAACAGATCGAGGATGGCTGGTCCTCACGCATGGCGTAGGTCCTATGCGCACATACTCTCTTGGTGTGCTTCTGCTGGACCTCGAGAATCCGGAAAAGGTTTTGGCTCGGTCGACGAAACCAATCCTGTCGCCTTCCGAGGAACACCGCAATGGATACGTGCCAAACGTCGTGTATTCATGCGGCGGATTCGCCGTTGGCGACACGCTCGTGCTGCCCTACGGAATGGCCGATCAAGCCATTGGGGTTACGACGTTTTCGATCAACGAGATTCTCGCGTCGCTCACTGCGGTTTGAACCGCAGGGTCTTCACGCGATCTTCACGCCGTCGTCGAGGCGTTTCATCCCGGCAGGGGATCGGCAGCCCAACGATCAATATGCGCGCAGAACTCTTCGATGTGTTCAGTCGTGACTTCGAGCGAGAGCGCGATCATCCCGCGACGAGCGATATAGAAGCCAGCGTCGAGGCACGCGTGGAACAGCAGCTCCATCCACGCATCGCTGGTCGGCCAAAAGTTCATCATCGAACCACGACCGCGAATGACGATCGGGAGGCCACGCGCCACGAAAATGTCGTTCAGCCGCTCGCGTAGCTGATCGCCCCGCTCGTTCACCGCGACTATCGCAGCCGAAGTGAGCACCTCTTTGAGGGCGGCAACACCGGCGGCCATGGAGATGACGTTGTTGTTGAAGGTTCCGGCCTGGGTCAAGACGCCTCCGGCGTCAGGATCAAACGCAGCCATCACCGAGAGCGCACCCCCGAATGCACCGAACGACATGCCGCCACCGAGGTACTTACCCAGCGTCGTCATATCGGGCGTGACGCCCCACAACGCCTGTGCACCACCGGGACTCAGGCGCGACGTCATCACTTCGTCGAAAATCAGCAGCGCGCCAGCCTCGGAGCACAACCGCCGGATCTCGTCGACGAACTCACCGGTGGCCGAAATGCAACCACCGGAGCCCTGAACCAACTCCATCGCAACTGCTGCGATATCGGACCCGACCGACGCGAACGTCGCAGCCAACGCAGCTGTATCGTTGAACGGCAGCACCACGAACTCATGTGGCACGTTCATCGGACTTCCACCGTGCGCGAACGAAAGCACCCCTCCGTGGTAGCCGTTGTCGAACACCACGATCTTCGAGCGACCGGTGACATGCTTCGCCGTCCCGAAGGCCATGAGGTTTGCCTCCGTGCCGGAGTTCGTGAACCGCATGCGCTGCATGGACGGAAAGCGCTGCTGAATCAACTGCGCAAGTTCAATTTCCGTCTCGTGCGTTGCACCGATCGACCAGCCACGGTCCAAACGCTCGACGATCGCGTTTCGAACTGCGACAGGGGAATGGCCGAGTAGCCCCGCGGTGTAGTTGCCGAGAAGGTCAACGTAGGTGTGCCCGTCGACGTCGGTGATCGTTGCACCGGCGCCCTCCACGACCCGGAACGGGTACGGCTTGAAATGCAACACGGTGCGCGTGTTTCCTCCAGGCATGACCGCAGATGCCGCCGCATGAAGCTGCGCGCTTCGCGGACGCCGATCGATGTAGCGCCGGTGCGCTTCACGTACGGCGGCGTCGAGGTCTGCCGTGGGCATCGCTGTCGCGGTCATGCGGTTAGTTAAGCCCCTCACGACGCCTCCTCACAAGTGGCTAACCCTGGGATCGCAAATTGGTACCTATCATTCACTATGACTAGATCTCGCCATAGAGGAATCCGGATCGCCGTATCGATGGGTGTGTTGTCGTCCCTGGGCGTCTCCTCCCTTGGCGTGTCCTCGTTTGCCGCACCGGTCGCCGCAACCACGTCATCGAGCGTGGGTACGCCGGATGCGAAAACTTCGGAGGCGTTGAACCCAGCGAACTACGAGCCGGTCTCCCCCTTCTCGCTTGGGAAGATCCGGCCGAAGGTGGTGGTAGATGCTCTCGCTGCGGTGAAAACCGAGCATTCAGGGTCACAGACGACGTTCACCGTGGCCGCCATCTCCGGGAGGCCATGTCGCGCTGCGAAGAAGAAATCCACCTGTCTTCGCGCATGGAACCGAGCGCTGAACACGATCCCGGCCAACGAATGGAGAGAAGACTTTCATCTCCAGCCGGTGGTCAACGGTCAGTTTCTCGTTGCCGTTCGTGGTGACCGCGTGTTCGCGGTGCCGACGGACCCATCGTTCTTCGGCACCATCAGTTCAGCTGTCGAAGCGGCATGGCTGTTGCGTACAACGGCAATCCGTTCGACCCCGCCGACGTACGTCGGATTCTATTCGCGCATAGTGAATGACTGCCCCATCACCCGAGAGAACCGGGCGGTTGAACTGTCTTCCAACGGCACGATTCGCGAGCTCGCTCGAGGCAACCCTGACGCGAACTCCGCTACGCCCCAGCCCTGCATCTGAGCTCAGCAACGATTTTCGCCAGTGCTCGGGTGCATCAGTCTCCTGCCTGCCTGTCTGCCGCATGCCTACCTGCCTACCTACGAAGCTTGTGGTGCGTTTGGGCAGCTTGTGGTGCGTTAACAGGGTGATGAAAATCCTACGTTTCGACCGTTTCGCAACCACATATTGCCTGGTAAACGAAGTGGGCTGAGGTCGGAAGGGAGGTTTTTCAGAACCCTGTTTGGGCTGACCAAACGCACCACAAGGGTGTCGAACGCACCACAAGCCCGAAAGGAGCCCGAAGGGATCGAGGAGGTTTCGCGGACGCTGGCTCGGCGCGAGTGTGACCGCAACTATGACGCGGCGGCTCAGGTCGTGATCGATTGCAGGATCGCCTGCTTCACGGCCCGCGGGTTCTCGGTCATCATCGAGTGGCCGGTGCCGACCAACTCCACAACGCGTGGCGCGGGCAGCGACGCAGCCAGCGCACGGCCGCCTTTGGGGGGCGTCATCTTGTCGCCGAGCCCGATCACGACCGTCGCCGGGCAGGTCACGCTGGCCGCGGCGGTTGATGCGTTCGTGTAGGCGACGCATGCCCCGAAGTCGGTGGCGAGAACCCCGGGTCGGCTGTTCTCCACGAGAGCACGCGACCCGCCAAGCATCCACAGACCCGGCGTTGGGTTGACGCCGACATGTGCGGGTTTGTCGTGGCCCCACGACGACATGAGCGCGGCAGCTGCAGGTAGATCGTCGGCTGCGGCGCGCAAGAGATCCGGATGCACCGGCATGGCGGTTGCGGTCCCGAACAGCGTGATCGACGATGTTATGTGTGCATATCGACTGGCCAGTTCCAGTGCGATGAACGTGCCCATCGAGTGGCCCACCACGTGCACCGCACCGAAGCCCGCCGCACCCACGAAGCGGGCAACCCAATCGGCCATTGCTTCGACGGTTGGCAGCGCCTCACCGTCACTGCGGCCATGACCCGGCAGATCGAGGGCCACCGCCCGAAACCCTCGATACGCAAGGTACCGAGTCTGCAGTTGCCACACGGTGGAATCCATACCAGCCCCGTGAATGAGCAACACAACGGGATCATCGCCGTGCAGCGCGACCCCACCTGTGGATGCGTGTGTGGTGGCGCCATCGACGGTCACGATCATCGCTGGCTCGCCTTCAACGCCCGTTCGAGATCCTCGATGATGTCGTCGGCATCCTCGAGCCCGACGGACAGTCGTATGAGATCCTCCGAGATTCCCGACGTCACAAGTTGCTCCTCGGTGAGCTGACCATGGGTGGTCGAACCGGGATGGATCACCAGCGTTTTGGCGTCGCCCACATTGGCGAGATGTGATGCGAGTTGCACCGCCTCGATGAACTTGCGGCCGGCGGCGCGTCCGCCTTTCACCCCGAAGCTCAGTATCGATCCCGCACCCTTGGGGTAGAGCCGCTTCGCAAGCTCGTAATCCGGATGCGACGGTACGCGAGGATGCTTCACCCATGTCACGGCGTCGTTCGCTTGCAACATAGTAAGTACGCGATCGGTATTGTCGACGTGGCGGGCCATGCGCAGCGGCAACGTCTCGATGCCTTGCAAGAGCGCAAACGCATTATGTGGACTCATACAGGCACCGAAGTCACGGAGACCCTCGGCGCGTGCCCGCATGCCAAGTGCCGACGGCCCGAATTCTTCGGCGAACACCACGCCGTGGTAACCGGCATACGGTTCAGTGAGCGTCGGGAACTTGTCGCTCGCACTCCAGTCAAAGCGGCCACCATCGACGATCACACCACCGAGCGCAGTGCCATGGCCGCCCATAAATTTGGTAACCGAATGCATCACGATGTCGGCGCCGTGCTCGATGGGGCGAAACAGGTAGGGCGTGGAGAACGTCGAGTCGACCATCAGCGGCAAACCGTGGGCATGAGCGACGTCGGCCACAGCCTGAATGTCCATCACCTCGATACCGGGGTTCCCGAGCGTCTCGCCGTAACAGAGTTTCGTGTTGGGTTGAATCGCTGCGGCGAACGCGCTTGGGTCGCGCGGGTCGACGAAGGTGGTCGTGATTCCGAACCGCGGCAGCGTGAGGTTCATCATGTTGAACGACCCGCCATAGAGATTCTTCGATGCGACAATGTGGTCGCCTGCGCTCATCAGTGTTGCAACGGCAAGGTGCAAGGCCGCCGTGCCGCTCGCCGTACAGACGGCGCCGACGCCACCCTCGAGGGCCGCAATGCGTTCTTCGAGGACGGCAACGGTGGGGTTTGAGATCCGGCTGTAGATGTGCCCCGGTGCTTCGAGGTTGAAGAGGGCCGCAGCTTCGTCGGTGTCGGGAAAGGAGTACGACGTCGTGAAGTAGATGGGTACGGCGCGGGCACCGGTTGTGGGGTCGGGACGCTGGCCGGCATGCAGGCTGAGCGTGTCGAACCGGAAGAAGTTGGGATCGGCCATCGCCTCGACGTTACTCACTGCTCCGGAAGTTGGCTCAACCACGCTCAACCACGCTCAACTACGCTCGCTCTGATGTCCGAAGAGCCCGTTGAACTTGTGTCCGAAGAGCATGTTGAACTTGGCGATCTTCGCGATCTACGCGACGGCCAACTCCGCGTGTATCCCGATCTCGGTGAGCATGGTGTTGTGGTGTGCCGGGTGGCGGGAGCATTGCATGCGGTCGCCGACAACTGTTCGCACCGCGACGCGAAACTCTCCGAGGGGCGACTTCGCGGCGCTCTTCTCACCTGTCCGCTCCACGGCGCCCAGTTCGACGTTCGCACCGGCGCCCACCAGGGCCCACCGGCGTCGACTCCGATCCCGTGTTACGCGGTCACCGAGACCGACGGCTGTGCCTCGTTGCGTCTCGCCTGAACTTCGTTGCGCGGTTCAGCTCTAGCGCCGAGCGGCAGCGAGCACGCTGCGCATCGCGGCGGCGCTGACCCGCGCCGCCTCATCGACCGGGGCTGCCCACAGATCGGCTGAGCACACTTCCACGCCGATTGGTGCAGTCGATCCGATCGCATCGAGAATGCGGATGATCTCTACGAGCGCGAACTCGCCCTCACCGGGTGGCACACGATTGGTGAGGCAATCCTGAAGGTAGTCCGACGCACTGTTGGAATGCGAGTGAGCAACGGTGCCATCGTTCCATTGCGTGGCAATCACCTTCTCGCCAGGGAGCTTGCGAAGGTCGTCGAGGTCGTTCGTTGACCGCGTGAAATGCCACGAGTCGACACAGAACCCACCGTTGGGTCGGTCGGCGTCGGCCACGATCTGCAACGCGGTGGCTGCGTCGCCGATGTTGGTCATACTCGGCACCCACTCGAGCCCAACGAGCAAGCCGTGATCGGCAGCACGATCGCACAGGGACGCAAACCCGGCGCCGGCGTGTTCGAGTGATCCCGACGCGTCGCCGATCACCTGCACGTACCGACAGCCCCAATGCGCCGCCATCTCGTAGGCCATGGCCTCTTGACGCCGGAAGGCTTCCTCGTTATCGCCGCCCGGTACCGCCCACCCGCGCAAGGTCTCGATGTTCGCCACCACCAGGCCCGTGCCGGCGAGCGCCTCGTCCACGCGTTCGAGTTCGGCCGGATCGTCGCGCAGCGATGCCCATGCTCCGAGGTACAGCCCAATGGCTGCGTAGCCGGCCGCTGCCGCGGCCCGTACTTTGGCGACGGTATCGTCGGCTCGCGGTCGGCTGAAGTGATCCCACACGAGGTCGAGGGGTCCGAGATCTCGCGGTGTCCGGATCTGTCGCGTGTTCATGAGGGCAGTCTCACGCATCTGTCTGGCCGATCTCCAGTCGAGCATCTAGCGTGGGCTCATGACAGATGTGCGTGACGCCACCGAATCGGTTGCACCAGCACCCGGTGCCGCCCGGGCCCCCGGTCCTTCGCTGCACGAACAATTGCTCGCCGATCCGACTCCGCCACCGTGGCCGCTTCTCGAACAATCACCGGTGTTCTTGGGCGACGCCGACATTCCGTTCGAGAACTACACCTCACCGGACTACGCAGCGGCCGAGTACGACCACATGTGGTCCAAGACGTGGCAGTGGGCTTGCCACATCGATCACATTCCCGAGTCGGGCGACTACTACGTGTACGACGTCGGGCCACACTCGGCTTTGATCGTTCGAACCCCTGACGGTTCCATAAAGGCGTACTACAACGCATGCATGCATCGCGGCACACAGTTGCGGGCGCCGGGTACGTGTGGATTCGCGAATCAACTGAAGTGTCCGTTCCATGGGTGGACGTGGTCGCTCGACGGCGAACTCATCGACCTTCCCGACCGCTGGGACTTTCCGCATGTCGGCGACGACTCTCATCGTCTCCCCCAACTCCGCGTCGACGTGTTCGCAGGATTCGTCTGGGTGAACTTCGATCCCCACGCCGCGCCGCTCGCTGAGTACCTTGGTGTGCTTCCCGCGCATTTCGCCGAGTTCGGGATCGAAGAGCGTTACATCGAAACCCATGTACGCAAACGACTTCCCGCGAACTGGAAGGCGGCCGCCGAAGCATTTCTCGAGGCCTATCACGTGCGCGAGACCCATGCCAGCGGCCAACTCGGCGACGAGGTCACCACCCAGTACGACGTGTTCGCACCCAATATCAGTCGCTTCGTGCACACGACGGGCCTCGACAGTCCACAGCGTCCGGCGCCTCGCACCGAGCAGCAGATACTCGCTCATCTGACACGCAATCTTCGACATGGCCAGGAGCCACTCGTGCTCCCCGAGGGCACACGAGCCCGCGACTTCTATGCCGACCACGTGCGCCGTGAAATGAGCGCCAAGTACGGGTACGACTTCACCAAACTCAGCGAGTCGATCACCCTGGACTCCATCGAGTACTTCGCGTTTCCGAACGCGTTTTTCTTCCCCGGCCTGTCGCTGGGAATGGTCTACCGATTCCGCCCGGACCCGACGTCGATCGACCACAGCTACTTCGACCTGTTGATGCTGCGCCCGCGTCCGCTCGACGGTGAGGTACCACCGCCGCCCGAGGTGATCGAACTCGATGTCAACGACAGTTACACGATCGCCAAAGGGCTCGGCGGCCTTGGCCGTGTGTACGACGAAGACACGGCAAATATGGCCGCCCAGACTCGGGGGTTTCGATCGAGTCGTAAGGGCGCACAGACTCTGGGCAACTACCAGGAAGTTCGCGCTCGTCATCTGCAGCAGCGCGTACGCGAGTACCTCGAGGCTGGCGGCTACGCGTTAACGTAAGCGCGCGTAGCAACCACCTTCGTGGTTTTCGGATCCGGCGGCGTAATCGGACCGCCTGTCAGGACCAGATCGGATCGGCGGTGTCGCCACGTCCGCTGGGTACGTACGCACCCGACATCGGGTCGCCCATCGGCGTCGCCGTCGACCAGTCGTTGCGTAACGTTCGCTGTGCGATCTTCCACGCACCGTCGCGCTCCTCGAACCGATCGATGTAACGGCCTACGAAGGTGTGAAGACGTCGGCCATCGTCGCTCACCTCAACATGTGTTGCGTGCACATACGTTTCCACGAGAGCATGGTCATCACGTCGCTCGACCGTAGTGTTGCTGATGCGGTGCTGGGTGGCGACAAACCGACGCTGAAGCGATGCAACAGCGTGCTCCACAAACGTCTCGATGGTCAACGACGCTGCGCCGTAGTCGATGAGCACCGCACCGGGATGGAAGGCGGCAGCAATGGACGGGCCGTGCAGTCGGTCGATGCCACGGCAGTAGCTGCGGAGGGCGTCTTCGATCGTGGCTCGGAGTTCGAGATCGTTCATGCCACCGCAGAGTAGCGTCCATTCGAGAAGATCCACGAGTCGGCGTGTGCGGCGAACTTGAATGCCGCAGACTGCGTGCGGCGAACTTGCGTGATCACCTAAGGTGGCCAGCGGATCGACAGTACGGGAGGCACTGACGTGGCCATATATGTACTTGTGCACGGTGCATGGAGTGGAGCACACGGATTCCGCCTGGTGCGCCCCCTCCTACGAGCGGCCGGCCACGAGGTCACGACGCCCAGCCTCACGGGTATCGGTGAGCGTGTGCACCTGACCGGTCCGCACATCGACCTCACAACGCACATTCGTGATGTCGTGAATCACATCCTGTACGAAGACCTGACCGACATCGTTCTTCTGGGGTTCTCATACGGTGGCATGGTCGTGACCGGCGCACTTGAACACATCAGCGATCGCGTAAAGCACCTTGTGTATCTCGACGCATTCGTGCCAGCGAACGGCGAAAGCCTGTTCTCCATCTCCGGCCGACCCACAGGCCCGTTGCGCCTCGGTGACCCGTGGCTCGTTCCCCCATCGCCACGCGAGTTCGACGACCCCGAAGAGGCCGCGTTTGCCATTACGCGTCGGGTGGAGCACCCGGTGGGGTGTTTCACCGAGCCGGTGCGCCTGGTCGCCGCGCTGGAGGATTTTCCGTTCACTCGAACCTTCATCCGTGCGACGGCCGATCCCACCGGAGCCGGCTCCGACGTGTTCGAACGTATGGCTACGAGGTACCGGTCCTCACCGTCGTGGCGCTACCGCGAGGTTGCGACCAACCACATGGTTGCCAACAACCGTCCGCGAGAACTCACGGATCTGTTGCTCGAACTCGCCTGACGCTCGCGGTCCGTTCGCCCGTAGGTTCGTGCGTCTATCGGGCGTCCGTTCGTGCGTCTATTCGGCGGCCCGCCAGAGCTCCGGAAACAGTGGGTGATCCATGGCTGACCCGGCGGGCAATTGCTGCTCGAGTCCGTCGAATGGCGGCGACGTGGTCCACGAGCGGGGCGCGTGCACCATGTCGTCGCCGAGGAACCGAACGGAGAGAACCCGACGCCGATTGGGACCCGAAACACCACCGGAACCGTGAACCGTGAGCATGTTGAAGAACACGGCGTCGCCCGGTTCCAGGGCCCACCCGAGTACCCGCCAACGCTGGGGATCAGCGGCGAAGTTCGGTGGCTCCATCAGACTGCCTTCCGGAAACCACTTCGCCTGTTCGTCGAGAAACGTGCGTGGCATGTACCACGGGCCGCGATGGGTGCCCGCAATGAGCTCTAGCGTCGCCGAGCGATCCACGGGATCCACCGGGAACCACATGCTGGCGTTTCGCTTTCCTTCGACGTTGTAATACGGCTGGTCCTGATGCCACGGCGTGCGCTGCTTCGTCCCCGGCTCCTTGACCAACACGTGGTCATGATAGAGACGCACCGATTTCGATCCAGTAAGTGCACCTACAATCTCCGCCGCCGGTGATTCTCGGATGAAGCGCTCCATTGCCGGCAGGCGGTCCCAGTTGCAGAAGTCTTCGACGAAGACACCGTCGTCGTTGGCACTCGCCCGCTTCGCTCGTGGCGAGAGGTCGGCAAGATTTGCGTCGATCGCCTCACGGGCCAGCGCTACCTCGGCCGGACTGAAGGCCTGCCGGACGCACACCGCGCCGTCTTGTTCGTAGTCACCTTCGATCTGCAATCCACGCATTCTTCTCTCCCACTTTTCTCCTCCGACGATCGTACTTACTCGCGCTCGACGATTCGTAGGCCGCCCCGCGGCGTCCAGTGTTCGATGACGAGTTTGGAGGCGTCGTCGTTCAGCCGGGTCAACACCACTTCGCTGATGTCGGCGACGAACATCATCCCCTCGGGTTGCCCGTCTGCATCGCCAAGCGGCGAATCATCGTCCGCGACGGGGACGACGTGACCCGCAATTTTCGCTTCGCCCGGCCAATCCCGTTCCTTGTCTTCGACGGGATGAACGGTGGGTCCGTGAAGCGCGAAACGTGGGTCTCGTGTGAGGTCGGCGAGCTTGCGCGCGCCCGGCATCGAACCGAAACGTAACTCGCCGTCGACGAACTCGCATTCGATACCGGAGATACGCGGTGAGCCGTCGGCGCGCAACGTCGCAAGCGTTTTGTGTCGTCCGGCGTCGAACAGTAGCTGCACTCGTCTCGCAAAGTCCGGTTCAGCGTTCTCGATCTGGGCCCAGGCTGGCATGTTGTCGAGCGTACGTGATCCCCAGGAGTGATTCCGACGTTGCAGCTCACCCAATCGGGTGAGCCGAGCGGAGTCGCCGATCCCGCGGCGAACCCGGCTATTGCGGGTAGCCGACGGGACGGGTTTCAGCGGGCGAACATGATGTGTGGTGGCGGCGGGCTGTTCGCCGTGCGACCGTTCGGCCACTCGAAGATCAAACTCGCATGGTCACGATCCCACCGGATGGTGAGCCGGTGCTTGTGCACGTAGCGGTGGTGAAACTTACAAAGCGCGCAGAGGTTTGCAAGCTCGTGCCTGCCACCATTGACGCGTTCGCGAATGTGATGAACATCAGTCCACCTCGCCGGACGATCACAGCCCGGGAACCGGCACGACTGATCCCGCACCATCACCGCACGGCGATTCCGAGCCGGCACTTCTGATGTTGGGGTGCCGACATCAAAAGGCGTGCCGTCTGCGCTCAGCCACACGCTCGTGGTCACGCAGTCACACAGGAGCATGTCTCGTGTGAACGACGACAAACGCACCGTTTGCGATGTGTGCGCGATTCCCGACTTTGCATCGACCGTGACCGTGACGTGTGGACGTTCCCCACCGACGTGCATGCGGCCTTCGTTCGCCAACGACTCGTGCGCGATATCAACGAGTGCGTCATGACGACGCTGCGCCGGAGTCCGATTGTCGCCCTCGCACGGTTTCGGCATCGCCGCCCCAAGTGCTTTCGATAGGGCTTCTCCACCGAGGGTATCGAGGAGACCGTTCAGGATCCACATCCCACCCGACGTCGGCGACAACTGCACACGCCGCGCCTCTTCATGTTCCTTCTCGAGCGTTGGGTCACCGAGTGCGTCGTCGCAGTGTGAAGCCCACATCGCGACGGCCTGCCGAAACTTTGTAAACGTGAAGGTCTGTGCCCACCCCAGCATGTCCGCAGCGTCGCGGACCAGAAACGGCAGACGCGCTTTCGTGAGCACCTTCGCAACGACACTCACATGTGACACACCGATCGTGCCCGCATCAATTGCGTCGGACCACCCGGGAAGCTTCGCGTACACCTGCGCGTGCGCAACACGTTGCTCGCCTTCAGTTGGTCGCGCGTGGGTGTTGTACGCCAACCATTCCGAAACGTTGCGGAACCCGTCTTCACGAATGGTGGGCGACTCCGCGAACGGAACAACAATACGCGTGCATAGCGTCTCGAAACGATCGACCAACGCCCGGGCAGCCGCTACGTTCGCCGCTGTCACGACCGCGCCGTCTTGCAGGCAGGAGACAGCCGACCGTGCCACAGACTCGGCAGCAAGGTAGTGGTCGAGGGACGATTCCACGTACACATTGTATCGCCAAACCTCGAACGTATGTTCGAAAAATCGTTGAGAACCGGCGAAAATCCCCGAAACCCCAATCTCACCCGTCGGTTTCCCACACTTCCGCGAAAGTCATGATCGCCACTTCCAGACCATCGCTACCACCGTCAGTATCACGAGCGTCGTATCGAGCAACGCCTCGCTGCGATAGCGGATCGCCAGGGATCGAAACGTCGACGCGTCTCCCTGCTCGGCGGCAACGGCAATGCGGTTGGCCGTCGGCGCAAACACGAACACGCCAAGCAGCGCACCGATGGCCACGGTGCCGATACCGACGAGCACGAATCCGTCACGGAACTCATATGGCCCGTCGATGACCATCAGCACTCCGGTCGTCGCAAGCACAATGCCGACCACGTTGTAGTAGCGCTTCGCCATTGCTTCGACGGTCCGGGCCCATCGTCGTGCTGTGTCGTCGGCTTCACGAAAGAGCGTCCGCGAAGCAAACAACTGGGTGAAGTTCGCGCCCAACCAGGCTGCTCCGCACAGAAGATGCACGACGAGCAACGCATTACGAGAAACGGTCACGCCGACACTGTAATTGCCCGTGCCCGTCATGCCCTTGCCCGCGGACGTCATGACCTTGGAAGCAACGCAACTCCACGTAGACGTGGCGGGAACGATTTGCGCTTCGAGCAAGTTCGCAGTGTGCACCCAATTCCTTACCCGATCGCCGGAGGCTTGGCGTACGATCAGCAAAAGATGCGGCGCATTCCAAGCCGCATCGCACCAAGGAGGCAACATGCGTGTCAACGGTGTTTTGCAGGGAAAGGGGTCCGACGTCGCCACGATCGGTCCCGACCAAACCCTCCTCTCGGCTGCGGCCGAACTCGGCAAACGAAGAATCGGTGCCCTTGTCGTCGTCGGAACCGACGGGTCAGTAGTGGGTATCGTAAGCGAACGTGACATCGTCGGAGCCATCGCCAGGAGCGGCGCCGTGATCCTTGAGAGACCCGTGTCCGAAGTCATGAGTGTCGATGTGATCACCTGCTCGCCGAACGACACCATCGAGCACCTGATGAGCGCGATGACGGAACAGCGCATCCGGCATCTGCCAGTGGTGAGCGAAGGGGCACTCGTCGGCATCGTCAGTATCGGCGATGTCGTCAAGCGTCGTGTCACGGAAATCCAAGACGAAGCGCAGGCGCTTGGCGACTACATCACCCAGGGACGCTGAGACGCTGACTGCCTGAAACACACGTAAAACCGCGTATCGCGAACCACGTATCGTGCGAGAGCCTCTCAATGATGAGGCGCGCCACGACACCGGATACCTCCCCACTCGATGGCAAGTTGCAGGGTCGGCGGCAAGTTAGCCCCACCAACAAGTTGCCGTCGACCCTGCAACTCGCCGTTGAATGGAAACCGGGAGCGGAAACGGGAGCCGAAACGGGGAGCGGATACCGGGAACGGAAACGGGGATGAGACACGGGACAAGAGACCCGTCGCCGACTAGACGCTGTGATGCACGAGGGCGGCAAGGTCGCTCGCACGGAACCGGCGCGCGGTGATCACCGACATTGCGGCGAGCGTCATCGCGACGAGACCGACGACCACCCACCCGCGAAGCCCGCCACCGAGACCGGCAAGGACCGCAATCACGGCAAGGGCGGCGAAGCGCTCCGGCGAAAGCCGTCCGACAACGCGGAACTGAATCAGCAACTGGCCACCGATGAACAACACCATCGCCACCACCAGGACCCACCGATCAGCGACCGCAAGGTGTTCATCGGGATGGGCGATGACGTGCTTCGCCACAACTGCGTACAGGATGAGCCCGAAGACCAACGGAAAGTGTCCGAAGCTTCCGACGTCGCGAGCGATCGCTCCTCGCGTGCCGTCGTGCGATTCTCGAAGCGTCAACTCGATCACCGCCGGAATGAACCCGAAGTACGCCCACCACAGGACACACGCAACAGCGACCGATGCGACCACGGCCGCCAGCAGCGACGCGTCGAACGCTCGGGACTCCGCGACCGACGCCGCCGTCGCACCAATTGCGACGACCACCTCGCCGAGCGTGATGATGATGAACAGCGCGTGGCGCTCCGCAAAGTGCGTCGCGTCGATGGCCCACGTGCTCCCCTCCTGCTCTGTAGCACGAAGCGCGCTTAGGATCATCCCCAACGCCACTGCGATCCATGTCACGAGCCTTGCTGTGCCGTCGAAAAAGCTGCCCACAAATAGGAGCGTTGGTGCGATGGCCGCGAGCGGAGCGTACCGAAGATAGGCGCGTTTGGTCTGCTCCGACTTGACCGCGTCGAGGGCCTGGATGACCAAGACCAGCAACTGCACGACGAGATACGAGCTTGCGAACCACCGGCTCTGATCGCTCAGCGAGCGAGGAACGGTGATCGCCATCACCAACATGGCAGGCACCATCGTCAACACCACGATGCGCGCTCGCCGATTGGATTGCAGATCGACTGCCGTGCCCGCCCACGTGAAACCGGTCCACTGCCACCACACGAGAAAGGCGAGCAGCATCCCTTTTGCGACGCCTTCCCTCGTGAGGTTTGAGGAGACGAACGACGTCACCTGGGTGACTGAAAAGACAAAGACCAGATCGAGAAACAGCTCCAGGTTCGACGCATGACGCTCGCTGATCTGTTCCGAGCTGATCTGTTCCGAGCTGCCTTGTTCCGAGCTGCCTTGTTCCGAGCTGATCTGTTCAGACATACGTCCGCAATTCAAGCAGCTGCGATCCGACAGCGACCGCTCCGGTGGTCTACCGTTCGGGAATGAGTGCACACAGCGTGGAGTTCTGGACGTCGGGTGTCGGCATGCCGCGGGCCACCGTAAAGCGGGCCATCCAGGCGGAGGCAGAGGGCTGGGACGGCCTCGGGCTCGTCGATTCACAGAACCTCGCCGGTGATCCATTCATCGAGTTGGCGCTTGCTTCGGCCGCCACCACCACGCTCAAGTTGGGCACCGCCGTCACGAATCCGCTGACCCGTCATCCTGCTGCGTTGGCGACGGCAATCGCGACCGTGCAAGCCGAGTCCGACGGCCGCGCCGTCCTGGGGATTGGCCGCGGCGATTCGGCACTCGCCCACCTGGGTTTGGCACCCGCACCCGTGCCGTACTTCGTCCGCTACCTCCAACGACTGCAGGGGTACCTACGCGGCGAAGACGTGCCCTTCGACGTCGAATCCGACGGCGGCACGGATGTGAAGTCCGCCGACTCGCTGCACATGGCGGGCGCGCCGACTTCAAGTCGGCTGCACTGGTTGCGTCCGACGCAGCTGAAGGTCCCCGTCGACGTCGCCGCAACCGGACCAAAGGTGATCGCCGGCGGTGCGCTCCATGCCGAGCGTGTCACCTTCGCGGTGGGTGCGAACACCGAACGTCTGTTGTGGGGAATCGAGACGGCACAAGCCGCTCGACGTGGCGCCGGACTCGATCCTTCGACGTTGGGCATCGGAGCCTACGTCCCCGTGTTGGTGCACCCCGATCGGGCGGTCGCACGCAAAGCGATTGCTGGCGGCGTGGCGTCGTTCGCCCGGTTCTCGGTCATGCATGGCTCGGTCGCGGGTCCCGTCGACGCGGCGACCCGCGACACGTTGCACAACGTGCACGCCGTCTACGACATGCACAGCCACTTCACACACGGCTCACCCCAGTCGCAGGTCCTCACCGACGACGTGATCGACACGTTTGGCATCGCGGGACCACCGAGCTACTGCATCGAACGTCTCCAGGAGCTCGTCGAAGTCGGCATCACCAAGATCTTCGTGATGGGTGGCGGGTTCCGCAGCGACCCCGCCGAAGCGTCGGCCGCGCATCGACGCCTCGTGGAAGCGGTTCTGCCCGCGTTGCGCTGACGCTATTCGGCCCGCTCGCCGCCGGAGCGCCGGTTGGACGCGGCCGCAGCACCGGTTGGACGTGGCCGCAATGATCGCGGGACAATCACACATGGCTCTGAGCACTCCGACCAGTTTGGCGACACCGTTCCCGTCGCTTGCCGACCAATCCGTCGAGGACGTACGCGCCGACGTCGCCGCATGGCTTGGCGCCAACTGGGACCGTTCCATTCCGAAGGCACAGTGGCAGGGCATGGTGATCGACGCCGGCTGGGCAGCACCGACGTGGACCGAACCGGGCTACGGACGCTCCGCCACCGGCGAACAGGCCAAAGCCATCACCGAAGAATTTGCGAAGGCGAAAGCACGCGGCACTGGCCACGACCGCCACAACCTGTGGGCCAACACGATGGTGGCCTTCGGGAGCGACCACTTGAAGGCCCAGATGCTGCGACCACTGCTCTTGGAGGAAGTCGCCATGTGTTTGCTTTACAGCGAGCCGGGCGCGGGCTCCGATCTTGCCGGACTCCAGACCCGGGCGACGCGCGACGGTGACGAGTGGATCATCAGCGGCCAAAAGGTGTGGACGTCGGGAGCCAAAACAGCCGACTACGGAATGCTAATTGCACGTACTAATTGGGATGTACCAAAACACAAGGGGATCTCGTTCTTCTGGTTTCCGATGCGTCAGCCCGGCGTCGACATTCGACCAATTCGTCAGATCACCAACGAGGCGCACTTCAACGAGGTGTTCCTGACCGACGCCCGCGTGCCGCATGCGAACATGCTCGGCGACGCCGGCGAGGGTTGGCGTGTGTTGCAGACGGCACTGGCCTACGAACGCTCGGTGATGGGCGATGCGGCGCGCGGACCACGCCAGCCCGGTGTCGGCGAGAAAGGACCCGCCGACGGCGAGGCCGCCAAGAGCGCGGTCGATATCGACCTGTGGGCCCTCGCCCGAGATCGTGGCGTGGCGGATCAACTGCCGATACGCCAGGCCATTGCGCAGGTCCACATGTGGCGCAAGGTCAATGCGTGGAACGCTGCTCGCGCAAAGGCGAGCTTGCAGCAGGGAACGTCGTCACCGATTCTGTCGCTCGGGAAGCTGGCGATGAGTCGCATCCTGCATGAGGGAGCAAAGGTCCACGCGCAGATACTCGGTGCCGAAGCAATGCTCGTCGGCGCCGATCATCAAGAGGCCGCCGACGCAAACTTCCTCGCGTTGAACGCGTACTTCACCTCGATCGGCGGCGGCACCGATCAGGTTCAGCGAAACATCATCGGCGAACGCGTCCTCGGTCTTCCCAAAGAGCCCGAACCCGATCGTGATCTCCCGTTCACCCAGGTTCGCAAGGCCTAACTATGAACGCCGCTCTCGACGCTGTACTGCAGTCCGGTGTGGCGACGGGCGCGGTACCCGGTGTGGTTGGCATCGTTGTCGATCGCGATGGTGTCCGGTACCTCGGAGCGGCCGGTGAACGCTCGATCGGAACCGGCGCGGCGATGGCGCCCGACACGGTCGGCGCCATCTTCTCGATGACCAAGGCCTTGACCGGTGCAGCAGCGATGCAACTCGTCGAACAGGGCAAGATTGATCTCGACGCACCCATGTCGACGTTGTGTCCCGAGACCGCGAACCCGATGGTGTTGGAGGGCTTTCGCGCCGACGGACAACCCATCACCAGACCTGCGTCTAGCGAGCCGACCCTGCGTCAACTGCTGACGCACACCAGTGGCTTCGTGTACGACATCTGGAACCCACTGATGGGCAAGTGGTATGCCACGACGCAAACACCCACACTGTTCTCACTTCAGCGAGCGGCGCTGCGAACGCCACTGGCTTTCGACCCCGGCACGAAGTGGGAGTACGGCATCGGCATCGACTGGGCCGGGCTGCTGGTCGAAGCCGCGTCGGGCATGACCCTCGGTGAATACTTCACAAAGCACCTGACCGGTCGCCTTGGAATGCACGACACCGGGTTCAGACATTCAGACCCCATGCGTGCTCGGGCGTCGGCCATTCATGCCCGCCTCCCCGACGGCAACCTGTTGGCGATAGAGCTTCCAGCCACGGAGAGCCCCGAGTTCGAGATGGGTGGCGGTGGGTTGCAGTCGACGATGCACGACTACGGCCGCTTCATGCGCATGATCCTGAACGACGGCGAACTGGATGGAGTCAGGGTCCTTCGGGCCGAAACCGTGGAAGCTATGTGCACGAATCAAATCGGCGATCTTCGCGTGACCGAGTTGAAGAGCGCAGCTCCACAGTTCTCGAACGACGCCGAGATGTTCCCGGGCGAGGCGAAGTCGTGGGGTCTTACGTTCCAGATTCACGAGCAGGATGGAATCACGGGACGTCCGAAGGGAACGCTGAGTTGGGCCGGGCTCGCCAACAGCTATTACTGGATCGACCGTACCAACGGAATCGCCGGTGCGTACCTGAGCCAAATTCTTCCGTTCGCCGACGATCGCTCGATCGCGCTGTACTACGACTTCGAGCGCGCCGTCTACGCAAGCTTGTAACTGCTGCAGGCCTGCGGCCGACTACTTCAAAGGGGGCTGTGCCGTAGCGGTATCGAAGTACAGACCGGCGTCGATTCCAAAGCCACCACGCACCGCAAGGCGAAGCGGTAGGAGCTCCGTTCGCGGGGTGATCTCAAAGGGAAACTGGCAGACCTTCTCGGCACCGGCAGCGACGCGCTCGTCTCGCCAGCAATCCTCGAGCGCGCCTTGCCCGAGCTCCCATCGGGTGATCTTCTCCCGAGAAGGACTTGCCGCTTCGAAGGCCGTGGCGCGTACCGAGAATTCTTGAGTACCGACGTTCTTGACGCGGACTTCCAACGACGCAATGGTGTTCGTGGCCGTGGCGACCCGGTTCGTTTCGTCGATGGCGAGGATTCGGGCCGTGTCATCATCGATTCGCTTTACGACGGTGATCTCCCATGTCCCCGAAGCCGGGTTGCTCACGCGACCTACTTGACCAAGCTTCAGTGGGTTTTGCGCGGTTCCCGCCGACCACCACTGCAGTGCCTTGCTCTGAAGTTCGACGCACGTGAACGACGCCGAAACCGTCCCTTTCGTCGAGCATGTCTTGCCGTTGGCAACGGTGACCTTCTTTGTGGTCTTGGTCTTCTTTTTCGCCGCCGCACCGGCCGGTGACGACCATGCGGCGACAAGACTCACCACGAGTGCCGCAGCTACGGCGACTTGGGTAGTGCGCGACGCCGTCGGCGACGCTTTCGAGTTCATGTTCGAGGACATGTGTTTCCCTTCCGTCAAAGGATCCTGGTCTGAAGCGACCTTAGCTTTGCATGACTGCTTGAGAACAACAATTGCCATACGGACTGCCAATTCTGTAGCGTCAGGTCAACACCCACCCGGAGGTTCACATGCTTGTCGATCACATCCCAGTCGCTCACACCCCTGAGGGTGGTTGGACCGGCACGATGCCTCCACCGATCCTGGCCGACTGCACCGAGCCCCTTGTCTCGGGTGCGCCGGACATGCGAGGCCTGTGGCGGGTCGTGCGTGTCGACGTTGGTGGTCAGGCCGATCCGACACACCGGGCACTGGGGTCGGTGCAGCGTATCGAGCAGGCTGGCGACCGCGTCGTGATCACCGGTGGCGGTGTCGTCCACGACATGCGAGCGGACGGCACGGAGGAACACGGCGTGTACGACGTGGCGGAGTTCGACAAGAAGACACCGATCACGGTGGTGTGCACGTTCGAAGACGGGGTGCACGTGCTGCGTCCCGTCGGTATGCCGATAGAAGTTCGACGCCGACTCGAGGGTGATCAGCTCGTCTGGGACTACCTCGGGTTCACCGCTCGCCTCGACCGCGTGTAGCACCCGCGCTTAGCGAGCGCCGATGTGTGTTGCGGGGCCCTCAGTAGGTACGCTCCACCCAACACCAGCGAAAAGGGGATGACATGTCGACAGAATTCTGCCTTGTGGACAAGGCCGATCACATCATGACCGTGAGGATCAACCGCCCTGACCGTTTGAATGCTCTCCATCCGCCGGCGAACGCCGAACTCGGTCAGGTGTTCGACGACTTCGCGAACGACGATGATCTCTGGGTTGCGATCATCACGGGCGAGGGGCGCGGGTTCAGCGCGGGCAATGACCTGCGGTACCAAGCCGAGGGTGGCAAGCAGATGCCGATCCCCCGCGGGTTCGGCGGACTCACGTCGAGATTCGACCTCGACAAACCGGTGATCGCGGCCGTGAACGGTGTGGCCATGGGTGGCGGCTTCGAGATTGCGCTCGCCTGTGACCTCATCATTGCTTCGGACCAGGCCAAGTTCGCGCTGCCCGAGCCCAAGGTCGGCCTCGCCGCGTTGGCGGGCGGCCTCCAGCGACTGCCCCGCCAGATCGGCCCCAAACGTGCGCTCGGCATGATCCTCACCGGACGTCACGTGCCCGCCGAAGAAGGGTTTCAGCTCGGTTTCGTGAACGAGGTCGTACCCGCCGATCAGCTGATGGCCCGGGCCCGGGAATGGGCGATGCAGATCATTGCGTGTTCGCCGCTGTCGATCCGGGCGAGCAAAGACGTCGTGTACCGCAGCCTCGATATGGAGTCGCTGCAGGAATCGATGTCGGTGGGTTATGAGTCGGTGAAGCGGCTGGTGAAGAGCGAAGACTTCATCGAAGGTCCCCTGGCCTTCTCCGAAAAGCGGGCGCCGAACTGGAAGGGGCGATAAGTCATGAGCGCACGAACAATTACTACGGGTACTGATGATTTGCTCGCTGTGCTCGAAGACGGCGTGTTGACGCTCACGCTGAACCGACCTGAAGCACGCAACGCCATGTCGGGCGCAATGACCGCCGCGCTGGCCGAACAGCTCGCCAATGCCGAACTCGATCCCGACATCAGGTGTCTCGTCCTCACGGGCGCCGGGAACGGATTCTGCGCCGGTGGCGACGTGAAGGGCATGGCCGCAAGCGGCGATGGCACGGTCGGTCAGAACACGATCGACGGCGCAATTCATCGCCAGCGCGTCAACCAGCGCGCGACCTCGGGCAAGCTCTTCACGATGCCGAAACCGACAATCGCGGCACTCCCCGGCGCGGCCGCAGGAGCGGGCCTTGGACTCGCGCTCGCCTGTGACCTTCGCGTCATGGCGAGCACCGCAATCATGACAACCGCATTCGCACGCGTCGGATTCTCGGGCGATTACGGCGGCACCTACTTCCTCACCCAATTGGTGGGATCAGCAAAGGCGCGCGAGATGTACTTCCTGTCCGATCGTGTGAACGCGGACGAGGCCCTGCGGCTCGGGCTCGCCAACTGGGTCGTGCCTCCGGAGGAATTGGCGGCAAAGACGCGCGAGATCGCGCTGCGCCTCGCGACTGGCCCAACGGTTGCGTATCGGTACATGAAGGAGAACTTGAACCGGGCTATGACCGGCGAGCTCAACGACTGTCTCGATCTCGAAGCGACCCACCACGTCCACTGTGGGCAGACCGAGGATCATCGCAACGCGACGAAGGCGTTCGTCGCCAAACAGGAACCGGTGTTCACTGGACGCTGAGTGCCCCCGGCGCCGTGTATTCAGTTTTCAAGGATCAATCTGCTTTAACCAGTGATTCGCCACATGGCCAAGACTGGTCAAAGTCGGCCAAACAAGCGCTGCAGTGCCCGCCCCGGTGCCTGCGCGTTCCGCTATCCGGTGTCGGTGGCGGGTTCGGATCGCGCCCTGGGTTCCACCACCCATTGACCGTTGCGAAACTCCAAACGAGAGTTGGTCACATGCACAAACGTGTGGTGGGGATCGCATACCCGGGCGAGTCGGCCCAAATTGGTGAGTCCGCCTTCGTTGAACTCATCGAGATGATGCGCGGCGGTTTTGGTCCAATGCGCGTCGCAGCCTGGTACCACGCACTTCTGGTCGCGGACCACTAATGCGAGGTTCTGCATCGGCGAGGCGAAGCGTTTGCTCCGGCCGAATTTCAGAATCTCACCCTTAACATCGCGAATCGCGGCGTAGAGCTCTCCCCGCGCTGCGGCTTCAACAGCGTCGGTGAGTGGAATTGGGCCGTGCCCGACCAGATGTGCTTCGAGTGTTTCCGCGTCGATCGTGATCACCACTGCAGGTTTTCCACCACCACGCCGTTTCGCACGGCGCCGCTTCGCGGTCTTCGCCGAGCCTGTGGCACCATCACCTGCGGTACCCGAAGGTGCGCCACCAGTACCGCTCCCGCAATTGTCGTAACTGGCGCCGTTGTGTTCGCGGATCAATTCGATCAGTGCGTCGGCCATTCGAGCTGGCCATGAGTCGCCGCCGTGCCCGCCACGAACGGGTGCACGGTCGGGATGGTCGATTCGCCACTGCGCATCAGCAATTGCGGTCAGGGTGTTGCGTAGTTCTTCGCCTTCGACTGGTGGGAACATCCCGCGAACACCAAGACAACCATGATCACCACGGAAGAACGTGAGCCCACGCGCTTCACGCTGCCGCCGCGGCACGTCGGCCGGGTTCTTCGCGAGGCGGTACCGCATCACGGTGTCGCGAAACTCCTCCGGTGTCTGACCTGCCGCAACCTCAACCAACGCGCCAGCATCGGGATCATCGGCCACCTGCGCCAACTGCGAAACGTGTTCCGATGACACTTCACCGCCTGCCAACGCCGCATGTGCTGCAGGGATCGCGTCGCACACTCGTGCGACACGCACTCGTTCGCGTGCGCATCGAGTCGACACTCCGGCTGCTCGGGCGACTCGTGCGGTCGCGTCGCGATCGTCGCCGCCATCGGCGATCACGAGCGCCGCGAATGCGGCATCGAGTTCGCGCTGTATCCGTTCGAGCTCGCGTTGCCCGTCGACGATGGAAGCCCGCGCCCAACCCGTCGCCAAGACAACGGCGACGGATATGTTGCTCCACACAGGTGCTCCTTCCATGACATCAATCATGACGAGGGGGTGTGACACTCATGATGGCAGTGTCTTCCTCCATGATGGTGGGGACCCTTCAGCGGGGCAGGATCTGACCCTGGGTGTGACCGACTTCGTGTCTTGAAATTGATTTGTCGGTCTTGTTTTGCTGGAGGTGTTACGC
>JANOWU010000317.1:0-3541 GCA_031418035.1 Acidimicrobiia bacterium
CGCGTGGTACTGCGCCGCGTAGGCGCTGGGTCCGTCGAGTCGCGCCGGCTGTTGCGCCGACGACGACTCCCGTTCGAGCGACGCGAAGGTCGAGAAGTCGGCGAGGTGGGGTTCGAGGGTGAGGAACCCGTGATACCCGGCGTTCACGGCTTGCGACAAGATCTCGGAGACTCGCCCGTCGCCTCGACCACACAGCACGTTGCGCTCGTTGTCGAATCGGGCGTCTTTGATGTGGAAATACACGACGTCGTCGGACAGACTCTGCCAACACGTTTCGGGGTTCTCCCCACACTGCACGAAGTTCGCGAAATCGAACGCCGCCTTGAAGTGCTCGCCCGCGAGTTCTTCGAACAGATGGCGGCACCGCGCCGAGGTGTCACCGAAGATTCCTTTCTCATTTTCATGAATCAGGATGACGTCGTAACGCCGCGCAATGTCGACGAACTGGCGCATCTTGGCAACCACTGTTTCTGACCACTCGTCGACGGGCCGATCGGTCGGCACATAGAAACTGAAGACCCGAATGTAGTCACAATCGAACAGGTCACACATTTGACAGAGTGTTTCGAGCTGCATGAGTTGACGCTCGAAGGCCGCATCATCGGCGATGTCGATCTTGCCGATGGGACTCCCCAACGAGGAAACCCGGACGCCAGCGGCGTCGAGACGGGGGAGCAGCAGCGTTTCGGCCTGGTCCAGCGAATACGCCGCGATGCCTTTTCCGTCGGCCGCCCGCAGGCAGATATGGTTCATTCCGAGTTCGGTAACGGTGCGCAACTGCTCGTCGAAATCAGCGCTTATCTCGTCGGCAAACCCGGAGATGGTCAGTCCCGCAATCACGTGTGCATTCTTACTCCAAGGACCTGAACATGGACACATCCGAACCAACCTCGTTTCGACTCGACGGTCGCGTCGCTGTCGTCGTCGGCGGGACCGGGGTTCTGTGTGGGCGAATGGCGGCCAGTCTTGCTCGCGCAGGGGCCCGGACGGTACTGGTCGGCCGTGATCAGAACAAGGCGGCGGTGGCCGTCGATGCTATGCGCGCCGAAGGTTCCGACGTCGTGTTCGAACAGTGTGATGCTGTAGAGCGAAGCGCACTTCGCAACCTGCTGGCCCGAGTCCTGGCCTCCCATGGTCGCGTCGATGTCCTCGTGAATGGTGCGGGCGTGAACTCGGCGACACCGTTCCTCGATATCGACGACGACGAGATGGAACGGATCGTCGCGACGAATCAGTACGCCGTCGTTCGAGCATGTCAGGAGTTCGGTCGGTACTTCGTGGAGCGAGCCGGCGCATCGGGGGAGGGCGCGAGCATCATCAACGTGGGGAGCGCGTCGGGCCTCACGCCGCTTTCTCGTGTGTTCACCTATTCGATGACCAAAGCGGCGGTTCACAACCTGACGAAGAACTTGGCCCGTGAATGGGGGCCGCTGGGCATCAGGTGCAACGTGTTGGTGCCGGGGTTCTTCCCCGCTGAACAGAACCGCAAGATCCTTTCACCCGATCGGGTTGCATCGATACTCGGCCACACGCCGATGGGAAGATTCGGTGAAGCCGACGAACTCGGAGGCGCCACGCTTCTCCTCGCCAGCGACGCGGGTCGGTTCATCACCGGAACCGAACTCGTCGTCGACGGTGGCTTCAGCGCGACGACGATTTGATCGGGTAGACAGGGTGCCAGATGAGTGAAAACCATTTCCTTCACGACGACGTGTTGCTCTCGACGGAGACGGGCCGGGCGCTGTTTCACGACGTCGCCGATCATGCACCGATCGTGGATGTGCACAACCATCTGTCGCCGGCGGAGATCGCCGAGGATCGAGTCTGGGACACCATCACCGACCTGTGGCTCGGCGACGATCATTACAAGTGGAAGGCCATGCGACTCGCCGGGTTCGACGAGGCACTCATCACGGGAAACGCCGATCCCTGGGACAAGTTCGCAGCGTGGGCTCACACGGTGTCGCGATCGATCCGCAATCCGCTCTATGTCTGGACGCACCTCGAACTTCGTCGGGTGTTCGGGATCGATATCGCCCTGAACCCGTCGACGGCGCGCGAGATCTGGGACGAGGCCAACCGGCAGTTGCCGTCATGGTCGGCTCAGCGGTTGCTGAAGCACTTTCGCGTTCGTGTCGTGGCAACCACCGACGACCCGGGGGACTCTCTCGGATTCCACGAGAAGCACGCAGCCGACGTCGCGGTCCAACCCACTGCGGGAGTCACCGCGGGAGTCACCGCGATGGTTCCCACGTTTCGACCCGATGCCGCGCATCGACTCCTCGACGACCCCGGGGCATGGAACGTCTGGGCGGAAAGACTAACCGGGACGACAGGAACACGAATCCTCGATCTCGACTCATTACTAGGTGCACTTAAGGAGTCGTTCCATCGCTTTGCGGCACTCGGATGTCGGGCGAGCGATCACGGCCTCGCCACGATCCCGGATCGACCCCGTGATCCCGCCCTCACGGACCACGTCGTGCGGGGGGCCGCGCAGGGAAGGGCGGCCACTGACTCCGAACGCGAGGTCGTGCTGTTGGAAGTCGTGACGCTGGCGGCGCAACTGGCCCATGCCAACGACTCGGTTCTGCAGCTACATCTCGGCCCCCTGCGCAACGTCTCGCCGCGGCTACTGCACCTCGTTGGTCGCGACGCCGGTGCCGACGTCATGAACGACGAACGACACGCCCTTGGCCTGGCCCGCTTCCTCGGTGACCTCGAAGCGTCGGGGATGCTGCCGCGCACCGTTCTGTACAACCTGAACCCGGCTGACAACGCCCTGTTCGCAACAATGGCGGGAGCCTTCTCGCGACCCGGAGTACGGGCGCTCGTTCAATGGGGCCCACCCTGGTGGTTCAACGATCACGAGGAGGGAATGCGACGCCAACTCGATGATCTTTCCCAGATCGGTCAGCTTGCTGGATTCATAGGCATGCTTACTGATTCTCGATCCATTCTGAGCATGACCCGACACGAACTCTTTCGACGCATCCTCTGCAACGCCATCGGATCCGACGTCGACTCTGGGCGCCTCCCGAACGACCTCGACTGGCTCGGATCGATGGTCCACGACATCTGTGTTGCCAACGCCGTGGACTACTTCGGGTTCCCGAAGGAATTGGCGCACTGACATGGAGCCGATGCATGGAGCCGCTGACGTGGAGCCGCTGACATGACGTCGCATGTCCCGCTGCGCGTGGTGGTGATGGGCGTTGCAGGAAGCGGCAAGTCCACCGTCGGCCGCGAGCTTTCGGCGACGTTGGGTGCGCGGCTGCTCGAAGCCGATGAGTTTCACCACCCGCTGAGCATCGAGAAAATGTCCAACGGTATTCCACTCACCGACGACGATCGGTGGCCATGGCTGATCGCTCTTCAACGGGCAATGGCCGCCGAGTCAAGCGTGGTGGTCGCCTGCTCGGCATTGAAACGGTCCTACCGTGATGTCCTTCGTCGGGCGGGCGACGTGCGGTTCGTGTTTCTCGACGTCGAGCGCCCCGAGATCGAGCGACGAATCGCGTTGCGAACCGACCACTTCATG
>JANOWU010000318.1:0-19593 GCA_031418035.1 Acidimicrobiia bacterium
CGATGGAGTGGGTCAACGAAGTTTCGACGATCGTCGAGGAGGCTTTTGCTGATTCGACGCTCGGTGACACCTTCGCCATGCTCATGATGGTCGACGGAAACGTCGTCGTCGAACGGTATGCGCCCACGGTCAACCACGCAACGACGTTGATCTCGTGGTCGATGGCGAAGAGCGTCACGCACGCGCTCCTGGGCTTGCTCGTGGCCGATGGTGTGCTCGCACCCTCTGACCCCGCCCCGATCCCGGAGTGGCAGTCCGACGACCGCAGCACGATCACGATTCAACATCTCCTGAACATGAAATCGGGATTGTTGTTCAACGAGGATTACGTCGATGCCTCGGAGTCTCATTGCATCGAGATGCTGTTCGGTTCAGGCCAAGACGATGTGGCCGGTTACGCCTGCGCGCTCCCACTTGAGCATGCACCTGGGACGTTCTTCAACTACTCCAGCGGAACCACCAACATCTTGTGCCGGATCGCCCGAGATCTTGTCGGTGGAGGTGAACAAGGTATGCGGACATACCTTTCTCAGCGACTCTTCGAGCCGCTCGGAATGGGGTCAGCCGTACCGCGGTTCGACAAGGCCGGCACGTTCATCGGATCCTCGTTCCTGTATGCGACTGCTCGGGAGTTCGCGGCTTTCGGTGAGTTGTATCGAAACGACGGTGTGGTCCATGGGGCGCGAATACTTCCCGAGGGTTGGGTTGAGCACGCAAGAACACCAACGCCGGTGCCAGACACCGAGGACCACGGCTACGGCGCGCACTGGTGGTTATGGCCAGAGTATGCAGCGTTCGGGGCTCACGGTTACGAAGGACAGCGAACGATCGTGGTACCTGATCGAAAACTCACGCTCGTCCGATTGGGAAAGACTGCGGAAGGTCGACGGCCCGATATGCACGCGTACCTTCGACGAATCATTGAAGCTGTTCCAGCAACCTGATCGCTCTCGGCGGTAACCCCCACGATGCCTGATCACGTTGCTGCGACCTATACGCCATCGAAGTGGCAGCGCCGATGTGCCAACCTCGCATTGTTCATGACGCTGCTCGGAATCGGGAGGTGGTGTCGATCGCTTCAAGAGGGAGGGCACGACTGGGGGGATGACTTTGCCCTGTACATCCGTCAGGCTCAGGCTCTGGCGGGCGGATACGTCGGACAGGTCACCGGCGACACCCATTTTTCGTTGCGTCAGTCCGGATGGCCGTTCACGCCGGAGGCCTATCCGTGGGGTTGGCCGCTGGTGCTGATGCCGGTGGTGGCCCGGTGGGGGATCGACTACCCAAAGCTCAAGCTTGTCGTCACCGTCGTGTTCCTCCTATTCCTGACGTTGTTCCACACCGTGTGTCGGCGCCGAATGGGCGAGGCCGCGTCGCTGCTGATCGTCGGGGCTGTCGGAGTGAACTACTTCTTCCTGAGCTGGACCAACAACGTCCTGTCGGAGTTTGCGTTCATGGCCGCGATGATGGCGTGCTTCCTCGCGTTCGATCGTTATCAGCGATCCGGGTCGCTGTGGAACGACTCTCGTCGTCCGGCGATCGTGCTCGGCCTCGTACTTGCCGCGGCTGCGAACTTCCGGCGCGAGGGCTACGCCCTGCCGCTCGGGCTCGTCGTCGCGCACGCGATCGAGTTCTTTTCCCCGATGCCTTCCATGCGAGCGACGAACTCGACTCATCGTTTTGACTCCATCAAAACAATGCTGGCGACGATTCGCAGTTTTACCCGTAGGGCATATGTCCCCTACGTCACCTTCGTGCTAGCGCTCCTGGTGTGGCAGATCCTGCTGCCGTCGGATCTCCTGCCGAACTCGAAAGGCGTGAAGCCGGGCAACTTTGCGGACAACGCCGAGTGGTACCACGGGATTGTGGCCGAGCATCTAGGTCTGAAGGACCCTGGTGACACACCAGTTCGATTTGCCACCCATTCGGAATTCGGCGAGGCCTTCGGTGCGATGTTCCTGCGGGTTCTCCTTGTTAGTGCCCTTCTCGGGCTGGTTCTTCGAATGTGGGTCGCGCCACGCGAAGACGGGTGGCTGATCGGCTGCCTGTTCGGTGTCGGGTACGTCGTCTTCGCGGCCCCGTTTCATGACGGACGCTACTTCTATGTCCTGAGCCCGTGGGTGCTCTACTTCGCGGCGCAAAGCGTCCCGACCCTCACGCAATTGCTTCAACGCAACAAAAGCGGCTCCGAAGCCGCACCTCGCCCATCACCTCGCCCATCACCTGCGGGCAGGGCGGCGTGGGCACTGAGGTGTCTGTTGCTGGTGCTGGTGATCTGGTCGAACCTGCCCGCCACCACGCATGCCGTGGACTACCACCGTAAGTACTCCTATGTCGAGAACGGCCCAGAGTCTCCGGCCTCGAAAGAAATGTTTGCCGCGGTCGAACGGCTTGTCCCGACGAACGACACCATTTTGTTCTTTCGCAGTCGAGCCATGATGCTCTATACCGAACGTCGGTCAGTTCAGAACACCGACATCATACGTATGCGTACGATCGCACAGTGGTACATGATGGAACGAAACAGCAACTACGGGCAGACCCTCATACAATCCGGCGACGAAGAACGCTACGGCGTGCAGATGGTGTGGGAAAACGAACGCTGGGTCCTCTGGAAGTTCGTTCCGCTCCCGTCACAATGAAATGGATCACCTGATGATTCCGTCGGGAAGTGGGCCCGGTGAAGCGTCGGGGGCGCGACCCGACAGATAGGACAGCGTGAGTTGTTCGAGGCGGTTCACTCGGATGGCGTCGCAGATCAGGCCGATACCGAGAGAGACGATCGCCACCATCATCAAGAAGCCAGCGAGGAACGCAGTCGGAAAACGAGGGACCAACCCGGTGTCCAGAAACTCGCGGTAGAGCGACTGGCCGAGAACGAGCGAAACGAACGCGCACAGGACCGTGAAGGCCGACCATACCGCGAGGGGTCGCTCATTGATGACAAGACGCAGAATGGTACGGGCGATCCGGGCGCCATCGCGATAGGTACGCAACTTGCTCGCCGATCCCTCGACCCGCGCGCCGTAACGGGAGTCGATCTGGACCGCGGGCGTGTGCAGCCGCAGCGCATGCACCGAAAGCTCGGTTTCGGTTTCGAATCCGTTGGAATGTGCGGGAAAAGACTTGATGAACCGATTGCTCAACGCCCGATAGCCGCTCAGGAGATCCCCCGGGTCGGCGGAGAACAACCACTTCACCGAGCCGGCGAGCAGGCGATTCCCGAAGGTATGCCCGATTCGATATGCGCTCATATCACTGGCTATTCGCCGAGCGACGGCCATGTCGTGGCCGTCGCGTACGAGTTGGACCAACGCCGGGGCTGCGGATGCGTCATAGGTGTGATCGCCGTCGACCATCACATAGATCGCAGCATCGATATCGGCGAACATGCGTCGGACGACCACACCCTTTCCGCGTCGGTCGACCGTTCGAACTCGAGCCCCGGCCTGGGCGGCCATTGCGGCTGTGTTGTCGGTCGACCCGTTGTCGAAGACGTAGACGCGACAACCCGGCAGGCATTCGAAGAACTCCGACACCACCGTTGCAATCGTTTCCCCTTCGTCGAAGCAGGGAATGACAACCGCAACATCGTGATGAGTTCTGTCGACGGGCTGCTCGTTCACCGAACTCTCAGGGAATCTGGAGACCGTCAAGGTTCGAAAACTCGGGGTACTCCAGGTTCATCCGTTCGAGCGTGGCCACCAGAATGCACAGCACGGCGTAGTCCCGATACCACTTCTTGTCGGCCGGCACGACGAACCACGGGGCCTCGGGTGTGTTGGTCTCGGCGATGGCATCTTGATATGCACGCTTATATTCTGCCCAGAGTGCGCGATCTTCGAGGTCGCCCATGCGAAACTTCCAACGCTTGTCTGGTCGGTCGATGCGCGCCTGAAGTCGTTTCCGCTGCTCGATGTTGGAGATATGCAGCATGATCTTCACGACCTTCGTTCCGCTCGCATCGAGCGTCGATTCGAAGTTTCGGATCTGTTCGAAGCGAGGACGCCAAACGGCCGGCGGGGCAATCTTGCGAACTCGGACCGCAAGCACATCTTCGTAGTGCGACCGGTTGAAGATCGTGATGTTTCCCTTGCCCGGCGTACGGGCATGGATACGCCACAGGAAGTCATGGGCGAGTTCCTCTTCGGAGGGAACCGAGAAACTGAACACCGCTGCGGCGGAGGGGTTGAGCCCCCCGTACAGACTCTTGACGGTGCCATCTTTGCCGCCGGCATCCATGGCCTGAAGCACGATGAGGATCGACTTGGAGCTGCTGGCGATGAGTCGATTCTGCAGTTCTCGGAGTCGCTCGCGAAGCAGGCGTGAGGCTTCCTCGGTCGCTCGTTCGTCGGCCGTGTTTCCCGGGGTCTTCGACGCCCCATCTTCGCGAAGGGTCGGGCGTCCTTTCACCTGCCACGCGTCGAGGTCGATGTCGCGAACCAACGAGTTCGTGACGTCGGACCGGATCGCTTTTTTCTTACCCTTCGAAGGTTTGGGCTCCTTGGCCTTCTCCCGTGACGACGAGGAAGCCTCGTCGACAGGTACCGGATCGGGTCCGGGGCTGACAGGGGGCGGTGCGGGCTTTCCCGAATTCTGTTCTGCGATTGGCGATGCCGAAGCTGAGTTCCCAGCTTTACGGACGCGCGAGTTGGACCGAACAGTTTGGCGAGCCACGGACGTCATGCTAGGAGATCGTTGGTGCCCTGTGATCCGTCAGGCGTAATAACGGAAGACCAGTTCGGCGACGCAGCTCGGCTTGGGGGCCCCCTCACATTCGAATGTCGCTTCAACCGTCACCTGCAAGCCGCCGGTGACATCTTCGACGTTGACCAGTTTTGCGCCCACTCGAAGGTTCGAGCCGACCGGGACGGGTGACGGGAATCGCACCTTGTTCGCGCCGTAGTTGACGCCCATCGAGACGCCGTCGACCCGAAGTACCTCTGCCAGAAGGACGGGCGCAAGTGACAGCGTGAGGTACCCATGGGCGATCGGGCCGCCGAAGGGACCGGCCTTGGCTCGTTCGACGTCGAGGTGGATCCACTGGTGATCGCCAGTGGCGTCGGCGAAGAGTTGCACCTGTGGTTGTTCGATCCGGTGATAGCTCGAGTACCCGAGGTGTTCGCCGACGTGTTCTTTGATGTTCGAGAAGGTAAGGCCCATGGACGCCAAACTACTGGGCCGACCAAGGGGCCGCTATTCGTGGCGGTCGCGGAGGTTTTTCGATGCGAGGTCGAGCGTCTGACGCTCTTCCGGGGTGAGGCTCGACATCCCGCTCGACGCAATCTTCTCGAGCAGTCGGTCGACTTCCTCTTGACGGATCGCACCGGAGGGCCATGCTGGTCCGGCCGGCGACGACGGTGTGCCCGTGTTTTCGACGCTTCGCAACCGACGTTGTTTGGTTCGTTTCGTGGTGCCCTTACCGCCACGGGCGCGCGACGGCGTGGGACGTTTGTTCTTCCCGGTCTGTATCCGATCGACCAACGGAAGTTTCGGGAACATGGAGAGGCTGTCCGCGGCGCCCCAGGCCCGCATGGCGGTCACCAGCAGGAGAAGGCTGGCCGCGACGGCGATGATGTAGCCGAACGCCCGCGCCCCGGTGTATTCCAGAAACTGCAGCACGAGGTAGAACACGGCCACCATCCATGCCTTGATGCCGAAAAACATTGGAGCCTGTGGATACTCGATGGCGTATGCGATGAACATCACAAAGGAAAGCGCGCCAATGCCACCGACGCCGTAGCCGAGTAGTACGACGATAAGTGCCGGAATGACCGTCATCAACACGAGAAGCGCGGTGAAGCGACGCCGTCCGAGCAACTCCTCGAGCTTGGATCCGAAGTACCAGAAGATCGCCGTGCTGATAGCTCGGCTGACAAGTCCGGCGTAGTTCGCGAAGGGCCACGTCACCAGACCCCAGACATCACCAGCCTTGAACGTTTCCGACGACACGGCCAAACGAAATACGGCACTTGGACTCAACGCATAGACGAAGAAGCTCAGGACACAGAGGGCCGTGACAAAAACGGTTGTGGTGACGTCGACGGACCCGACTTGGAACCACGGCTCATGGGGTCGGGCCCCGGTTCGACGAAACTGAAAGCGACCAGACGGCATGGGACAACGGTAGTCCCGTGTCGGAGTCAAGTCGGGGCACGCCTGCGCCACAAATGCCCGCTCGGCGACGTCAGCCGCCGGATCAGGTCCCCGATCAGGTGCGGTGTCGCGCGGCGAGCTGTCCGCAGGCCGCATCGATACTGGTTCCACGATTGCGGCGAATCGTGGCATTGATGCCCAACGACGCAAGCTCCTGCGCGAATTGACGCACCCCGGCAGCGCTCGTGCCTGTCGTGGGGTACCCCGGTGTGGAGTTCAGGGGGATGAGGTTGACGTGGGCTCCAAGCGGCCGGGCGTAGGCCGCAAGCTCACGAGCGTCGGTCGGCGTATCGTTCGTGCCGTCGATCATCGCCCACTCGAAGCTCAGCCGACGGTTCTTTGCCGTCAGGTACTCCTCACACGCGCCCGCCAAGACGTCGAGCGGGTACGTGCGATTGATCGGCACCATCTCGTTTCGTTTTTCATCGTTGGCCGCGTGGAGCGAAACGGCGAGATTCACCGGGAGTGCCTCGGTGGCCAGGCGTCGAATGCCGGGAACGATCCCAACCGTGGAGATCGTCAGGTGTCGGGCCGAAAGCGCAAAGTCGCCGTGGAGACGCTCCACCGACGCCCACACCGGGCCGTAGTTCGCCATTGGCTCGCCCATGCCCATGTACACGACGTTGGACAGGCGTCGACCGTCGCCCGTTGCTCGGCGACGAGCCCGGGCAACCTGTTCGACGATTTCGCCAACGGTGAGGTGTCGTTGAAAGCCGCCCTGCCCCGTCGCACAGAATCCGCACGCCATTGCGCAGCCCGCCTGCGACGAAATGCATACCGTCGAGCGGTCCTCGTAGTGCATCAAGACGGTTTCGACCTGCATCCCGTCGTGAAGGCGCCAGAGCCATTTGATGGTCATGTCGTCGACGCTGACCGATTCGTCCACCTGTTCGAGGGCGGGTCCGAACTCGGCGACACTGGCCAACCTGTCACGAAGCGCTTTGGGAAGTGTCGTCAACTCGCTCGGCTCGAGCCCCTGCTCGATCAGGCCCTGCCATACCTGTTTGACGCGATAGCCGGGTTCGCCCGCAAGGTGGTCCGCGACATCGGTGACACTGAGGTCGTAGCGACGAGGAGGCTGCATGCGGCGGCCAACCCGAACCGGCACGGGGTTCGGCGTGTCCAATCGCGTTTCCACGCTGTCCACATTACGCTGTGGGGGTGCTTCTCCTCGCCGTCATCCTGGTTGCGTCCTCAGTCCTGATTGCCGTGGCCTACGTCAACCGCAACCGGTAGTCCCGAGCTCTGCCCAGATCATCGCTCGTAACCTTCAGCGATCCGGTCGTTCTGCCGATGTAGTGAGCGATGGAAGCGATCTGGAGAAATGCCGTGCGCACGAGCAGGCTGTACTCGCTTGCGGCCCGCATGTTTCTGGCCATCGCCATGCTTCCCCTCCTTGCGCCGGGGATGGCCGTGGCGGCCAAACGGACGCCGCGGGTTGCCGCGTCGAACGAGGCTCGGGTGTCGATCACGAACGTCGATGCTCAACCGCTGCGGATCGCCATCGATGGCAAGGTCAACACCGTCCGACTTCCGAGTGGGCGCAGTGTCACCATCACGCTGGACCCGCGGGAGTACGTGTTCGCGGTGAGCCCCGTCGGGCAATCGTCATCGAGCGTTCGATCGGCGCTTTCCATCGACCTCGGCCCAAAGGAAATGGCGACCTTCGACGCAACAACGGTGGCGATCGTCCTTCGCTCCCGTGATGTGAAGCCGCGCGTGTTGGCGCTTCGATCGCCAGCGATGTCGGCGATGTCGGCCTCGGACGCGTCTTCGCCGACCCCTCGAGGAGTGTCGTTGAAGTCGGCATTGATCGCCACGCTCGGGCTTGCCGCGGCAGCAGCATTTGTCGTCTCACAACTCTCGATCGAACGAGAACGGGTTCTCGATGAGCGAGCGAGCGCCCGCATGCAGCAGATCGCATCCCAGTCGTTGCACAGCCTTCCGCCACTATCGATGGACTTTGCCGCTCGCACTCGTCGCTAGGTGGCGTGCTCTGCGCGCCATGGTGGTTGGGTTTTTAACCCAAAACTCTTGGTAAAGTGAAAGGGCCTCCAGGGTCCGCCCCCTGGTGGCCAGCGACGAGCGGGACCCGCCACCTGCCGTCGCGCCAACGGCGCCTCTTCGAGGCGCCGTTGTGCATTTTCTGTTGTGCATTTGTCGACCTGTTGTCGACCTTGTTGCTACGCCTTGAGCGATCGCAGGGCCTTCTCCATGCGCCGACGACCACTGCGCAGGAGGGTCTCCACCGCGAAAAGATCCGCAGCAAGAAGTGCGCCGCCCGTCTCGGCCTGTGACTGATTGGCCGCCGCGTCGACTCGCAGCAACAGTTCGTCGAGCGTGGCCAGCATCGACGAAAGTTCGGGGCGGTAGTGATTGGATCGATTCACACCTTCATGTTGCCCGACGAATCGACGTAGCGTCGACCGCGACGAGCACTGCCGCCATGACTGGCACAAAGATTGGCACAAAGATTGGCACGAAGATTGGCAGGTGCCACGGCCGGGCCGCCCCGCTCGGGCAACTATGCTCTGCGGCTTCTAGCAGGGTTCTGAAAAACCTCCTTTCCGACCTCAACGCACTTCGTTGAACATCGAATTTGTGGTTTCGAAACAGTCGAAACGTAGGATTTTCATCACCCTGCTAGTGACCGATGTGTCAAACGCGGTCGAGGCGTCCACCACGATCCTCGAAGCGGAACTTCTTTTGAAATTGATGGTGACGTATGGGCTTTGAACGAGTGACGCCGCGCCCGGACCTAGGCACGCTGGAGGGTTACCACTCGCCTCAACTTGACGTTGCCGTTCGGCTCAATACCAACGAGAGCCCGTTTGCGCCGCCTGCCTCGTGGCAGGAGCAACTGGCTGACGAGGTCGCGGCGTTCGATTTTCATCGCTACCCCGACCGCGAAGCAACCGCACTACGTACGGCGATCGCCGCCGTCCACGGAGTCGGTCCCGAGAACGTGTTTGCGGCGAACGGCTCCAACGAGGTGCTCCAAACACTGTGTCTGGCCTACGGCGGTTTCGGACGCACCGCAGTCACCTTCGAACCCACCTACGCAATGCACGGCCAGATTTCGCGCACCACCGGAACGACGGTCGTCGTCGGCGAACGAAACGCCGACTTCGGACTCTGCGTAGCCACCGTCGAAGCGGTTCTGAACTCCTGCCATGCCGACATCACCTTTCTGTGCTCACCGAACAACCCCACCGGCGACGTCGTTTCCGAAGACGTCCTTCACTACGTGATCGAGCATGCCCCGGGTCTCATCGTGGTCGACGAGGCATATGGTCAGTTCGCCCCGAAGTCGGCACTGTCGCTCGTGAACGAACACCGAAATTTGGTCGTGATTCGGACGTTCTCGAAGACCTGGGCGATGGCCGGTCATCGGCTGGGGTATTGCGTCGGTCCGTCGTGGATGATCGACCAGCTCCAGCTCGTCGCACTCCCGTACCACCTCGACATCGTGAAGCAGGCCGCAGGTCGACTCGCGCTCAAGTTCGAAGGCGAGATGCGCCAACGCGTGGAGCAACTCGTTGCCGAACGAAACCGCCTCGTCGGGCGTCTCAGCCAACTCGACGTGCGGGTCTACGACTCGAAGGCGAACTTCGTCTTGTTTCGGCCGCGGCTCGACGCAAACGTCGTTTGGCAACGGCTCGTGGATCGCGGGGTCCTGGTGCGCAACTGCAGCTCCTGGTCGCGTCTCGAGGGATGTCTCCGGGTGACGATTGGCACGAGCGAAGAAAATGATTTCTTTCTCGATGCGCTCGCCAACGTGCTCGAATGAACAGATGACAACCGAGCGAGTTGCACTCCGGGCCCGAACCACCAAGGAGACATCCATCGAGGTGTCTATCAACGTCGACGGTGAATCCACAACAGAAACCGACACGGGGATACCGTTCTTCGACCATATGCTTGCCCAACTCGGCAAACACGGCGGGTTCGATCTACGGGTTCACTGCAAGGGTGACCTGGAGATCGATACGCACCACACGATCGAAGACGTCGGCATCGCGGTCGGCGAGGCGTTTCGCGAGGCGCTCGGGACGAAGTCAGGAGTGCGTCGATTCGCCTCTTCCTCGGTACCGCTCGATGAGGCGCTGATCGACGTGTCCGTCGATCTGTCGGGACGCCCGTTCCTGGTCTACGAAGTTGATGCGTCGGGTGGCACCGGTCAGACGTTTCTCCTGGGTGATCCGGGGTTCGACCCGCAGCTCGCCGAGGAATTCTGGCGTGCGTTCGTAACGGCGGCGATGATCACGTTGCACGTACGCATGCGAAGTGGCAAGAACACCCACCACATCATCGAGGCGTCGTTCAAGGCGGTGGCTCGTGCGCTGCGCGATGCCGTGAAGATCGAGTCCCACGGTGGCGTGCCATCGACGAAAGGGGTATTGTGACGGCGGCCGTACCACGGCCGCGCATCGCGATCATCGACTACGGGATCGGCAACCTTCCCTCGGCGCGAAAGGCGTTCGAGGCGGCGGGTGGCGATGCGTTCATCACGAGGGATCCCTTCGAGATCGCCTCGGCCGACGGGGTAGTTCTTCCGGGAGTTGGCGCAATGGGTCGCTGTATGGAAGCCCTCGACGAGCACCGTATGCGACAACCAGTTCTCGACGCGATTGCGGCCGGGCAGCCCTTTTTCGGGATCTGCGTCGGCATGCAGATGCTGCACTCCGGAAGCGATGAGTTCGGCGGTGTCGAAGGCCTCGGCGTGTTCCGGGCCCAAGTGGTGGAGCTACCGCCAACGGTGAAGCGTCCGCAAATGCAGTGGAATGTTGTGCATCGGCGCGAAGGTTCCGACGAGTGCGAAATCATGGCCGGCGTCGACGGCGGTTGGTTCTATTTCGTCCACTCCTTTGCTCCCGAACCCCACGTGGATGTGGTCGGCGTGTGCGAATACGGGACTGTCGTGTCCGCCGTCGTGAGTCGGGGCAACGTCTGCGGCACGCAGTTTCATCCCGAGAAATCGAGTGAGAACGGCATCCGGCTCCTCGCCAACTTTGTTTCGATGTGCGTACGTACATCACATTCGGAAGCGGTTGGATGACGCCATGGAGCTCTATCCAGCCATAGATATTCGAGGCGGACGCTGTGTTCGGCTGCGCCAGGGAGACTATTCCGATGAGACGGTCTACGGCGACGACCCCATTGTTGTCGCGCAGTCGTTCGCGCAGAGCGGTGTCACGTGGATCCACATCGTCGATCTCGACGCAGCCCGATCCGGCGACCCGGTGAATCGGACAATCATTCGTGAACTTACTAAAGAAGTAGGCGCGCTTGGTGTCTCCGTGCAGACCGGGGGTGGGGTCCGTACCCTCGACGACGTGCGTGAGCTGAGCGCTGCGGGAGTTTCTCGTTGCGTCATCGGGACCGCCGCCGTGGAATCGCCAGAATTGGTCACCGAGGCAGCAGCAGCCTTTCCCGGGGGCGTCGCCGTAGGTCTCGATGCCCGGCTGCTGCCCGACGGTCGTTACGAAGTCGCAGTTCGGGGTTGGGTCACCGGTAGTGGACACGATCTCTTTGCGCTCGTCGAGAAGTTCGATTCCTCAGGCGCTGCCGCCTTCGTGGTCACCGAGATCGGTCGCGACGGCATGCTGACCGGGCCTGATTCGTCGGGGTTGGCGCGAGTGATGGAACGGACCAGCGTCGGTGTGATCGCCTCTGGAGGTGTGTCGTCGATCGAGGATCTCGTGGCGCTGCGTGAACTTCGTGGTGGCGGCCGGTCCTTGCTCGGGGCGATCGCCGGCAAGGCGATCTACGAGAAGCGCTTCAGCGTCGCCGAGGGTGTCGTTGCGTGCCGGGGCCACGAATGAAACGTTCGCTCATCTCGCGCCTTTTCGGCTCCACCACCGATCCAATGTCGAGGAAGGTTCCGATGCCTTCCCACGCGATCTGGCTGCACTGGGGCTTCGGTGAACGAGATCTTCATACGCTCGAGTGGGACATCACCTTCCACTCCGATCCTGGTGACGTTGTGGGCGAGTATTTTGCGCCCTTCAACGGGTACGTCGGCGACGAATTGACCTACGGCGGCATTCAAACCAATGTGCAGCACCCCGAGGGACATTCACTCGGCAAAGGGGTGATCTTCTCTACGTGGTGGACCTTCGACGAGCGCGACGCCCGGGTGGAACAACCCGATGGCTTCTTCCAACTCGGTACGCACGAAGGAAAGTTCCTCGGGGTGCGTCGACCCTTCGCATGGGGGGCGCACCACGTGCGATTCTCACTCGCCCGTGCCAGTCATCCGGACCCGCAACGGGGAGGACACTGGTTCGAATGCACGGTCGCCGAGTTGAGCGGCGGAGGCACGCCGAACGAGCGACCCTCCGTCCTGAGTGAGCCTTTGGTGATCGGCGCGCTTCGCTTTCTCGACAAGGGGGGCTACCCGGCGATGTTCGGCTCCTCGCCGCTCTCGTTCCTGGAGATCTACTCCGACGCCGCAACCTACGGCGATATCGCCGACTGGCATATCGACGTGATGGCCTACGGCAACGGCGTTCGCGCCCATAGTCTGCGTACGGAGTATCCCGCGTACCCGAAGGAAGTGCCGAACACCGATGCGTGGTACGACGAGGCCACGAATCGTGCCCATCTGCGTTTCGGCAACGAGACCGTTCGCACCTACCCCGCGAGGACATACTTCTGACCATGAATCGTGATCTACGTTTTCACCCATGCGTCTCGTAGTAGCCCGCTGCACCGTTCGGTATCAGGGCCGTCTGGCGGCGATACTGCCCGAGGCCACACGGCTCATCATGGTCAAAGCCGATGGATGCGTCTGTGTGCACTCCGACGGCGGCGCGTACAAGCCCCTCAACTGGATGACTGCGCCCAACGTCGTGCGAGAGGAGCCCGGCCAGTGGATCGTCGTGAACCCGAAAGGCGAAACGCTCACGATTGAGTTGCACGAGGTCTTCAGCGATTCGCTCCACGACCTCGGCGTCGACCCCGGACTGCAGAAAGAGGGAGTCGAGGCGGAGCTGCAATTGCTGTTGTCGGAGCGTACCGATGTACTCGGTGTAGGGATGACGCTCGTCCGTCGCGAATATCCGACGGAGATCGGTCCGGTCGACCTGCTGTGCAAGGACGCCGAAGGCGTCACCGTTGCGGTCGAGATTAAGCGGCGTGGCGAAATCGACGGGGTCGAGCAGCTCACCCGATACCTCGACTTCTTGAACCGCGATCCGATGCTTGCGCCGGTACGCGGAATGTTCGTTGCCCAAGAGATCAAGCCGCAGGCCAAAAGGCTCGCGGGGGACCGCCGAATTCTGTGCCTGGAGGTCGATTACGACGATCTCCGAAACCTGCCGTCCAACGTGTTACGACTTTTTTGACGAGCGCGTCGATTCCTTCGACACCTTCGTCGTAACCGTCCACGTCGTCCCCTGGCGAAGGATGGTGGCATCGACTGTGCGCGTCGCAATCCTGCAGGGGACCGCCGACCCCGATGGCACGGCAAGAACTGCGCTTTTGCCGCACCCGACATCGGCGTTCGCCGACTTCGCAAGCTCTCGTTCGACGTCGCGTCGGGCCACCACCACGAACAGCGGTGACGCGATGAGCGCACCCCCGGTACCGACGGCCACGACGTAGGCCACGCTCACCGAATCAAAGGCGACGAGGCATTGCGCGGCCATGGTCGGTGATCGTTTCACCCCCGATGGGCAGACGGGGTTCCCGAGCGTCGCCCCTGCGGCGACAGCAATGGGGAGTGCAGCGCTACGAATCGCATCGGCCAACTCCGCCGGTCGATACTCGTCGGCGCGGACCCGCGGCTCTGTGGGCTTTCGCTTCGATCGGGCGTCGGCAACGCTGGGCCAAAACAAACTCGAAAACGCGGCGACAATCACCGCGAGGCTTGTTGTCGCAGCACGACGGCGCACCCTGTGCAAACCGACCCTGTGCAAACTGACCCTGTGCACACTCATGCGCGCAAACCGACCCTGTGCAAACTGACCCTGTGCAAACTGAGCCTGTGCAAACTGACCCTGTGCACACTCATGCGCGCAAACCGACCCTGTGCAAACTGACCCTGTGCAAACTGACCCTGTGCAAACTGAGCCTGTGCAAACCGACCCTGTGCAAACTGACCCTGCACAAAGACCTCACGCCAGCATCGTAGTCATTCGCCTTTCGCACGACGTGCACAGGCGCTTCGTTCGGGCAGTTACCCTCGTGGGGTGCGAACCGTCCGGATCATCCCGTGCCTCGATGTGACCGACGGCCGCGTGGTGAAAGGCGTGAACTTTGTCGGCCTTCGCGACGCGGGGGATCCCGTCGAGTTGGCGGCGCGGTATGACGGCGAGGGTGCCGATGAAGTGGTGTTTCTCGACATCACGGCGTCGTCGGACAATCGCAACACGATGATCGACGTTGTGGCCCGAACCGCGGAAACGGTGTTCATCCCGTTGACCGTTGGTGGGGGTATCCGGTCCGTGGAAGATGCCCGGAAGCTGTTTCGAGCCGGTGCGGACAAGGTCAGTGTGAATTCGAGTGCCGTGGCGGACCCGAACTTGGTGGCGCAGTTGGCGGTGGAGTTCGGTACGCAGGCGGTCGTGGTCGCCATCGACGCCCGTCGTTGGTCCGACGGACGTGACGGCTACGAAGTGTTCGTTCGAGGGGGAAGGACGCCTACGGGGATCGACGCGATCGAATGGGCCAAGCGCGTCGCCTCACTTGGTGCCGGAGAGATCCTCCTCACCTCGATGGACCGCGACGGGACGCGTGACGGGTTCGAGTTGGAGCTCACCAAGGCCGTCGTCGACGCAGTGTCCATCCCGGTCATCGCATCGGGAGGAGTGGGCACGCTCCAACACCTGGTCGAGGGAGCGACCCGTGCCGGTGCCGATGCCGTGCTGGCGGCGAGCATCTTTCATTTCGGCGAGTTCACCATCGGCGACGCGAAGGCGGCAATGACCGCAGCTGGCGTGTCGGTGCGGCCCGCAGCGGGCCTACCGTTCGGGGGCCACTAGCCTGCAGGACGTGAAAAAGCAGGACAACTCGTGAACCAACAGGACAAAAAGCTCGCCGTGACCATGCTCGCTGACCGCGTGCTGGTGCAGATTCCGGGCCAGGATGGTGAGAGAAAAACGAAGGCTGGTCTGCTGATTCCCTCGACGGCACAGGTTTCACGACGCCTCACCTGGGCAACGGTGGTGGCCGTGGGACCGAATGTTCGGTTGCTCCAAATCGGTGATCGGGTGTTGTTCAACCCGGAGGACCGCTACGAGGTCGAGGTGAGCGGAGAGGACTACCTCCTCCTGCGCGAACGTGACATTCACGGGGTGGCCGCAGACCGAAACGACGGCGCCACGGGTCTCTACCTGTAGCAGTCGGTCTCTCCTGCGTTTCGTCGGAAAGAGCAGAGAACTCGGGCCTGGCGACCTACGATCTAGGCGTGCACGCCTCACCCATCTCCCTACGTCAAAGCGAACTCGATGCAATCAAGTTCGACCACCAGGGCTTGGTACCTGCGATCGTGCAGGATCGCTCAGACGGCGCAGTGTTGATGATGGCCTGGATGAACGCACAGACGCTGGAACAGAGCCTCGCGGAAGGCCGCACCGTCTTTTGGAGTCGATCCCGACAGGAGATCTGGCGTAAGGGCGATACGTCGGGCGATCGGCAGTTCATCCGAGAAGCGTTTTACGACTGCGACGGCGACACGCTGCTCTTCAAGGTTGATCAGGAAGGCAAGGGTGCCTGCCACACCGGTGAGCGGTCGTGTTTCTTCCGAGCGTTCGGATCGACCGATCCTGATTCGGCGCATGGCGTAGCGTCATGAACGCGCCGATGCGCGTGGGCGCCCCCGGGACCGTGCAGCCGTCGCTCGAAGTCTTTCTCGAGCAGGCAAGCACACACAGCGTCGTCCCGGTGTGGCGAGAGATGATGGCCGATCTCGAAACGCCCGTTGCAGCGTTCGCCAAGTTGGTCGGGACCGGCGATGGCTTCTTGCTGGAATCAGTGGAACACGGCGGCCAATGGGGGAGGTTCTCGTTCGTCGGACGCGATCCGCAGTTGCTGCTCGTGGGCCGCCGTGACGAGTCGGGCACGCTCACCATCGAGGCTTCTGGGCCGCTCGCCGAAACCTTTCAGGCCGGTGATGGGGTCCTTGGCACGCTCGAGGACCTCTTGGCCCGCTTCCGGGCCCCGGTTCATCCCGATCTGCCCCCGTTGGCCGGCGGAATCGTGGGCTATCTGAGCTTCGACACGATTCGAGAGATCGAGCATCTTCCCAACATCAACCCTGACCAGACCGGGTTCCCCGATTCTGTGCTCAACGTTGTCGGCTCAGTTGCAGCGTTCGATCACTGGCGTCATCGGGTGTACCTGATCGACAACGTGATCGTCACGGGGAACGCCGAATCTGATACGCGCGCATACAATGAGGCGGTCCTGCGTATAGATTCTATGCGTGCAGACCTTGGTCAGCCGTTGCCGTATCTGCTTGCATCGCCGCCCGATCCGGAAGACGCCCGTCCGCCAACCTCGTGCTCGATGGCCCCGGGGGAGTACCAGCGGGCCGTGCAGGTCGCGAAGGAGTACATCCTGGCCGGCGACATCTTTCAGGTGGTGCTGTCGCAGCGCTTCGACCTGGATCTGGAGGCCGATCCGTTCGACGTGTATCGGGTACTGCGTCTCGTGAATCCCAGCCCGTACATGTACTTGCTTCGGACGAAGGCCATCACCGTGGTTGGGTCATCGCCAGAACCCATGGTTCAGTTGCTGGAGGGGCGAGTGATCTCGCGTCCGATCGCCGGTACCCGACGTCGTGGGCGCACCGAGGAGGACGATCGCCGTCTTGGGGCCGAGCTACGCGAGCATCCGAAGGAAATCGCCGAGCACATCATGCTCGTGGACCTCGCCCGCAACGACGTCGGCCGAGTGGTCGAGTTCGGTTCCTGCACCGTTGAGGAGTTGATGACCCTCGAGCATTACAGCCACGTCATGCACCTCACCTCCCAGGTCACGGGCAAGTTGCGTGAGGGTCTCGGGCCGATCGACGTTCTCCGGGCCACCTTTCCCGCGGGAACGGTTTCGGGCGCACCGAAGGTGCGAGCCATGGAGATCATCGACGAACTGGAGGGTGGCCGACGTGGTCCGTATGCGGGCGTGGTCGGCTATTTCGACTTTGCGGGAAACCTCGATACCGCCATCGCGATCCGGACCATGTTCGTCGACCCGCAGGGCCGGGCTAGCGTTCAGTCTGGAGCAGGCATCGTCGCCGACTCAGATCCCGTCGCCGAAGACGAGGAATGCTTCTTCAAATCGGCAGCACTTCTGGCTGCCGTTCCCGCCGCGAGACGTATGCGCGCAGAGAAATCGGTTGGTACCTGATGAGCCTTTCCCTCCCCTCGAACCGTGATGTGATCGACGCCGTCGGCCCTGACTCGGAGAAGTTCCTTCACGCAATCGTCAGTCAAGACATCGCATCGATGACCGATGGCGAGACTCGCTGGTCATTCCTTCTCACTCCACAAGGTCGCGTCGTTTCCCACTTTCGGGTCGTGCGCGTCAACGCCGAACATCTTTCCCTCGACATCGAGGCCGGTAACGGCGCGCTCCTCGAGTCGTCGTTGCGCCGGTACCTCATTCGGACCAAGTGCACGCTTAGTCTGCGCGCTGACCAAACCGCCTGGTCGTTCCCCAGTGCCGCCGAGATCGAGTTGTCCGTTCCGGACGACGTGTTCGTCGTCGAGGCTCATCCGCTGTTGGGTGGTGTCGAGGTCTTTGGCCTGACGCAAACGCCCAGCAATGCGGGTGACGCAGAGGCGACCGAGAATCGACGAGTGGTCGCCGGGCTTCCGGCGATGGGTCGAGAACTCGACGACTCGACCATTCCCAACGGCACAGGATTGCTGGCCTGGGCGGTGAACTTTTCCAAGGGCTGCTACATCGGACAGGAACTCGTGGAGCGAATCGACAGCCGCTCGGGAACAACTCCTGCCCGCATCGTTCGAGTGGCCTTCGACGCGAATCGTGCACCGGAACTTTCGGAGGGCGAACAGAAGCGGAGCCTGAGGATTACTTCGGTCGCCCCCGATGGCACAGGGTGGGTCGGGCTCGGGTGGGCGGCGAGAACCGTTGCCGTCGGCGACACCGTCGACGGAGCACGAGTGGTTGCCGAGGTCGGCACGGGATGACGCTGCGTAGGCTGTCGTCGATCGTCGCGGCGGTGTGTCTGACCGTGGCGATGCTCGGCTCGTGTTCACGCAAGGCCGCAACGGTCACATGGCCGGCCGTGCCAACAACGCTGGAGTTGCGTCAGGCGAGCTCAACCACGATAGGGCCCGACTTCTCCGACACGCCCCTCGCAACGGCGTTGTCGCAAGAGCAGCCATCGTCGACCATCGCGTTCGGTGTCGGTCGGGTCACAATGACCGGAGTGGTGAAAGGTCCGGACGGACCCGTCGAAGGTGCCGTTGTTCGTATCGAGCGCTTGGTCGACAAGTCGATCGCCTCGATCGACGTCACTACCGACGCAAAGGGCAGATACCGGTTGAACAGGGTCCAGGGCGGGCGCGTCCGTATCCGCGCGTATCGTTCGCCCGATCTTGCCGCACTCGAGCCGATCGTGACCTTCGCTTCCGGCGAGTTCAATCAAGACGTCAACCTGAAGCGATACGACCAGACATCGATCCAATGGTCGCTGGCGCCGTCTGAGCCACGGCTGAACGAGCCGGCGAACATCGTGGTCCAGGTCTCTCGCCAAGACGTGGGCGCCGACGGCGTCCTGCGACAGGTTCCCGTCCCATCCGTCGGCGTGACGGTCACGCCGCTGGGTCTGTTGCAGACGGACCTGATCCAGGAGACGTTGACGAACGAGCGGGGTCGGGCTCAGTTCGCCATGCGCTGCCTCGGCGTCGGGGGTTCGGACCTGCAGGTTGCTCTGGCGACGGGTGAAAGCGCTCAGATCTCTCCGCCCTCATGCCGTGAAGCGACCACGACGACCCAAGCCACCATTGCCCCGATCCTCACGACGGTTCCCGTGATTGCGGAAAGTACGATTCCAACGGTCGTCGTAACGCCGGACCCAGCAAGCACCGTTGCGGTTGTTGTCGCCCCGACGGTCGCCCCTATACCGGTTGGTGCGCCGGCTCCTCTCCCCTAAGAAGGCGATCGGCTACTGAGCTAGCGCGAGTGTTGGTCGCCGCGTCAACGTGACTACTTTTTCACCGTTTTTGTAGCGGTCTTTTTGGCGTTGGTGTTCGCTGCGGTTGCTGCTTTGGTGGCGAGTTTGGCTTGGTCTTTGGTGGCGGCGGTTTTGGCGGTGTGGGCTTTGTTGTTGGCTGCTTGGGCTTTGCTGGTGGCGGTTTTGGCGGCTTTTTGGGCTTTGTCGAGTGCTGTTTTGTTTTCTGGTGTTGGGTTGGTGGTGGCTGCTTCTTGGGCTTTTTTGAGTGCGGCGTTGGCTTTTTTGGCGTT
>JANOWU010000319.1:0-20147 GCA_031418035.1 Acidimicrobiia bacterium
GCAACGATACCCGCACCGGGTTCGCGCCCCGTCGAGATCACATGCCACCACGATGCACGTGCCCTCCGCTCCCCCACTCGTCGGCGAGATGCAGGGTGAACGGCAAGTTGTTGGTGGAGTTAACTTGCCGACGACCCTGCAACTCGCCGTCGAGTGAAAGGTCCAGCGCCGACGGGTGAAGGGCCCAGCGGCGACAGGCTCAGAGGGGCAAGCGCCGACGGGAGGGGAATCAGCGCCGACGGGATCGACTCGCGACGAGAGCGATCCCGAGGGCGGCCAGCGCAACCCACCGAACACCCATCGGGGCGGACGCATCGCCCATGCCCCAATTGCAGAGCTGAATCGTGGCAACCAACGTCGCGGTGGCAGCCACCGAGGCACGGGCTGCCGAGCGCACCCGAGGTGTTGAACCAACGGCGTGCGTCCGAACCACAGCAACCCCAACCGCCGACCCCGTGGCTGCCTTCCGCAATACTCGTCGCTCGCCACGGCCGGCCACCATGGTGATGGGCGCAAGGAAGAGGAACAGCAACGCGAAGGCCAACGGCCTCGTCGCCCACCAGGAGAGCGAACCAGGAATCTGCTGCAACACAGGAACATAGAGCGACGCCACACCGGCCAGGGAGATCGCCGCCAGGTGCCAGAGATAGATGGTCATGCCGTTGGCGTTGACCCGAGCGAGCACCGCACCGAAAGGGCCTGCCGCCAACCGTTCGACGCGAGCCCGAAGGGCGAGTGCGCCAAAGACTTGGCCCATTGCGATCAGCGCGAGGAGGACGGTCGGCGGGTAGTTGTTCGAGCGGGCCCGTCCGCCAATGTGAACCAGCGACAGTGAGTACGGTCCGGCCACCAGCAACACCATCGTCGCGCATACAATAAGTGCACGTATGGCTTGCTTGCGCGTCGACGCGGCGAGTTCCCCTCGACGCCACGCAACACCGAACTGGTGACACGCCATCCACACGAAGACGAAGTTCATGGGGGCCGCTCCCTCCCAGACGAGCAAGCGGACCATATCGACGGCGAGGGCGGCGGCGAGCAAGGCGCCGAGTTGCAATCGCAGTGATGCGCCGCTGCGCAAACCGATCGGTGAGAGCACGGTCACGATCACAAACACTGCGAGGAACCAGATTTGAATCGACGAGAGCCAGAGTGCTCGGCCAACGATCGCTTCAGCGTCGAACACTCGGCCGACGGCAGCAACGATCGCGCCGACGAGCATCGGCACCGCCAACGCAAGGGCAATCGGACGCAACCGAGAGGTGATCCACACTGCACCATCGCCACGAGAACGCGAACCCGCGTCCCATGCGGCGGCGTTGGCGTAGCCCGTCAACACGAAAAACAGCGGCACGACCTGGAACAGCCAAGTGAGGAGCCGAAACCCGGGAACCGTTTCGAGCAGGTTCCCGCCGTTGATCGACCCGTCCGTCCGCCAGAACCCGATGACGAGCGAGTGGCCGCACACGACCGCGATCGTCGCTATGGCCCGGAGCGTGTCCACGAATCGATCGCGTTCGGGTTTGGCGTGGGCGCGCGTCGCGTCGGCTTGGGAGCGAGGCACGAAGAGGGAGGACGCTGTTGTCATGTTTCAATCGTCGACGACGCCCCTCCTGAGCGGGACCCGGCCTTTCCCCCAAATCGTCCTGGGGGACTCCATTGACGGTGGCCGTCGACGCGACAGCGTCGGACGGTTGGGACATCCGAATTCTTCGGGGTCGAGCCCGGACCGGCCCGTAGATCTCCGTGACCAATGGTAGGTGAACGTTGCAATGCGGCGGGCAGGCTGCAGGTCGCGTGACCCAACTCGACGGCGAGGTGCAGGGTCGTCGGGAAGTTAGCTCCACCAACAACTTGCCGTTCACCCTGCAACTCGCCGTTGAGTGGAGGGGTGGGAACAGTGTTGAGGGGACCCTGGAGTAGCTCGGAGTAGCTCGGAGGAGCTCCGGAATTCATGGACGTCCTCCCGAACGGGTAATTTCTCAGGGTCGCATCACGCGGGAATCACCCCGCCCTGCTCCGAAGGACCAACCATGCCAGATCTCTCGTTCGAAAACCGTGTCGCCGTTATCACCGGCTCAGGCGGTGGACTCGGACGCCAACACGCACTTCTTCTCGCCTCACGCGGCGCCCAGGTTGTGGTCAACGACCTCGGCGGCTCCGTCGATGGCAGCGGCGGCGATCTCGGCCCGGCCGCGAAGACGGCGAAAGAGATCAATGATCTCGGCGGCGTCGCCGTCGCCGACGGCAACTCCGTCTCGACCCCCGAAGGTGGCCAGGCCATCATCGACACCGCCATCCAGGCCTTCGGTCGCGTCGACATCGTCATCAACAACGCCGGCATCTTGCGTGACAAGACCTTCCACAACATGACCGACGAGTTCGTCACCCCCGTCATCGACGTTCACCTCAAGGGTGCGTTCAACGTCGCTCGCCCGGCGTTCATCAAGATGCGCGAGCAGGGCTATGGACGCATCGTGAATACGTCGTCGAACTCCGGGATCCTTGGCAATTTCGGCCAGGCGAACTACGGCGCGGCGAAAATGGGCCTCGTTGGATTCACCCGTGTGCTTGCGGCCGAGGGCGCAAAGCACAACATCAAGGCCAATGCACTTGCCCCAGTAGCACGTACACGTATGACCGAGGATCTTCTCGGTCCGCTCGTCGAGAAGCTCGATCCGTCGCTCGTATCACCGGTGGTCGCATGGCTCGTTCACGAGGACTGCCCCGTTTCCGGCGAGATCTACTCGGCCGCCGGTGGGCGCGTGGTTCGCTTCTTCATCGGCATGACCGAGGGATACTTCAACCCGAACCTGACCGTGGAAGACGTCCGCGACCAGTTCGACCGCATCCGCGACCCTGAGGGCTACACGATTCCTTCGGGCCCCGGCGACGAGCTGAAGAAGATCTTCGAAATCTTCTCCTGACCTTCTCCGCTTCCTCGACGTTGGGACACTCTGGGCCGGTTCGTGCCCGGAGTGTCCCATCGTCGCGTGCGGGGGCAACACCAGTAGTACGAACAGGTCGCCTAGCCTGGCCTGATGCGCCCCATTCGAGTTGCAACACTGGGCGCCGCTTGTGCGGCCGCTGGTCTGGTCTACAAAAGAATCAAGGCGGCGAGAAACCCCGAGGTACCTGCGCTAGCAAATACATCGCGGACCGCAAGAACCGCGGAGCTCGCGAAAGTAGGCGCGCAGACGTCGGCGACGTACGTGGTGCACCAGGCCAAGCGCGCCGTGGCTTCCGAAGAACGCAAGGTCGAGCTCGACCGGCAGTTCGAGCTGAAGTCGGCCGAACAGGTGGCCGAGGCGCTCGGCAACATGAAGGGCGTCTTGATGAAGCTCGGCCAGATGGCCAGTTTCTTGAACGAGGGCTTCCCGGAACACCTCCGAGAACAGCTCGCCACGTTGCAGGCCGACGCTCCCCCGATGAGTGCCGAGCTCGCCGCGGGAGTGATCGAGGCCGAGCTCGGGGCAAAACCCTTTCAGGTCTTTGCGGAGTGGGACCCCGTACCGGTGGCGGCGGCGTCGATCGGCCAGGTCCATCGCGCTCGTCTTCACGACGGCACGCCAGTTGCCGTCAAGGTTCAATACCCGGGCGTCGAGAAGGCGATGGCTGCCGATCTCGACAACACGGCGTTGCTCACGCAGATGCTGAGCGTCGTGTTCAAGGGCCTCGATGTGGCCCCCTTCATTGCGGAGCTCAAAGCACGCGTTGGTGAGGAGCTGGACTACACGCTCGAGGCGGAACGACAGCGCGAGTTCTACCGCATCTACGAGGGACATCCCACGATCGTCGTGCCCCGGGTTCACGATGCTCTGTCGACGGCCAAGGTCTTGGTGACCGATTTGTCGAACGGGGATCGCTTCACCGCAACGGCCGACTGGAGCCAGGCGGAACGCAACCTGGTTGGCGAAACCATCTACCGATTCGTGTTTCGCAGTTTCAACCGCCATCACCTCTTCAACGGCGATCCCCATCCCGGGAACTACCTCGTCGAGCGAGGCGGCCCGATGGGCGTGCGGGTGACCTTTCTCGACTTCGGCCTCGTGAAGCACTTCACCAGAACCGAGATGGAAATCTTTTGGAAGATGATCGCGAAGCAGGTCACCGACCGGGACCCCGTCGCGTATCGCCAAACAGTGGAAGACGCCGGACTCCTCGTGTCGGGGGCGCCGTACAGCACCGAAGAGTTGATGGACTATTTCGGCTACTTCTACCACCCGGTCCTGAAGGACGAGCTCTTCACCTACACACGTTCATATGCGCGCGAAGCATTGAAGCGAACCTTCGATCCGGCCGGAGAACATACCGAGATGATGAAGTGGTTCAACCTACCGCCGGCCTTCGTCGTGTTGAATCGAATCCAATGGGGACTCAACGCGGTGTTGGCGTCGCTGGAGGCGGAGGCGAATTGGCGATCAATCTCCGAAGAGCTGTGGCCATGGACCGACCGAGGTCCAAGCACGGCGCTCGGTGAACTCGAGCAGACGTGGTTGCTCTCGCGTGCCAAGATGAACGAGGGCCGGTAGCCGTCGATACTCTTGGGATTGCCAGTATCTTTCAGGTCTGGTCAACTACTCACGCAGGGACCGAGAACGCATGGCACGATCGTTTCAAGACATCACCGTCGGCATCGTCGGAACGGGGTTCATGGGCGTTGCGCACACCGAAGCCCTTCGACGCCTCGGCATTCGCATCAAGGGGATCGTCGGTTCCTCGCCGCAACGGGCGCACGAGAAGGCAGCTGCGGCCAATCTGCCACCGGTCGTCGATACATACGAGTTGCTCCTGGCCGACCGGGAGATTGAAGCCGTACACATCACTACTCCGAACCATTTGCACTACGCACAGGTGGTTGCGGCGCTCGACGCCGGGAAACACGTGATCTGTGAGAAACCGCTCGCGGTGAGCGTGGCCGAGGGCGAAGATCTGGTTGCACGGGCGAAACGCGCCGGCCTCGTTCACGCCGTGTGTTTCAATCAGCGCTACTACCCGATCGTGCACCAGGCGCACACGATGGTTTCCCATGGCGACCTGGGGGCCGTGCGTCTCGTTAGCGGGGGCTACCTCCAGGATTGGCTGCTGTTCGAGACCGACTGGAACTGGCGGCTGGAGTCGGAAAAGGGTGGTGCTCTGCGGGCGGTTGCCGACATCGGGTCACATTGGTTCGACAACATCGAGTTCATCACGGGCCACAAGGTGGTCGAAGTGATCGCGGAGTTGCACACGTTTCATCAGCAACGCAATCATCCCGTTGGGAACGTCGAAACATTCAGCGCGCATACTGTTGGCGATGTCGATCGGATCGTCGAGGAGATGTCGAGCGACGACGCCGCAGGAGTGCTCTTTCGACTGGAGAACGGCGCCCGTGGGACCTGCACCATTTCGCAGGTCTCTGCCGGTCGGAAGAACTTTCTCAATTGGGAAATCGACTGCGCTGAGTCTGCGGTTGCGTGGAACACGGAAAACCCGGAAAATCTCTGGATCGGCCATCGGGGGCAACCGAACCAAATCTTCAAACGCGATCCCGGCCTGATGCATCCAATCGCTGCGGCGACCGCGGCCTATCCGGCCGGACACGTCGAGGGTTACCCCGACACGTTTCGAGCGCTTTTCGCCGACGTCTATCAGCACATCGCGACGGGTGCTTCGGGAGCAGCGCACTATCCGACGTTCGCCGATGGATTGCGCTCGTTGCAGGTCTGTGATGCCATCGGCCGGAGTTCGCATACACGTTCCTGGGTGACCGTCACCGACTGAGCACCGGTCCGTCCCTTTCGCCCCTTTCGAATCGAGGCACGATGAAACTTGGACTTCTCACTGCACCATTTCCCGATACGAGTCTGTTCGACGTTGCCGACTGGTCCGCGGCCAATGGATACTCCATGTTGGAGGTCGCCTGTTGGCCCGCATCAGGTGGCGAGGCCCGCCGCTATGCCGGCACGTCGCACATCGACGTCGCGAAGCTGTCGAAGACTCAGGCTTCGGAACTGGCCGCCGATCTCCGAGCTCGAGGGATCGAGATTTCCGGGCTCGGCTACTACCCGAACAACCTTCACCCGGACCCGGCACACCGAAAGGCGGTCAACGACCACCTCAAGAAGGTCATTTCGGCAGCCGCTCTTCTGGGGGTCCCGGTGGTCAACACGTTCATCGGTGCCGACCAGAGGAAGACGCAACAAGAGAACTACCGCGACGCGCAGAAGTACTGGCCCGGTCTGATCAAATTCGCGGCCGACAAAGGCGTGAAGATCGCGATCGAGAACTGCCCCATGATCTTCTCCAACGACGAGTTTCCGTCGGGTCACAACCTCGCCTACACACCCGCCATCTGGCGTCAGATGTTCGACGATTGGGGTCCGAACATCGGGCTCAACCTGGACCCATCACATCTCGTGTGGCAGATGATCGACATAGAACGTGTCGTGCGGGAGTTCGCGTCGAGGATCTTTCACGTTCACGGGAAGGACTTGGAGATCGATCGCGAGGGTTTGTACAACCACGGTGTCTTGTCGCTCGGCATGGGTTGGCAGATTCCGCGAATCCCGGGGCTCGGAGAGGTGCCCTGGAACCGTTTCATAAGCGCGCTTTACAAGGTCGGATACGACTACGTGGTCTGCGTCGAACACGAGGACCGCCAGTTCGAGGGTTCAGACGAACGAGTGAAGGCCGGATTCGTCCTGGCCCGGAACACGTTGCAACCTTTGCTTGTGGTGTGATGCTCAGGCCGACGCCGGAGCGCTCTCGCGAAGTACCAGCTCGGTCTTCATCACGATGTCGGCTCCGGGGCTGACGTCTTCGTCGCCGTCGATCTCCAACAGAAGGCGCTGAACCGCGGTTGCACCAATGTCGGCGAGCGGTTGCTTCACGGTGGTGAGCGACGGCGAGAAAAACGCACCTTCGGCGACGCCGTCGAAACCGATGACGGCAATATCGTCGGGCACACGGAGTCCCCGTTCCGCTGCCTCACGCAAGACACCGAACGCCATTTGATCGTTGCTCACGAACACCGCGTCGGTGTCGGGATGGTCCGCCAACAGCGAACGAAATGCGGCCCGGCCCGAGTTCAACGACCAGTCGCCCTGGGCTTTGCGCACGATCGAAAGACCGCGCTCTTTCATTCCGCGCTCCCACCCCTTGCGCCGCTGACGCGCTTCCAGCCACGGCTCGGGGCCGGTGATGTGCGCGATTCGTGTTCGCCCGAGGGCCAACAGATGCTGCACGGCATGGTACGCCGCTTCCTCGTTGTCGATGCCGATCGTCGTATGAAGCGGTGAGGGCTCGCGCTTCAAAAAGATGGCCGGCGGACATTGGGCGGTGACTTCATCGGCCAGGGCAACCGTCCAATCCGTCGACGGCATCGCAAAAATGATCCCCTCCACCTGATGCGACACCAACATGTTGATGACCGGTTCGATGTGGGGCGTGGTCGTGTCGACGATCTCGCGTAACAGCAGGCCGTACCCGGCGGACTGGCTTTGGCTCACAATGCCGTTCAGGAGTTGGGAAACACCGACGTTTCCCAGGCCACCGACGACGACACCAAGGGTGTTGCTCCGGCGGCTGACGAGCCCGCGCGCCAAGGCACTCGGCTGATAGCCGGTGTTCGCAATGGCCTTCTCGACCAGTTCGCGCGTGGCGAAGGAAACATCGGGGCGATTGTTCAAGACGCGAGAAACCGTCTGCGCCGAGACTCCGCATTCGCGCGCAATCTCGGTGATCGTGACACGTTTCGCTCTCGACATGACGCTCACTCCTTTACGACCAACCAAAAACTGCTGCATGTGGTGCAGTGGTTGCCAGACCTTCTGAACCTGGCCTACTCTAAGGCCGTGAACGTTCCCGTGAACGTTCACGGCCACTAGAAGTTTTCGCCTCGGCGAGGGTTCTACGAATCCGTCTTTTGGACTCGGCCGCCCACTCACACTCAAGGGGATCCCGCTTTATGAAACATCGCAAACTCGTGGCGATGGCCGGTGTCGTTGCCGTCGTCGTTCCATTCATCGCCAACTTCCCGGCCTCGGCCGCCACCAAGAAAAAGGCCAAGTCAGTTGATCTTCGTTGGCGGACCCGACCCGACAACCAAGCCGAAATCGACGTCTACAGCGCCATCTCCAAGACCGTTGATGCCAAGCTCGCCAACATCACGCTGAAGTACGAAGCCGGCACCTCCGAGGGTTCGCCCTACCAGGACAAGCTCCGCACCGAAATCGCAGCCGGCACGGCGCCCGACGTCTTCTGGATTCCGGGAACCGACATCGCCGATTTCGCGAAGAAGGGCCTGATCCTGAACGTGCGGTCGTACGCCGCGAAGACCAAGGGCTACTCCGACAAGAACTACTACGCCGGCCCAATGGCCTCGCTGACTGTCAACCAGGCCAAGAAGGACAATTCGGCACTGTGGGGCCTCCCCCGTGACGTGTCCGCGTTTGCCATGTACCTGAACCTGGACCTCATCGCCAAGGCCGGCGCACCGGATCCCCGTCAGCTTGCCAAGGAAGGCAAGTGGAACTGGGAAGCGATGCGTGACGTCTCGAAGAAGGTCACCGCAACCGGCACCGCCAACAAGGGCCTCGGCCTCAGCAGCTGGTGGGCCAACTACGGCTACTTCATGAACGCAGCAGGCGGAGGCTTCTTCACCGCTGACCGCAAGGCCTGTGCGGCCGACAGCGATGCGTCGGTGAAGGGTCTTCAGTTCCTCAGCGACCTCATCAACGTCGACAAGACCACCGTGGCATGGGGCGAAGATCCCGAGAAGCCGTTCAACGCTGGCAACGTCGGCATGTTCATCAACGGTCGCTGGGCAACCCCCGGCGCTCGCGAGAACCTGAAGTTCAATTGGGACGTTGTGAAGCTTCCCGACGGCCCCGGTGGCCCGAGCAACTGGCTGTTCTGGGGCGCATACGTGGTGAACGCCAAGACCAAGAATCCGGCTCAGGCCTGGGCCCTGGTCGACGCACTCACCCAAGACGACGTGCAGGCTTCGATCGCCAAGCTCGGCGCCAACATCCCAAGCCGTCAGACGGCATCGGCCAAGGCCAGCTTCTTGACCTACACGCCCCCGGCGAACAACCAGGCATTCATCGACGGCATCTCAGAGAAGCCGGTTGCTGAAGGCCCGCTGTGGGACGGCGACTGGCCGGCCTACGACAAGGTCCTCAATGACTCGGTTACGGCCGTGTTGACGGGCAAGAAGTCACTCGCCGACTACAAGTCGACCATCTGCAAGGACCAGGCGAAGAACTTCAACGGGTAGACGTTCGCCTGTTACAGCTACATCGATGGGCCGGGGCAAACGCCCCGGCCCGTTTTGTCACCTCGGGTAAATTCCGGGATTCCAATCGCGCACCAGTCCTGGTGTCTACTGAAACCAACAGGGACCATGTCGATCACCTCGTCCGCACTGCGACCCGGTTCGCAAATGTCAAACATCGCTCCGGGCACAGACAGTGTCAACGTGAAGAAGACGCTTCGGCTGCTCGGTCTTGTTCACCTCGGCCTCGGAATTGCATGTGTACTTGGTTTTCTCGCAGCAGTGCTGCGCGGCGGCGACGTCATGCCCTTCATCGTGCGCGTAGTGCTGACGGTGCTGCTCGGGTGCGGTGCCGCTGCACACTTTGCGGCCGCAGTGCAGGTTCCACGGCGGACGTGGCTGGGCCGGTTCCTGTCGACGTTCACCCTGTACCTCAGCGCCGTGTTTCTGGCCCTTGCACTTACTCACCTTCTGGGCATCTTCGGGTCGTTGAATGCGTTCTCCGATGCCTTTCACGATGGCTTCTGGTGGCTCGCTGCGGCGACCGTCGGAGCGGTCTGGTTCGCCGTGGCACACGAACGAGCGGCCAAGGTGGCGTTGGCTCGAATCGTCGAGCGACTCGGTCTCGCGCTGGCGGCCGCAGGCCTTCTCGGTTTTCTCGTTACCCAACGGGGCTGGCATCCTGTTGTCGTCGCGGTCAAGCGCCTTCTCAATCCCTGGCCCTTGATCTGTTTCGCAATTCTTATTGTATGTGCACTTGCTTTGCGCCAAGCCTTCGGTCGACGAGCAGATGCGCTCTTCATGACCACACAGTCCCAGAACGAGACGATCGCCGGCTGGCTCTACCTCTCCCCCAACCTGATCGGCTTCACGCTGTTTTTTGCCGGGCCCCTCGTCTTCTCTCTGATCATCAGCTTCTTCAACTGGGACTTCCTCGGCGACAAGAACTTCGTGGGACTGAAGAACTACGGATCGCTCTTCACGCTGGGCTATCGGTCCATGCCGTCGGCAGGAGCGTCCCTCGACGGTGTCATTCCCGAAGGGCAGTCCCTTCTGATGCACGTCGACTGGTTCGGGTGGCACGCCATTCTCACGGCGAAGGACCCCGTGTTCTGGCTCTCCATCAAGAACATTCTGCTCTTCCTCCTATTGGCCGTTCCTCTGAGCGTCGTACCTGCTCTGGTGATTGCGCAGTTGCTTCAGTTGAAGCTTCGCGGCACGAAGGTGTTCCGGGCCCTGTACTTCATCCCCTCCGTTGCCGGTGTCGTCTCCATCACCCTCATCTGGAAGTTGCTGCTCGACGCAAGCGTGGGATTCCTCAACTACTTCCTGACCCGAGTCAATTCTGTTCTCGACGCGTTACCCGGCATCGATCGTCCCGACAACCCGGTTCAGATCCAGTGGCTCTCCTCGCAATGGACGGCCCTGTTCTCCATCGTGTTCGTGTTTGCGTGGATGACGTTCGGGTTCAACACCGTGCTGTTTTCGGCGGGCCTACAAGCCGTGCCGGCCGAACTGCAGGAGGCGGCGGCGATCGACGGGGCCGGAGCGTTTCGCAGATTCCGACACATCACGCTCCCCCTCCTGCGGCCGACGACCTTCTATGTGTTGGTCACCACGAGCGTGCTGGCGCTTCAGCTCTTCGACATCGTGTGGGTGCTCACCCCGTCGCCGGGTGGTGGTCCGGACAACGCGACCATGACTCCGGTGCTCTACCTCTACCGGACGTCGTTCCAGGAGTCCAAGCCCGGCTACGCATCTGCGGTGGCCTGGGTGCTGTTCCTTCTGATCTTCGCATTCACGTTCCTGCAGTTCCGCGCCGAACAACGAAAGGCGATCTGAGATGAAGAGCACCCGGAGTCGCCTGTCGACGGCGGCCACGTACCTTGTCCTCGTCGTTGCCGCACTGGCGATCGTCTTTCCGTTTCTCATCACGCTCATGACGTCGGTCAAAGACTCAAAGGATGTCTTCAACTATCCGCCCCGGATCCTTCCGCACCTTCCCGTGACGCGAGCCATTGCGGGCGTGGAGGAACCCGCCGCGGTGTTCAAGGTGAAGGTCAACGGGAAGGAGCGCGAACTGGTCAAGATTGCCGACGGTGTCTCCGCGTCCATCTTCCGAGACCCGGCCGATCCGTCGTCCTCGGTGCTGGCGATTTCGGACAATGCGAAAGACACCGGCAGGAAGATGACGGTCAACGGCAAAGAGGAGTCGCTCTACACCGTCTCCGTGGAGGGGTCGGTTCGCGAGCTGTACCTCGATCCGGCTTTTGCCATCGCCGGCCAGTTCGCCGATCCGGCAAATCCCAAAGAAACGGTGCTGGCACTCAACGAAGACACCAAGCCCGTGGAGCGTCTCGGAGCGAAACTAGGCAATTTCAAGGAAGTAAGCGCGCTTCAGAATCTGGACCGAGCTCTCACCAACACGATCCTCGTCACGATCCTTGTCGTCGTCGGCCAGTTGTTCACCTCGATTCTCGGCGGCTATGCCTTCAGCCGTGTTCGGTTCAAGGGCCGCAACGTGCTCTTCCTCATGTACCTGGGATCGATCATGATCCCGTTCGTCGTTCTCATGGTGCCGCTGTTCCAGGAAGTTGTGGCCGTGGGATGGAACAACCGGATGGTTGCCCTCGTGGTCCCCTTCATCTTTTCCGCCTACGGAACGTTCCTGATGCGCCAGTTCTTCTCGACGCTCCCGGTCGAACTCGAAGAGGCTGCACTGATCGACGGCGCGTCTCGAGCTCGTATCGTCTGGCGGATTCTGGTGCCGCTCGCCAAACCGGCCCTCGCGACGCTGGCCAGCTTCTCGTTCCTCTACGCCTGGAACTCATTCGTATGGCCACTTATTGCCAGTGACTCGGGAAACCTCGAAGGCAACGTTCTGTCTATTGCCCTTTCCACCCTCGGCGGACGAGCGGCCGACAAGCAGAATCTCGTCTTGGCTGGCGTCGTCATCGCCACGATTCCGCCCGTTGCCGTGTTCATTGCCGCCCAGCGCTATTTCGTGGAAAGCGTTGCCTCAAGCTCCGTGAAAGGTTAGACATGTCCTCTCCCAGCACTTCCCCGACAGCACTCGACGATTACCTGTTCGATCTCCAGGGATACTTGATCCGAGAGAACGTTCTCACACGACACCAACTCGAATCGCTCATCGACGCGTTCGACCGGTTCCCCGATATTCCCGCAGGCGAGTGGGTCGGAAACTCCCAGCGCCGCGATTACACACCCGACACCGGCTACGAACTGCACAACTGTCTCGAGTTCGACGGGGCCTTCGACGATCTCATCGACCACCCAGGCTGGATCGCCCATGCTCGACGCTACGCCGGAGAACACGCGAGCTATACGGAGGGCGTCTTCATCGACGAGTGCATCGCAACGATTCGCACCGCCGGCGGCCATCACCCTGTGCACTCCGGAGGTTTCCACGCCGCGATGCGGACCCAGTATCGCTACGAGAACGGCGTGTTTCGCTGCGGCCAACTCAATGTGCTCGTCGCACTCAGCGATGTTGACGAAGGCGACGGCCCCACGATGGTTATCCCCGGCAGCCACAAGTCGAACTTCGCGCATCCCCTCGCCGGTGACTATGCGAAAGGCGACCGGATGGACAACCTCCCCGGCGCGATACCCGCCTATCTCAAGGCCGGCGATGCGCTGCTGTTCGTCGATGCGCTCATGCACGGCGCGGCCAGCCGGACGAACAAGGGCGAGCGTCGCATCGTCATCCTTCGCTACGGTCCCAGTTGGGCGAGAACGCGATTCGGCTACGAGTACTCGCCCCAGTTCCTGGGCGGCCTAAATCCCGCTCAGCGACACATCATGGACCCGGTGCCCAAGGTTGTCCCGGGCGAAGCCCGCATCCCCCAAGAGGCGCGCCACAACACGAACTAGATCGGCCGCCGTTCTTGGTCACTTTGTCGCTCTGGGAGCGACCTGCGCTCCAAGAATCAGTCGTGGAGTTGTTGGGCGAGGTAGTTGGCCACGCCGATCTGGTTGATCGCCGCGAGCTGACTCTCGATCCAATCGGCGTGCTCTTCTTCACCGTGAAGGATGCGATCGAGAAGCTGACGGGTGCCATGATCCCCGAGTTCGGTGCACCGGGCCACGCCATTGTTGAGGCGCTCGATGGCCACACGTTCCAGGTCGAGCGCAAGCTCGAGCTTTTCGGGAATCGTCTCGCCAATTCGCACCGTCCCGAGACGCTGAAGGTTCGGGAGTCCGTCGAGGTACAGGATGCGTTCGATGAGCGCCTCGGCGTCTTTCATCTCGTCGATCGATTCCTCTCGGAAGTGACCGGCGAGACGCTGGTAGCCCCAGTTGGCGGCCATTTTCGAGTCGATGAAGTACTGGTTGATTGCCGTGAGTTCGGCAGTCAACACGTCGTTGAGCACCTCAATGATGACGTCGTGACCTTTCACTGTTTCCTCTCGGGTGCGCCGAACTCGGTGATGAAGCTGCTGTCAAGAAGCTTCTGTGGTGAAGCTTTATCGTAGGCGCCGGTGTCAGCACGCCTGCGCGAGGACGGAGCGGTGCTCGAGATCGTGGTCGGCAAGGAGCCGTTCGATTTCGCTGAGGCATCCGCCGCATCCGCTTCCGGCTCGGCTGCACGTGACGAGTTCGCCGACCGTCGTGACACCACTGGCGATGGCAGCGCGAATCGTGCGATCGCTTACGACCGCACACGAACATACGACCATGGCGATCAACCCCTCGCTCGAAGACAGGCAAAGCTCACTCCACTAGTTAGCCACACCTAACGTCGGGCGTCAAGCAAAACTTAGGCTTACCTTAGAGACGCAGTCCGGCTCGCCGCTCGCCGCTCGGCCGCTAGGCCTTCTTGGCACGACTCGGCGACACTCGGGGCGGTTCGAACGGCATCTTCGGATACACCGGTGGCCATGGGGCGTCGAGCAGGCCCGATGCGAAGTCTCGACGAGACATCTCCAGGAGCGGCGAAAGATCCTGCGGGCTCTCGTTCATGGCCGCCCACGGGTCGCCCGCCTGTGTGTAGCGCTGCGGCACATTGTGCAACGTGAGTTCGTCGGGAATCACCGAATCGAGCTCATTCCAGCCAAACGGCGTGCTGACTTGCGCACCCACTCTGGGACGCACCGCCCACGCACCAAAAACCGTCTTGTGCGGAGCGTTCTGGTTGAAGTCGACGAACACACGCGTCCCGCGCTCCTCCTTCCACCACGCCGCCGTCAGGAGGTCGGGGCGACGGCGCTCCAACTCCCGAGCGACAGCAACGGCAGCGAGGCGAACGTCATAGGAATCCAATCCGGGCTGGACGCGCACGTACACGTGGACTCCTCGACTACCCGTGGTCTTCGGGAACGCCACTATGCCGAGTTCGCTGAAGAGTTGATGCACCTCGTTCGCCGCCTCCCGGACCTGATCGAACGTCACGCCCGGCTGCGGATCGAGGTCAATGCGAAGTTCATCGGTGATCTCCGGCGACGCGGCCAGGCAGGGCCAGGGGTGAAAGCCGAGGCAACCGATGTTCACCGCCCACACGACGTGCGCGATGTCGGCGCACACCCACGCCTCGGAGTCTGTGCCGTTTGGCGTCGCAACGATCGTGGTCTGTACCCAATCCGGCGTCCCCGAGGGAATCCGCTTCTGAAAGAACGACTTTCCACTTGCCCCATCCGGGTACCGGTCCATCAGAATCGGACGTCCACCCATCGATCGCAGCAGCGGATCTTGCACCGCAAGGTAGTAGTTGACGAGATCGAGTTTCGTCGCCCCTGTTCCCGAAAAGAAGACCTTCTCCGGGTGCGACACCTTGACCTCATGCCCGCACAATTCCAACGTGACAGCATCATCGGCCATCGAATGACCTTATCCGCGAGCGGACAGTACGTCAGCGAACGTATAGGGATTCGCCTCTTCGAGTTGATCGTATGTACACGTTGCTACATCTCGATCAGGACGCCAGCGTTTGAACGTCGTGGCATGCCGAAATCGCCCCGACTGAAGGTGGTCGTAGGCCACCTCGACCACGCGTTCGCAGCGCAGAGGCTCGAACGACAGGTCCTTCGTTGCGTTCCATCGGCTCTGGGCTCCGGGCAGACGCTGACCCGCTTGTGCAGCTTCGTTCGCTGCCTCGACCCAGCCCGACCATGGATGGTCCACCAACGCGTTCTCTCGAAGCGGGGCAAGTTCGCCAATGAGTTCGGCTCGACGCTTTGCGGTGAAACTGGCCGTGACACCGACATGATTGAGTCGTCCGTCCGAGTCGTAGATCCCTAACAGCATCGAACCGAGAAGCGGCTCCTTATCTGTCGAGTGCTTGTGAAAGCGAAAGCCGGCCAACACGCAATCGGCGGTTCGCTCGTGCTTGATCTTCACCATCGTCCGCTTGTCAGGTTGATATGTGGACAGAAGATCTTTCGCAATCATCCCGTCCAGGCCCGCTCCCTCGAATTCGACGAACCACGCCGCGGCCGTGTCTCGGTCGCGCGTCGCCGGCGTCACGCGAACCATGCCTTCGGAATTGCGCGCCGCGTCGGCCAATGCTTGCTCCAACAGCGCCCGCCGGTCCCGAAGCGGTGTCGCCATGAGGTTTGCATCGTCCAGCGCGAGAAGGTCGAACGCGACGAACATTGCCGGCGTCTTCGCCGCCAGCATCCGCACCCGCGAGTCGGCGGGATGGATGCGTTGCTGGAGTGCGTCGAAGTCGAGGATTCCATCGACGCTCACGACGATCTCACCGTCGAGCACGCACCGCTCGGGAAGCGCGCTTCGCAGCGATTCGATCAGCTCCGGAAAGTAGCGGGTAAGGGGCTTCTCGTTGCGGCTCCCCAGAACTATCTCGTCACCATCGCGAAACACGATGGAACGGAAACCGTCGAATTTCGGATCGAACAACCAGTTGTCGCCGGGCGGCAAACCACTGTGAGGCTTGGCGAGCATCGGCGACAGCGGTGGCATGACAGGAAGGTCCACAGCTGCACCGTATCTCGCTCCTGTGGGTCGCGTTCACGCAGCGATGCGCGTACGCTGAATCCATGGATAAGCGTATCGATACGTCGGACGGACGCACCATTCGCATCCGCGTCGACGATCAGGTCGTCGATGCTGGCGACGCACCCCCGATCGAAAGCGACCCGGAGGACTTCGAGGAAGGTGCCACTGAGGCAATGGTGCTCGTGGACCCGATGCCCAACTCGATGACGGTGGAAGGCGCGATCCTCGGCATCGGAAAGATGGCACGTCACTTCGGCGGATCTCGGCAGCCTCCGGTGGAGGGGCATTGGTGGCACGACTGGGGCAAGTACCTTCTCTTCGGAGTCGTCGGCGTGTCGCTTATGTTGTTGTTGGGATACTTCAACAGCCGTGGCTGAGTTGCCGGGAGTAACGGAAGGATCGGGCCTCGGGCCGATTCTCAAGATCGAGTCGGCCGACATCCGGGTAGGAACATGCTCCTGGGCGGACTCGTCGCTCACCAAAGACGCGTCGTGGTACCCACGAAAGTCCATGAAGGCCGCCGAGCGCCTGGCCTACTACGCGGCCCGATTCCCGGTCGTGGAGGTCGATTCGACCTACTACTTTCCTCCGACGCCGGAGCTCGCGCTCTCCTGGGTCGAACGCACGCCCGAGAACTTCGTGATGGACGTCAAGGCGTGGTCCCTCCTGACCGGACACCCGACATTTCCCCACGCGCTCTGGGAGGACTTGCAAGATGACGTGAAGCCGGAGTTTCGCGACAAGCGCAACCTTTACGCAAAACATCTTTCATCGCAGGCCGTCGACGAATGCTGGAATCGTTTCCGCCACGCGCTCTCGCCGCTTCATGATGCGGGCAAACTCGGCGCGATCTTGCTGCAATACCCCGAGTGGTTCGGTCCAAAGACCTCCCATCGAGACATGATCCTCGACGCCGTTGAGATGCTCGACCCCTATCCCTGTCTGATCGAGTTTCGCAACGCGAAATGGCTTACCGACCACGAGTGCGATTCCACGCTCTCGTTCCTGGAGGAGAACAAACTGACGTTTGTCTGCGTCGACGAACCGCAGGGTTTCACATCGTCGATGCCGCCGGTGCTCGCGGCGACGAATGGGCTCGGCGTCATTCGATTCCACGGCCACAACGACGAGAACTGGGACAGGCGCGGCATCACTGCCGCGGAACGCTTCATGTACCTGTACGACGACGCTGAACTTGCCCATTGGTCGGGTCGACTTCGTGAGTTCGCACCGTCGGTCGACTCCATGCACGTGCTCTTCAACAACTGCTGGCAGGACTACGGGGTCACGAACGCGGCGACGATGATCGAGTTTCTGGGCGACGCAGACCTGTCGGAGTCGGGCGCGCCGCCATCGGCCGCCCAGCCATCGGAGGGCTAAGCCATCGGAGGGCTAGGGCGCGTCGGCCCGTGCGTGCACCAGTGACCCTGCGTGGGCGACGATCAGCCAACCGTGCCGCGATCCAGGCGCCCGCACGAAGAAGTTGAGCGCGGCGACCGTCGCCGAGGTTGCTGCGTCGAGGATGTTCTCATCGCACGACACCCATGCACCGTCACCGGCGAGACCGACCTGCGTTCCGGTGAGAATGAACTGCAGACGCTGGGCGTTCGTGCACAATGCGAACCAACTCGCGGAGACCGACGACCATCCGTGCAAGGTTGACCAGCCCGGATGGGTGCACATCACTCGGTCGCTGTGCTCCCAGCAATCGCTGATCGCCTCGAAGTCACGCTGCTCGAATGCTTCATAAAAGGCCTGATTCGCCGCCTCGACGGCTGCCGCGTCTTCTTCCTCAGCGTTCACCGCACCTACGATGGCACACCGTGAACGCTTCACCTTCCGCATCGACCGATAGGCCCGTCTATACGCTCCCCTTTTCTGAAGTTTGCTTCGACGTCGATTCAACGGACGGCGTCGTCGCCCGGGCCTATGACTTCGGCGGCACGGGGCATCCCTTCGTGGTGGGCCACGCCACGGGGCTCCACTCCCACGCGTACGCACCGCTGATCGAGAGATTGCGCAACCACTTTCATTGCTACGCAATCGACGTTCGCGCTCAGGGTCAGGCCACATCACCGGCGAACGGGAACCTTTCGTGGGATGGGATCACCGAAGACTTTTGCCGGGGACTCGATGCGCTCGAGCTTTCAGGCCGAGGCGACGTTTTCGGCGTCGGTCACAGTCAGGGTGGCTACTCGCTGATCTCTGGCGAACGTCACCGACCGGGTACCTTCTCCGGGATCTTCGGCTACGAGCCGGTCATCTTCCCCCGCACGTTCGACAGCGGACCGACCGACAATCGCATGGCGGTGGCAGCGAGGCGCCGTCGCGACGTCTTTGCCTCGAAGCACTCCGCATACGAAAACTTCAAGGCCAAACCGCCGTTCTCCGAGATCGACGATGAGTGTCTTCGTGCGTACGTCGAGTACGGATTCAACGCAAGCTTGGATCCCGAGACGGGTGAGCCATGTGTACGCTTAGCTTGTCGCCCCGAGGACGAAGCTTCTCTCTTCGAGTGTGCGAACACTGACCTCATCGAGCACCTCGACGAGATAAAGGCCCGTGTCATTATCGGGTGCGGAGAATTCACCGGCGACCATTTCAAGGAGATCACTCCTCTCCAGGCACGAAATCTGCCGAACGGCACCTTGCAAGCCTTTCCGGGCCGCAGCCACTTCGGCCTGCTCGAGCGCACTGATGACATGGCCGCAACAATTGTCGAGATGTTCCTATGACGTTCTCGAAGGCGGGTCCTCGATGAAAACGACGCTCGTTGTCGTCGCCGTCCTCGTGGCGCTCGGAGTCTTGGTCGCCGAGATCGTCAAGAAGCGAAAGCCCGAGCCCCCAACGCAGAAGCCGTGGGGTGTCCCGGCGCAACTCGATCGGGCCGATTTCGTCCGACCGGATTCCGATTGGCTCATCGTCGCGTTTACGTCCGATACGTGTGATTCGTGCGCAACGGTGGTGCCCAAGGTTCTCGTCTTGGAGAGTGCCGCAGTGGCAACTGCCGTCCTTTCGTATCAGGACAACAAGACGATCCACGAACGCTACGGCATCGACGCCGTGCCGACGGTTGTCATCGCCGATGCGCAGGGTGTCGTCCGGTCGAACTTTGTCGGACCTGCCTCGGCGGCGGATCTTTGGGCCGCAATTGCTGAGTTGCGCGAGCCCGGTTCGACACCGCCTCCGGAGGCACACACCCCGATTCGATGACATCTTGCCGGTTGCGCAATGTTGCGCCCGTTGATCTAGGTTCTCGACGCAGGATTTCCTAGCCCACGACACCAAAGAAGCAGATGACCATGAATGAAGCTCTTGCGTCGTTTTTGCGAGCCGCTATTCCCGACTGCGAGGAGGTAGTGGTCGACGGAGTCGAGCCGATCCCCGGTGGATTCTCGCGGGAAACATACCGGTTCAACGCCCGCATCCACCGAAACGGTTCCCACGAGACTCTGCCCCTCATCCTTCGCAAAGACCCGCCGGCGTCGGCGTCGATTCTGGTCACGAGTCGCCAGGTTGAGCATGAACTCATCGAGGCCATACGCGAACATACCGACATTCCGGTGAGTCGGAGTTACGGCGCCGAGATGAATCCGACGGTGTTCGGGGAGCCGGCCATGGTCCTTGAGCGTATGCATGGCAGCGGACACACCTCGGACCTTTTCAACGGCGGCCCCGATGTCGATCAGGCCGACTCGGTGATGCGCCATCTCTGCGAGATGCTGGCGAAACTCCACACCGCCGACATCAATGTGCTCGATCGCAATCGAAACCTCGCTGACCCACGCGGAGTCGGAATCGACGCGTCGTCGTGGGACGCCTACATGGACTCAACGTACGAGTACTACGTTTCGACCTACCCAACGTATGCATACGATCCTTCGGCGATGGTGATGCTCGACGCCGCCCAGACCCT